>NZ_JARVRG010000020.1:0-96539 GCF_030209795.1 Arthrobacter sp. efr-133-R2A-63 | reverse complement strand
CGCGCCGGACGCCTCTGGGCCACCGCGATGCGCAAAAAAGGCCGCGAAATCCCCGCGCACCTCGCCCACATCGCCGAAGGCATCCAAGACTCCGGCACCACCCGCCAGGAAGCCCGCACCCTCCTCGCACACCACGCATAGCACGTCGGCAAAAGCACGGTCAAAGGACCGGATCCCGGACAAATCCGGCGTCCGGTCCTTTGGCATAAATCACGTAGAATTAAGGCACTATGGCGAAATCCCCTGATTCCAGCAACTCGACAACATCGGCTGCCGACGCTCCCAAGCGCGGCTTGTTTTCCCGCAAGCCCAAGGAAGCCAAGGCCAAGAAGCCGAGCCAGCTGAAGCAGATCGGCGAGGTCTTCAAGATGACCCGCCGGAACGACCCCATCGTCGTGTGGCTCATGCTGCTGGCGTTCCTCGGCGTCGTTGCTGTCAGCCTCATCGTCGGGCTCCTCCTGAACAACTGGATCACTGGCTTGATCATCGGCATCCCCTTGGGCCTGCTGGCAGCTGTCTTCATCCTCTCGCGCCGCGCGGAACGGGCTGCCTTCGCGCAGATCGAGAACCAGCCCGGAGCATCCGGTGCGGCGCTGGGGACCCTGCGCCGCGGCTGGATCACGGAAGACCAGCCGGTCGCCGTCAACCCGCGCACCCAGGACGCCGTCTTCCGCGCCATCGGCCGTCCCGGCGTCGTGCTGGTCAGCGAAGGACCTTCGCACCGCGTCAAGCCGCTGGTCGACGCCGAGCGCAAGAAGCTCTCCCGCATTCTGCCGAATGTCACCATTCACGTGATCGAAAGCGGCCGAGGCGAAGGCCAAGTACCGATCAGCCAGATCGCAAAGACGATGAACAGGTACAAGAACGAGCTCACCAAGGTTGAGGTCGGCGCTGTCAGCAAGCGGATCTCTTCGCTGGGCAACCGCCTGCCGATCCCCAAGGGAATCGACCCCTACAAGGCACGCCCTGACCGCAAGGCAGCACGCGGACGCTAACTACAACGCCAGCCGCCCGTTCCTGGAATCCCCAGGAACGGGCGGCTTTTTCGTCTGCTGTTATTCTTTGTCGCCGTAAAAGTTACATCCGAATGAGGATGGTATTCACGGCCCGGTCGTGGAGGCCGCGTTGGTCGGGGTCGAAAACGACCGCAGGAATCACCAGGCACAGGAGGACCGTCCTGACGAAGGCGGCCAAGGGCCCCGCTTGTGATCCTCCGAGCCGTACGACGTGGATCCCGGCCACCCGGTGCCCGATGCTGTAGCCCAGCGTGCCGATGAGAAGGATCTGCTCCACCGCAAACACTGCAAGCGTTGCCCATTGGTTGCCGCTGAAGGCAAAGTTGCTGATCGCCAGGGCAATGACCCAGTCAATGCAGATCGCCAGGATGCGACGACCGGCCCGGGCCATGGAGCCGGGACCGGACTCGGGCAGGCCGAGCCGCGCTCCCGGGTACTTGGAAATTCCGGACGTGTCCGGCCCTGTGAGCCATGAACCAATATCTTTACGATCAACCACACGTCAAGCTTACGGCTTCACCACCCGATGCCCGGCGGCGGGGGCCGCGGGCAGTGGATCGTTCACGGTGCTCACAAGGAAACGGACACACGGACGAAAGACATAGACTGGCACTGCAGTAGACAAGTAGCGTTTACACGGCAGGCAGTTCTGTAACCTGCTCGAAACAATACTGACACTCCGGGGAAATCCCATTTCCCTATGGTTGGAGAAGTTGCTAGCCGCCGCTTCGGGGATACTTTTTTGTTTCCCTGCTTTCGGTTTGCGCTGGATCAGACGGCCCAAGGGCCTGTTACCTGTATGCGTTAGGAGCATAGATGTTCAAGACTGCGGACGAAGTCCTCAAGTTCATCAAAGACGAAGACGTAAAGTTCGTCGATATCCGCTTCACCGATCTTCCGGGCGTCCAGCAGCACTTCAATGTGCCGGCCAAGAGCGTCGACGCTGACTTCTTTGTCAACGGCCAGCTCTTTGACGGATCTTCCATCCGCGGTTTCCAGGGCATCGCCGAGTCCGATATGCAGCTCATCCCGGACGTCACGACGGCCTTCATCGACTCCTTCCGCATCGAGAAGACCCTCGCGTTGAACTTCTCCATCGTGAACCCGCGCACCGGCGACCCGTACCACCGCGACCCTCGAGGCGTTGCCGAAAAGGCCGAAGCGTACCTGGCCTCCACGGGCATTGCCGACACGGCATTCTTTGCCCCCGAAGCCGAGTTCTACGTCTTCGACAACGTCCAGTTCGAATCCTCCCCGCAGGGTTCCTTCTACAAGGTCGACTCGATTGAAGCCCCGTGGAACACGAGCCGCGAAGAAGAAGGCGGCAACCTCGGTTACAAGACCCCGTTCAAGGGCGGCTACTTCCCGGTTGCGCCGGTTGACCACCAGGCCGACCTCCGCGACGCCATGTGCATCGCCCTGGACGAAGCAGGCCTCGAAGTCGAGCGCTCCCACCACGAGGTCGGTGCCGCCGGCCAGGCAGAGATCAACTACAAGTTCACCACGCTGGTGCACGCAGCCGACGACCTGCAGAAGTTCAAGTACGTCATCAAGAACACCGCATGGGAGTACGGCAAGTCCGTAACCTTCATGCCGAAGCCGATTTTCGGTGACAACGGCTCGGGCATGCACTGCCACCAGTCGCTGTGGAGCAACGGCGATCCGCTGTTCTACGACGAGAAGGGCTACGCCGGCCTCTCCGACACCGCGCGCTGGTACATCGGCGGTCTGCTGAAGCACTCCTCTGCCGTGCTCGCGTTCACCAACCCGACGGTCAACTCCTACCGCCGCCTGGTCAAGGGCTTCGAAGCTCCGGTCAACATGGTCTACTCGCAGGGCAACCGCTCCGCCGGTATCCGCATCCCGATCACGGGTTCCAACCCGAAGGCCAAGCGCATCGAGTTCCGCGCTCCGGACGCCGCGTCCAACCCGTACCTGGCGTTCTCCGCCCAGCTCATGGCCGGCATCGACGGCATCCGCAACCGCATCGAGCCCCCGGCTCCGATCGACAAGGACCTGTACGAACTGCCTGCCGAGGAAGCCAAGGACATCCCCAAGGCTCCGGGCTCCCTTGAGGAAGCGCTTGAGGCCCTGCGAGAGGACAACGAGTTCCTGCAGGCCGGTGGCGTGTTCACCCAGGACCTGATCGACACCTGGATCGAGTACAAGTACGAGAACGAGATCCGCCCGCTGTCGCTGCGCCCGAACCCTTACGAGTTTGAGCTCTACTACGGCGTCTAGCCAGATCACGCGGCGAAATCGGGCATAGCCCGCAGACAGTCCGCAAGAATCCGCACACAGAAAAGCCGGCCTCAGGTTTCATCACCCGGGGCCGGCTTTTTCGTATGTCGGGGCTCGTTCGGACCACCTCGACGTTCCCGCCTGGAGCGCCGCCCACGTCTCCTTCCCCCACGTGCCTTGGGAGCAGCGTGACGACTCTGGAAGCCGTGCATGCCAGACGGCCTGTGGCGCATGAGTCTTGCTCTACGATGCATCCATGACTCAACAACTCTGGCGCCGCTACATGGAGTGGCCGCTCATTGTGGCAGCCCTGGTTTTCCTCGCGGCCTACTCCGTCCAAGTCATCGGCAACCTTCAAGAACGCGCATCCGGCGTGGTGGACACGATCGTCTGGCTTACATGGGTGCTGTTCGTTGTGGACTATCTGGCAAACCTGGTCCTCGCGCCGCAGAGGGGACGGTGGTTCATCAGGAACCTTCATGAGCTCTTGATCCTCGCACTGCCTGTCCTGCGTCCTTTGCGCCTACTCCGGCTGGTGACCTTGTTGCGGGTGCTCCGGAAGACTGCCGGGACCGCGCTGAGGGGACGGATCGTCACCTTCGTGCTCGGAGCCGCCCTGCTCCTGACCTATTGCGGAGCGCTGGCTGTTCTCGATGTCGAAGAAAACGCTGACGGTGCAAATATCCGTAACTTCGGAGATGCCCTGTGGTGGGCGCTGGTCACAATTACCACTGTCGGCTATGGGGACCACTATCCGGTCACATTCACGGGTCGATGCGTGGCGGCCGGCCTCATGGTCTGCGGCATCGCGGTCCTCGGAGTGGTCACAGCATCGGTCGCATCATGGCTGGTGGAGCAGGTTTCCCAAGGGGCGGCAAGCGCAACGGCAAAGGCGGAAGAACCCCTTCGACTCGAAGTCCGGCGGCTTTCCGAGCAAGTGGAACGGCTCGCCGCCCTCATCGATACAGATGCCGCGGCGCCGTCGGATCATCCTCGTCCATAGCTGCTTTGGTCAAAAAGAAGAACGGCTGTGTCCGTTAAGACACAGCCGTCCTTGCCGTAAAGACCCCGGATCGCCGGGGCCGGACCCCCAAATTTTTCCTACACCCGCCGGCGCCCGCTAATCAACCTGAAGAGGAAGACGATAATCGCCAAGACGATCAGTATCGGGGCGATCCACAGAAGGAATCCCAGGGCCTTTACGGTTCCGCCAATGATAAAGAAAACGATCGCGATGACCGCGACGATTCCGAGGATGACATTCATGATGTACCTTCCGTTTCAGTCGTAAACATTCTGATGATTGCCTTTATCGTTGTGCAAACCTCAGCAACCTTACTGTAAGCATGCTTATTATTCTAATCCGGCAAGACCCTTTGACCCGATTGACGGCATAGGTGAGCGGGGGTCCGGCCAAACACCCGCATAGGTGAGCGGGGGTCCGGCCAAACACCCGCATAGGTGAGCGAGCGTCCGGTTCTGCCAATCCGACGGCACTGTCGCCGCTGAGGACACCGTGGTACGTTCGGCATGATCAGGATGCTCAAGAGAGTCCTCATCCCTTCCGGCTCCTGGCGAAACCACTCAAAGCGGAGGCATACGATGACAACCTTGGTGATCTTCCATGAGGTCGACGACGTTGAGCACTGGCTGGGCTCACCGAAAAGGCAAGAGATCTTCGGACCCATGGGCTTCACGGTCCGCACGTTCGTGGATCCGGCAAAAACCAACCGGGTCGGGCTGATCGTCGAAGTCCCGGACATGGAAACGTTCCAACGAATGATGGAGTCCGACGCTGCGGCCGAGGCGATGAAGTACGACGGCGTGCGCCCGGACACAATCGTGACGCTCGTCGAGTCCTAGATACGGCCTAGTCGCCGAAACCCCGGTACATGGTCCATTGCGGGCCGGCGGATCCGCCCAAGTACCTGCCCGCTTCGACAAAACCGGCCTTTGCGTAGGCAGCCTTGGCGGCGGGATTGCGTTCGTTGACGGCAAGCACGACGCCGGCCTGCCCGCCGCCCAGCCTCGCGGTCAGCTTCTGTGCTTCCCGGGCAGCGGCCGCAGCCGACAGGGCGCCCAGCCCCCTGCCTTGGTGCGGCCGGTCGATCAGGAAGCCACGCAAGAGCCAGGCCGAGTGGTCGTCGGGCCATCCAGCCAAGGTTGCGGCACACGCCTGCAAGGTGAAGACTCCTACGGCGGCACCGGCCGCTTCGATCACGTACGGCAGGCGGCTTTCGTCCTCCAGACCCATGATCATCATCGTGAACGGGTCCCCGACGAAGTCTTCCTGTCCCGCAGCCAGTTCCATGGTGGCGACGTCGCCCAGCGTGACGGCGCGGGCGTCGTCGTCGAGGTCCTTCAGGGGAATGAGCCACACGGTTTCCGGCATCCTTCGAGCTTAGCCGTCGCAGCGCACTCCACGGCGCGGCCCAGGCCGGCGCTCACTGGCCGTAGAAGTCCTTCTCAAAAACGGCCCGGGTCCGCCGGCTCAGGCGCAGATAGTCTTCTTCGAACACCGCGGCTTGCCCTGGAGCGTAACCACACCATCTCGCGACGGCCTCCAGATCCCTGCGGGAGGCCGGGAGGAGATCGGAAGCGCGCCCGGTGCAGATCACATTCGCGGAGCGGATACGGCTCGCGAGGCGCCAGGCTTTGCGAAGCAACACGATGTCACCCTTGGCGATCAAGTCCAACGACTCGATCGCGTCGAGGGCCTGAAGGGTGGATGTAGTCCGGAGTTGCGGCTGCTTCCCTGCGTGTTGGAGTTGCAGCAGTTGCACAAGCCATTCGACGTCGCTGAGTCCGCCCCTGCCGAGCTTGACGTGCCTGGCCGGGTCGGCGCCCCTGGGGAGCCTTTCCGACTCAACCCGTGCCTTCACGCGCCGGATCTCCCGCACATCCGTCTCAGGGAGCGATTCCGGGTAACGGATCGGGTTGATCAGCCGGACGAACTCGGCAGCCAATTCGTCGTTGCCTGCCATGGGTTGCGCCCGCAACAACGCTTGTGCTTCCCAGATGAGGGACCAGCGACGGTAATACTCGGCGTATGACTCCAGGGACCGGACCATGGCCCCGTTCTTCCCCTCGGGGCGAAGATCGGCGTCGACGGCGAGGACCCGCTCGGCCAGGATGGCCGGTTTGAGGGGTTGGGTCAGCAAGGTGGAAATATGTCCCACAATGGCAAGGGCTTGTTGCTGGGCCTCGGCTTCAGTCGCCCCGGGAAGTGCGCGATGGACGTACATGACGTCGGCGTCCGAGCCGTAGCCAATCTCCCGCCCGCCCTGCCTGCCCATGGCAACCACGAGCACCTGTGTCTTGAGGGGCCCGTCGGAACCCACGATGGCCTCGGCGACATGCAGCGCGCCCAAAACGGCGGCCCGGTCGGCATCGGCCAATGCCGCGCCCACTGCGTCTTGCTCCAGGAGGCCCGCACTGTCCGCGATGGCTATCCGGAGGATTTCCCGGCGCCTGATGAGCCGGATCAGCCGCATCGCGTTCGCGGGATCGGCATGGCGCGACATCTTGGACTGGATTTCCTGCCACTGGGCTTCGAAGCTGAGCGGCAGGAGTTCCTTGTCGGCGCCAAGCCAGGCAACGGATTCCGGGGACACCTCCAGCAGATCGGCGATCAACCGTGAGTTGGAGAGCACATGGCAGAGCCGCTCAGCTGCCGCTTGGGAATCCCGGAGCATCCCGAGGTACCAGTGGGTGGTTCCGAGGGCTTCGCTGACGCGCCGGAAGGCGAGCAATCCGGCGTCGGGGTCTACGCCTTCGGCGAGCCAGCCGAGCAGGATGGGAAGCAGTTGCCGCTGCAGGGCGGCACGGCGGCTGACCCCCGCAGTGAGGGCCTCGATATGGCGCATGGCGCCTTGCGGGTCGCGATAGCCGAGCGCCGCAAGCCTTCCTTGGGCGGCTTCCGGAGTGAGGCGGGCATCTTCGGTGCTCAACTTCGCGGCCGTGTTGAGGAGCGGCCGGTAGAAGATGCGGTCGTGCAGTTCTCGAACAGAGCGTTTTGTCTTCTGCCAGGTTTCGATCAGGGCGTCCGGATGTGGCCGCCCCGTGGAAAAGGGCCCCAGGACCGCCTTCGCAAGGAAACGGAGGGACTCTTGGCTCGTAGGCATGAGGTGGGTACGGCGCATCTGGAACAACTGGATGCGGTGCTCGAGAACGCGCAGGTAACGGTAGGCGGCGTCGAAGGCAGCGGCATCGACCCGTCCGATGTAGCCGCCCGCGGACAGCGCGGCTATCGCCGAGGTCGTATCCCGGCAGCGGAGCGTTTCGTCGGACTTTCCGTGGACGAGTTGCAGGAGCTGGACCGTGAACTCCACATCGCGCAGGCCGCCGGGACCCAGCTTGATCTGGCGCTGTTCTTCCGCGGGCGCAATGTTGTTCGTCACCCTCCGGCGCATCGCCTGCACCGATTCCACGAAGCCTTCCCGCCCGGCCGAAGCCCACACGAGCGGCTGGACGGCTTTCTCGTAACGCGAACCCAGATCCCGGTCCCCTGCGATGGTCCGGGCCTTGAGGAGGGCCTGGAACTCCCAGCTTTCGGCCCACTTCGCGTAGTAACTCAAATGCGAGGGCAACGTCCGGACGAGGGGTCCCGATTTCCCCTCGGGCCGGAGGTTCGCGTCCACTTCCCACAAACCGGGTTCGGTCCCCGTGGACGAAATGGCGCGGGAGATCCCGGCGGCCAGGGCCGTCCCGATCGTCGCGGCCTCGGCGTCCTCCAGGTCCGGCGCCTCAATCACGTAGATGACGTCGACGTCGGAAATGTAGTTGAGCTCCCGGGCACCGCATTTGCCCATTCCGATGACGGCCAGCCCGACGCCGGCAAGATCGGCGGGGTCGAAAGTCGCCGCGGCTTCTGCCCTGGCAACCGCCAAGGCCGCTTCTATCGCCGCACCGGCGAGGTCCGCTAGTTCGGCGCCGACGGCGGGCATGAAGTCCTGGGGACTGGCTGCGCAAAGGTCCTTGATGGCCAGTTCGGTGAGCCCGCGCCGGTAGGCCGTCCGGAGGGCGGCATAGGCGGAGGCTCCCGTCGTCGCGGCAACGGGCCTGGGCGAGTTGGGATCTGCCTTCACCGATCGGAGAAGCTTCCTCCGCAGCTCACCCGCATCGGCGGACAAAGGTTCCGGGCTGACGCGGACATCGAAGACGTCCAGGTGTTCCGGATGCCTGATCAGGAACTCCCCCAAGGCCTCGGATGCCCCCAGCAAGCGGTAAAGCGGCTCACTGCGATCCGGGTGCTCGCCCGCGAGCTGCCTGAGCGAGGGATGCTTCTCAATCAACCGGACGAGCGACTGGAGCGCGGTGTCAGGGTTCGCGCTCAGGTGCAGACCGGCAAAGATCGTTTCCTGGTCGATGCCGTCGAGTTCACGCGCGGCAAGGAAACGTTCACCTTTCTCAAGATCGCTGAAGCCGGCCGAGATGAGCCGGCGGGCCAGGCTCACACTCACGGCTTAGAGAATGCCGAGATTGCGCTTGAGCTCGTAAGGCGTGACCTGGAGCCGGTAGTCCTGCCATTCCGCACGCTTGTTGCGCAGGAAGTGGTCAAAGACCTGTTCGCCGAGGATGTCAGCTACGAGTTCCGAATCCTCCATGGCGCGGATGGCATCGTGCAGGCTTGCCGGCAGCGGAGTGTGACCCATCGCCTTGCGCTCGGCCGAGGTCAGCGACCAGACGTCGTCTTCCGCGGCGGCCGGAAGGTCGTAGCCTCCTTCGATACCCTTGAGTCCTGCCCCGAGCAACACGGCGTAGGCGAGGTAAGGGTTGGTGGCGGAGTCAATCCCGCGGTATTCGATCCGTGCGGACTGGCCCTTGCCCGGCTTGTACAGCGGGACGCGAACCAGGGCAGAACGGTTGTTGTGGCCCCAGCTCAGGTAGCTGGGCGCTTCGCCGCCGCCCCATAGACGCTTGTACGAATTGACGAACTGGTTGGTGACGGCGGTGAATTCCGGAGCGTGGCGCAGGATGCCGGCGATGAACTGGCGTGCCGTCTTGGACAACTGGAATTCGGCGCCGGCTTCGTAGAAAGCGTTCGTGTCACCCTCGAACAGCGAGAAGTGCGTGTGCATGCCCGAGCCAGGGTGGTCGGTGAACGGCTTCGGCATGAACGTGGCGTAGGTGCCCTGCTGCAGGGCCACTTCCTTGATGACCGTGCGGAAAGTCATGATGTTGTCCGCCGTCTGGAGGGCGTCCGCGTACCGGAGATCGATCTCGTTCTGGCCGGGTCCACCTTCGTGGTGGCTGAACTCCACGGAGATTCCCACGGATTCAAGCATGGTGACGGCCGTGCGGCGGAAGTCCTGTGCAACGCCGCCCGGCACGTGGTCGAAGTAGCCGCCCTCGTCAACGGGAACAGGGACGCCGTTGGCGTCGAGGTCCTGGGACTTGAGGAGGTAGAACTCGATCTCAGGATGCGTGTAGCAGGTGAAGCCCATGTCCGCTGCCTTGGCGAGGGTCCGCTTGAGCACGTTCCGGGGGTCGGCGGCCGACGGCTCGCCGTCGGGGGTCAGGATGTCGCAGAACATCCTCGAGGTCTGCTCGGTTTCACCGCGCCACGGCAGGATCTGGAAGGTGGAGGGGTCGGGCTGCGCCAGCATGTCGGACTCGAAAACCCTCGCGAGGCCCTCGATCGCCGAGCCATCGAAACCCAGGCCTTCTTCGAAGGCGCCTTCCACTTCTGCCGGCGCAAGAGCCACCGATTTCAGGGAACCGACGACGTCGGTAAACCACAAGCGTACGAAGCGCACATCACGCTCTTCGATAGTTCGCAGAACGAACTCTTGCTGGCGGTCCATGGGGCCTCATTTCCGGGTCAACGTCCATGCCGCGGATTCGGAATTCGAAGCCGACGACAACTCAGCATTCACTCTACTAAGCATTGGCCCGGATTGGCTGCACCCCTGGTTCGCGTAACACAGCGTTTACAAATGTGAGGCTCCCCATGCGCCGGTGGCTAGGACGGCCGGTACCGCATACGCTCTATTCATGGCCCCAAGCAACAGTTCCGATTCCAGCATGCCCGCCGAAATTCCTGCTCCTTACGGAACGGGACCTGCCGTTGCAGGTTCCGGGGCTTCAGCGGATGCTTCGACGCCGAAGCCCGCCGCAAGGATCCGCACCCATCACCTTCAACAGGCCAAGGCCAAGGGTGAGCGCTTTGCGATGTTGACTGCCTACGAGCAGTACACGGCAGAGATTTTCGACCAGGCCGGCATCGAGGTCCTGCTGATCGGCGATTCGGCTTCCAACAACGTCTTCGGGAACGAAACCAGCCTCCCCGTGACTGTCGACGAACTCCTCCCCTTGTGCCGCGCGGTGGCCCGATCCGCCAAGCGTGCCTTGGTCGTGGCCGATCTGCCCTTTGGCAGCTACGAAGTGTCCCCCGAGCAGGCAGTGGCAACAGGCGTCCGCTTCCTGAAGGAAGGCTTGGCGCACGCTGTCAAGATCGAAGGCGGCGCGTTCTACGCCGGAACGGTGCGGGCCATGGTCCAGGCCGGCATTCCCGTCATGGCACACATCGGCTTCACTCCGCAGAGCGAACACTCACTGGGCGGCTACCGCGTCCAGGGCCGGGGCGAAGACTCCTCGCGCCTGGTCGAAGACGCCGTTGCCCTTGCAAATGCCGGAGCATTCTGTGTGCTCATGGAGATGGTCCCCGCGGACACGGCTGCCGCCGTCGACGCCGCGATCGAGGTTCCCACCATCGGAATCGGCGCAGGCAACGCGACCACGGGACAGGTTCTGGTGTGGCAGGACATGGCCGGGCTCCGCGGCGGCAAGATGGCCAAGTTCGTCAAGCAATATGCGGACCTGCGCACCACGCTGAGCGACGCTGCGAAGGCCTACGCCGACGACGTCAGGTCCGGCCAGTTTCCCGGCCCGGAGCACTCTTTCTAGGACCGGAACCGGCCCTCGTCGCCGCTAGTCCTCGTCGTCTTTGTCCCAGGCTTCGTTGCGGGCCTTGACCTTTTCGAGCGCGTGCTCCGCTTCTTCCCGGGTCTTGTAGGGACCGATCAGCTGGGACCAGTCGGACATCGCGTCCTCTTCGATTTGGTGCGTCTGAACGTTGTACCAGAACTCCGCCACTGTTTCTCCTTTGCGATTCCCGCCGTGACCCCGGCGGGCCGATTGCCCCTCGAACGGGCCGATATTTAGCTACTTAGTTACTTGCGTCTCGTGCGTCCCTTATATGATCAATCTATGCCTTCTCCCGCTCTGACCGCACCCATCGGCACGCTCACCCGTGGAACCGTCAGCCCGCAGCTGCCCGTACCGGCGTCCATCCCGCGCCCGGAGTATGTCGGCAAGCCAGGACCCGCGAAGTTCACCGGGTCGGAGGTCAAATCGGCGGAAACCATCGAGAAGATCCGCATCGCCAGCAAAATCGCGGCGCAGGCGATCGTCGAGGTCGGCAAGCACATCGAGCCCGGCATCACAACGGACCAGTTGGACCGGATCGGCCACGAGTTCATTCTGGACCACCACGCCTACCCGTCGACTCTTGGCTACCGCGGCTTCCCCAAGTCCCTGTGCTCCTCGCTCAACGAGGTCATCTGCCACGGCATTCCGGACAGCACCGTCGTGCGGGACGGCGACATCCTGAACATCGACATCACGGCCTACATCAACGGAGTCCACGGCGACACGAACTACACCTTCCTGGTGGGCGACGTCGACGACGAGTCCCGGCTGCTGGTTGAACGCACCCAGGAGTCGCTCAACCGGGCCATCAAGGCCGTAGCCCCCGGCCGCGAAATCAACGTGATCGGCCGGGCCATCCAGTCATACGCGAAACGCTTCGGCTACGGCGTGGTCCGTGACTTCACGGGCCATGGCGTCGGCGAGGCCTTCCACACGGGCCTGATCATCCCCCACTACGACGCCGCACCGGCCTACAACACCGTGATCGAAGCCGGCATGGTGTTCACCATTGAGCCCATGCTCACCCTCGGAACGATTGAGTGGGACATGTGGCCCGATGATTGGACGGTAGTCACCCGCGACCACAAGCGGACCGCGCAATTCGAACACACCCTGTTGGTCACCGAGACCGGCGCCGAAATCCTGACTCTTCCTTAAGCTCTCCGGAAGGTCACCTGCAGCCGTTCGTGCTGCGACCTGCCCACCCCTCCTGCCATGAACGGAAACGCATTGACCAAGAAGGATGAGAAGATCCACAAGAACGGCCCGCTGATCGGCATCGACGTCGGAGGCACCGGCATCAAGGGCGGCATCGTCGACCTCAAGAAGGGCAAGCTGCTCGGGGACCGCCTCCGTATTCCGACGCCGCAGCCCGCCACACCCGAAGCTGTCGCCGAAGTGATCGCACAGATCGTCGAGGAGTTGTCGGCACGCGAGGATGCTCCGGCCCAGGGTTCGCCCGTGGGAGTCACCTTCCCCGGAATCATCCAGCACGGCGTGGTCCGCTCCGCCGCGAATGTGGACAAGTCCTGGCTCGACACGGACATTGATTCACTGCTCACCAAGCGTCTGGACCGTCCCGTCGAGGTCATCAACGACGCCGATGCAGCCGGACTCGCCGAAGCCCGCTACGGCGCAGGCGAAGGGGTCGACGGCACGGTCCTGGTGATCACGCTCGGTACGGGCATCGGCTCAGCCTTCATCTTCAACGGGCACCTGGTTCCCAATGCCGAGCTCGGCCACCTCGAGGTGGACGGCCACGACGCCGAAACGAAGGCATCCGCCGTCGCGCGCGAACGGGACGGCTTGAGCTGGGAAGAATACAGCGTGCTCCTGCAGCGCTATCTCTCCCACGTCGAGTTCCTGTTCTCCCCGGAACTCTTCATCATCGGCGGCGGCATTTCGAAGCGCTCGGACGAATACTTCCCCCACTTGGATCTGCGGACCCGCATCGTGACGGCGGAACTGAAGAACGACGCCGGGATCGTGGGGGCCGCGCTCGACGTCGCCCTCCACCACAAGCTGGCCAAGTAGGGTGGTGCCGGTGGTGGCTGCGGCTTCCCCTCCGCTGCCACCACCGGAGCTAAATGGGGCTCTTCTCGGAGCTCTTGCCCTTGGCGCTCTTCGCTGCATTCTCCGCCGCGGCGCTTTCGGCCTCGTGCCGGAGCAGCGCAATGGCTGATTCGAAGTCCTCAAGCGATTCGAAGGCCTGATAGACGCTGGCAAAACGAAGGTAGGCGACTTCGTCCAGTTTCTGGAGTGGCCCAAGGATCGCCAAGCCGACCTCGTGGGCGTCGATTTCCGCCGCACCGGAAGATCGGATGTTCTCCTCGACTTCCTGGGCGAGCATCGCAAGGTCGTCCTCAGTCACGGGCCGGCCCTGGCAGGCCTTGCGAACGCCGTTGATGATCTTGATCCGGCTGAAGGGCTCTCCCACGCCTGAGCGTTTGATGACGGAAAGGCTGGTGGTTTCCACAGTGGTGAAACGGCGTCCGCACTCGGGGCACTGGCGGCGGCGGCGGATGGCTGAGCCGTCGTCGGCCATCCGGCTGTCCACGACGCGGGAGTCGGGGTTTCGGCAGAACGGACAATACACGCTGGGCCTCCCCGCTTCGGTTCCGGCACGCTGTCCGCCCGGCGTGTGCCGGGAACGCAAGAGGTGCCGGAAGTTTGACTTCCGGCACCAGTTTACGGCTACATGAGTCCTAATGACAACACTGTAATTACTATATGTAGTGGTCGCAACCCATACATGTAGTGGTTCAGGCCCCCGCGAAACGAATCTTGACCGCGTCGCCGTGGCCAGGAAGGTCCTCGGCATCCGCGAGGCTCACGATGTGCCTGCTGACCTGTTCCAAGGCAGCCTTGTCGTAGTTGATCACTTGGACGGCACGCAGGAACGTTGTCACGTTCAGGCCGGAAGAGAAGGCTGCGGTGCCGCTCGTGGGCAAGACGTGGTTGGAGCCGGCACAGTAGTCTCCGAGGCTGACGGGGCTGTAGTCCCCCACGAAAATCGCCCCGGCGTTGCGGATCCGCGCGGCGACCGCGGCTGCGTCCGCCGTCATGATTTCCAAGTGCTCGGCCGCGTACGCATCGCAGACGGCGATGCCCTGCCCGAGGTCGTCTACCAGCACCACGCCCGACTGCGGGCCCGACAACGCCGTGGCAACCCGCTCGCCGTGCTTCGTGGTTCCGGCCTGCAGCGCCAGTTCCCGCTGCACCGCCGAGGCGAGTTCCTCCGAGTCGGTGATCAGGACCGACGCCGCCTTCGGGTCGTGCTCGGCCTGGCTGATGAGGTCGGCGGCGACGAGCGCGGGCCGGGCCGAAGCGTCGGCCAAGATGGCGATCTCGGTGGTGCCGGCCTCGGAGTCGATCCCCACGACGCCTTTCACAAGCCGCTTGGCGGTGGCCACGAAGATGTTTCCGGGGCCGGTCACGACGTCCACGGGCTCGATGGGCTGGTCCTCGCCGGTCCCGGGGATGCCGTACGCGAAGGATACGATCGCCTGGGCACCCCCGATGGCGTAGACCTCGTCGATTCCCAGCAGGGCGGCCGCGGCCAGGATGGTGGGGTGGGGCAAGCCGCCAAAGTCCTTCTGGGGCGGGGAAGCCAACGCGATCGAGGCGACGCCGGCAGCCAGCGCCGGAACAACGTTCATGATCACCGAGGACGGGTAGACGGCCAGTCCGCCCGGAACGTACAGTCCCACTCGCCCCACCGGTACCCAGTTCTGGCTCACGACGGCGCCGTCCCCCAGTTCCACATCGACGTTCGCCGGCCGCTGGCCGTCCGCAAAGCGCCGGGCACGCCTGATGGATTCCTCCAGGGCCGCCCGGACGGACGGGTCGAGGTTTTCAAGGGCTTCGGCAAGGGCCGTGGCAGGTACTCGAGGGTGGGATTGTTCCACGCCGTCGAACGCCAACGCGAACTCACCCAGGGCTTCGAAGCCGCGGGAGCGGACCGCCGCAATGATGTCCACGACCTTTTGCTCGGCGTCCGCCATGGTCTGATGCTTCGCCCGGGGCACCACGGCCCGCAGTTCCGCCAAGGTCAGGGACCGTCCGCGCAAGTCAATGCGGCGGAAGTCCAGGGACTGGGAAGCGGTGTCGGCAGGGTTCTCCGGAGAAATGGTCACCAGATCATTTTACGGGGCGAGCGGCGGTGCCTCGGGCTGCTTTCCCATCAAGCCGAAAAGAGTAAGGAGGAATGTCACGAGGGCGGTTGCTCCCGGCCACAGCAAGAGTGCCGACGCCGCCCGCAATGAGAAGCCTTCACCGCCGCTTGAGGCTGGACCCCACCACTGCGCGGCCAACAGGCCCACCTGCCAGGCCACGAGTGCCCCCACCGCGCCACCCAGGACCGCCAGGAAGGTGCGAATGCCGTGCCCCGGTTTCCGGACCTTGCTGTCGAGCAGGACTGCCGTGAAGCAGCCGGAAAGCAACAGCAGCCCGGCCAGGACCAGGTCCCTCGGAAGCCTGCCGGCCGAGGCTGTCGGATCGGCGAGGGCGGGATTTCCGGAGATCACGTTCAGGCCACCCGGAGCCAACAGCCACCACACCAGGCCAAGCCCAAGGCCGGAGGCGGCAGGCACCGCGAGCCAAAGCCACAATTTGCGGTCCCGACTGCCGGTGTCCGTGCCGGGGTCCGGATCCGTGTCCCGCGCGGGACCGGAGTCGAGAAGGTTCGATGTTGGCTTGGTCATGACACAAACATTAACAAACGTTTCTGGATGCTCAACAAGCAAGCGCCCAGGCGGGCAGCGGAATACGCTGAATCCACCAGCGTTATTACCAATAGCTCACTCAGGAGATCGGCAAAGTGGCTTCGGACAATTCGGCTTTTGAAGGAACATTCAAACAAATGTTCCGCCGGCATGCCGCCGGGGTGGCCATCATCACTGCCGACCTCAACGGCAAGCCTTTCGGCTTCACCGCGACGTCCGTGGCTTCGCTGTCCGCCGAGCCGCCACGCTTCACCTTCAACATGTCCCGCAGTTCCAGCTCCTGGCCGGCCGTGGCGAATTCGACGTATATCGGACTGCACATGCTCGGCCTCGAGAACCAGGCCCTCGCAGACCGCTTCGCCCGCACCCAGGAACGGTTTGAAGGCGACCACTGGGAACCAGGCCCCTTCGATGTCCCCATCCTGAAGAACGTGGCCGGCTGGTTGATCGGCAAGATCCAGATGCGCCTGTCCTTCGAAAACAACGCGATCGTCGTGGTGGAAGTTGTCGACGGGCTTGTCGGCGAGGATGACACCCCGCTGCTGTACCACTCGGGCTCCTACGGCCAGCCGGTCCCGCTCGACTATGAGATCTAGTTAGCTGTCCAGGCAGGTCGGGCCGAGCAGTACCTTGAGGTCGCCGAAAAGCGACGGTGTGGGGTTCACGCGCAAGTGCACCGGCAGGCCCATGACCTCGACCTTGGAGTCGCCCTGCAGGTGGAGCCTGACTTCGGAGTTTCCCCGGTGCGTTGTCAGGACATCGCGAAGATCGGTGACGACGGCCTCGGTTGCCTTGTAGGTGGGCATCGTGATGACCAACGGGCCGTTGGTACCCTCGCTGAGGTCCGGAACCGAAAGCTCCATGCAGTTCAAGGTGACCGCACCGTCGTCGCGCCGCTGCAAGCGCCCCTTGACCACGACGATCAGGTCCTCCGCGAGGACCGAAGCGATGGGGCCGTAGACCTGGCCGAAGAACATGACCTCGATGGAGGCACCAAGGTCTTCGATCTCGGCCCGCGCATAGGCGTTGCCGCTTGCTTTGGCGATCCTGCGGCTGAGCGAGGTGATCATGCCCGCGATGGTGACGATGGCGCCGTCGTGCGGTCCGTCTTCTCCCAGGATCGAGGTGATCGACTGCTCGGCATGCTGGCTCAGCACGCCCTCAAGCCCTTGCAGGGGGTGGTCCGAGACATAGAGCCCAAGCATGTCCCGCTCGAAAGCGAGCTTGTCCTTCTTCTCCCATTCCGGCAGGTCCGGGATCTCGGTACTCAAGGAGGCTTGCGGCTCCTGGTCCTCGAATCCGGCGAAGAGATCGAACTGGCCGATCGCCTCATTGCGCTTGAGCGTGATGACGGAATCGATCGCTTCTTCGTGGACCATGGCCAATGCACGGCGGTGGTGGCCAAGCGAGTCGAAGGCGCCGGCCTTGATGAGGGACTCGATGGTGCGCTTGTTGCAGACGACCGCCGGAACCTTCATGAGGAAGTCCTTGAAGGAGGTGTAATTGCCTTCGCTCCCCCGGGCGGCCACCATGGCTTCCACCACGTTGACGCCGACGTTGCGGATGGCCCCCATCCCGAAGCGGATGTCGGTTCCCACAGGGGTGAAGTTGAGGCTTGACTCGTTGACGTCCGGCGGCAGGACCGTAATGCCCATGCGCCGGCATTCATTGAGGTAGATGGCCGATTTATCCTTGTCGTCGCCCACGGACGTGAGCAGGGCCGCCATGTATTCGGGAGCGTAGTGGGCCTTCAGGTACGCGGTCCAGTAGGAGATGACCCCGTATGCGGCGGAGTGGGCCTTATTGAAGGCGTAGTCGGAGAACGGGAGCAGGATGTCCCACAAGGTCTTGACGGCATCCATGGAGTAGCCGTTGTCCTGCATGCCCTGGGAGAAGCCGGCGAACTGCTTGTCCAGTTCGGATTTCTTCTTCTTGCCCATGGCGCGCCGGAGGATATCGGCCTGGCCCAGCGAGTAGCCGGCAAGCTTCTGGGCTACGGCCATGACCTGCTCCTGGTACACGATCAGGCCATACGTTCCGCCGAGGATTTCGGATAGGGGTTCCTCGAGTTCCGGATGGATCGGGATGACCTCCTGGATCTTGTTCTTGCGGAGCGCGTAGTCAGTGTGCGCGTTGGCGCCCATGGGGCCGGGCCGGTACAGCGCCAATACGGCGGAGATGTCTTCGAAGTTGTCAGGCTTCATGAGCTTGAGCAGGGACCGCATGGGCCCGCCGTCGAGCTGGAAGACGCCCAACGTGTCGCCGCGCGCCAGCAACTCGTACGACGCCGGATCGTCCAACGCCAGGTGCTCGAGATCCAGGTCGATGCCGCGGTTCATCTTGATGTTTTCCAGTGCGTCGGAAATGATCGTCAGGTTCCTCAGGCCGAGGAAGTCCATCTTGATCAGGCCAAGGCCTTCGGACGTCGGGTAGTCGAACTGGGTGATGACCTGGCCGTCCTGGATGCGGCGCATGACAGGAATGACGTCGATGATGGGGTCCGAGGACATGATGACGCCTGCAGCGTGCACACCCCACTGCCGCTTCAGCCCCTCGATGCCCAGCGCGGTCTCGAAGACCTTGGCGGCCTCCGGGTCCGTGCTGATGAGCTGGCGGAAGTCTCCCGCCTCCCCATAGCGCTTGGCCTCCGGGTTCTGGATGTCCGCCAGCGGGATGTCCTTGGCCATCACCGCCGGCGGCAGGGCCTTGGTGAGCTGCTCACCCATGCTGAACGGGTAGCCGAGCACGCGGGAGGAGTCCTTGAGCGCCTGCTTGGTCTTGATGGTGCCGTAGGTGACGATCATGGCCACGCGCTCGTCGCCGTACTTCCGGGTGACGTAGTCGATGACCTCGGAGCGGCGCCGATCATCGAAGTCGACGTCGAAGTCGGGCATGGACACGCGGTCCGGGTTGAGGAAGCGCTCGAAGATCAGGCCGTGTGCCAGGGGGTCAAGGTCGGTGATGCGCATGGCATACGCCACCATGGAGCCCGCACCCGAGCCACGGCCCGGACCCACCCGGATCCCGTTGTTCTTGGCCCAGTTGATGAAGTCGGCCACCACGAGGAAGTAACCGGGGAAGCCCATGGACGTGATGACGTCAAGCTCATAGTCGGCTTGCTTGCGCACCTTGTCCGGGACGCCGTCCGGGTAGCGGTAATCGAGTCCCGTGGCCACTTCCTTGACGAGCCAGGAGGTCTCGTCCTCGCCGGGAGGACAAGGGAACCGCGGCATGTAGTTCGCGCCTGTGTTGAAGGACACTTCGCAGCGCTCTGCGATCAGCAGGGTGTTGTCGCAGGCTTCAGGATGGTCACGGAAGAGCTCGCGCATCTCCTGCGGCGACTTCAGGTAGTAGCCGCTGCCGGAGAAAGCGAATCGCGAGCCGCCGTTGTCATAGGTGGGCTCAAGCAGCGTGGAGCCCGACTGGATCGCCAACAAAGCCTCGTGGGCCTTCGCGTCATGCTCATGCGTGTAGTGGAGGTCATTGGTGGCAACGAGTGGAAGCTTCAGTTCCTTCGCCAGACGCAGCAGGTCGCCAGTGACCCGCCGCTCGATGTCCAGGCCGTGGTCCATCAGTTCGCAGAAGTAGTTTTCCGCACCGAAGATGTCCCGGAATTCGGAAGCCGCGGCCAGCGCCTCCCGGTATTGCCCCAGCCGAAGGCGGGTCTGGACTTCACCGGAAGGGCAGCCGGTGGTGGCGATCAGGCCTTCGGAATAGGTGTTGAGCAACTCCCGGTCGAGGCGTGGCCATTTACCGAACACGGAGTCGAGGGAAGCAATCGAGGATGCCCGGAACAGATTGCGCATGCCGACGTTGTTGTAGCTCAACAACGTCATATGGGTGTAGGAACCACCACCGGAGACGTCATCCTTGCGCTGGCTCTCCTCGCCCCAACGGACGCGCTCCTTGTCGCCGCGCGCCGTGCCGGGGGTGACATAGGCTTCGACGCCGATGATCGGCTTGATGCCTTTGTCCGTGGCCTTCTTCCAGAAATCGAAGGCCCCGAACAGGTAACCGTGGTCCGTGGTCGCCAGCGCAGGCATCCCCAGCCGCTCGGTCTCATCGAACAGCTCGGTGAGACGGGCCGCACCATCCAGCATGGAATATTCGGTGTGGGTGTGCAGATGGACGAACGAGTCATTGCTGGAAGTCACCACGACAGTCTACCGGCAGGGATCCCGCAGGTGGAGTGGCGCGCTGGAAGCGTGGATCGCGCTACGCGTTGCCGCTTTCAAGGAGTTCCAGGGCGTACCGCAGGTCCGCCGGATACTCGCTGGTGACTTCCACCCATTCGCCCGTCCGGGGGTGGTTGAAGCCAAGCCGCCGTGCGTGCAGCCACTGCCGGGTAAGTCCCAGATTGGCGGCCAATCGCGGGTCGGCTCCATAGGTCAGGTCGCCCGCGCAGGGGTGCCTGAGGGCCGAAAAGTGGACCCGGATCTGGTGGGTCCTGCCCGTCTCGAGGTGAATCTCCACGAGGGTGGCCTTGCCATAGGCCTCGAGAACTTCGTAGTGCGTCACCGAGGGACGGCCGTCCTCGATCACCGCAAATCGCCAGTCATGCCCAGGGTGGCGCCCGATGGGCGCGTCGATGGTGCCCGCGAGCGGGTCCGGCAGCCCCTGGACCACTGCGTGGTACACCTTGTCCACGGTGCGCTCCTTGAAGGCCCGCTTGAGTACCGTGTACGCGTGTTCACTCTTTGCCACGATCATGACGCCGGAGGTTCCGACGTCGAGACGGTGGACGATGCCGGCACGCTCAGGCGCGCCGGACGTCGAAATCCGGTATCCCGCACCCGCGAGACCGCCAACCACGGTGGGGCCCACCCAACCCGGCGACGGGTGCGCAGCCACGCCAACAGGCTTGTCGATGACGACAAAGTCGTCATCGTCCAACAGGATATTCAGGCCTTCCACGACTTCCTCCACGACTTCCAAGGGATCCCGGCGTTCGGGAACGGTGACTTCCAACACGGAACCGGCAACGAGCTTCGCCGATTTTCCCACCGTGCCGGCGGAGCCGGTCACGTTGCCCTCGGCGATCAGCAAAGCAGCCGCGGACCGGGAAATATCCATGAGTTTCGCCAAGCCCGCGTCGGCCCTGGCCCCGCCCAATTCTTCCGGCACCACGAAGTGCTCAGACATCGCCCGGAGCCTCTTCTTCCGGCGGGCCGGACTTTGCCGGCGCGGAATCGGCGGAGTGATGACGGGAACCGTCGAGTCCGATCCCCCGTATGGTCAGCAGGCAGATGATCACGACGCCGGAAACCACTGCCGAGTCGGCGATGTTGAAGATGGCAAAGTTGGGCAACTGGATGAAGTCCACCACGTGGCCCATGGCAAAGGAGGGTTCGCGGAACAGTCGATCTGTCAGGTTGCCGAGTGCGCCGCCCAGCAGCAGGCCAAGTGCCAGGGACCACCAGGCCGAGCCCAACCGGCGCACTTGGAACAGGATCACCACTGAAACGGCCGCCATCACGATAGTGAACACCCATGTGACGTTTTCACCGATGGAGAACGCGGCACCGGAGTTTCGGATGTAGTACCAATGCAGGAGCGGAGGAAGGACGGGGATCCGCTCGCCTTCGACCATGGTGCTGGTGACCCAGAGTTTGGTCAGTTGGTCGAAGGCGTAGGCGAACACGGCGAAGCCTGCAAAGACCCAAAGCAGTGCGGGACGCCACGTGTGGGCTTTGATGCGGACCGGCTCCGTGGTGCCGTCAGTTTGTTCGTCGCTCATAGTACTTTCATTCGGTAACTGTGGCTGCTGGCGCCTTAACAGGAGAAAGCCGGTGGCCGAGGAATCCCCAGCCACCGGCTTTCAGAATACTTGCTAGACCTCTGCGGCGGCTTCGCCGACCTCGGGGGCCGCAACTGAGCCGCGGGCATCCAGGTCACGCAGCTGGCCTTCGATGTAGGCCTTCAGGCGGGAGCGGTAGTCGCGTTCGAAGCCGCGGAGCTGCTCCACCTTGCGTTCGAGGACGCTGCGCTGCTGCTCAAGGGCACCGAGGATCTTGCGGGACTTGTCCTGGGCGTCGTTGACAAGGCTGGAGGCTTCGATCTGCGCCTCGGCGATGATCTTTTCCTTCTGCTGCTCGCCATCGGCCACGTGCTTGTCGTGCATCTGCTGCGCCATGGCCAGCAGGCCGGCTGCGGACTCAGCCGAAGGAGAACCGGCCGAAGGTGCGGCCGGGGCAGGAGCCGCGGCAACGGCCGGCTCCTTCTTCTTCTCGGCTTCGGCAGCCTTGGCTTCGGCTTCCGCCTTGGCCTGGGCGTCCTTGTCGGCCTTCACCGGCGCGGGCACCTTCTCGACCACGGGTGCCGATGCTGCGCTGGCCGGGACCGCGTTTCCGCCTTCGCCGAGCTTCTTGCGCAGCTCGTCGTTCTCCTGGTTCAAGCGCCTCAGCTCGACGACGATTTCGTCGAGGAAGTCGTCGACCTCGTCCTGGTCGTAGCCTTCGCGGAACTTGGTCGGCTGAAAGCGCTTGTTGACAACGTCTTCTGGCGTCAAAGCCATCTGGTCACCTCGTTGGTCTAGTTAGTCAGTAGGCCTTCCGGCCGTTCAAAACTACGGTACCTAAATATCATCTGATTCCCCCAATTCAACACCATCGTGTTGGGTCGGAGGATTTGCAGTCCACACGCCAAGGAAACAGATCGACGGCACATGGACTGCGGAAGAGCTACGCCAGCGAGTAGACGAATCCCATCGCGATGCTGACGACAATAAACACGATCAAAAATGCCAGGTCAAGGGATACCCCACCAAGCTGCAGCGGCGGGATCAGCCGGCGGATCCGCTTCAGGGGCGGATCAGTCACCGAATAGACCACATGCGCGGCCACCAGCGCGGCGCCACGGGGGCGCCACTGGCGCGCAAACATCTGCACCAGATCAAAAACGAGCCTAATGATGAGGGTGACCAGGAACAGCAGCAATGCAATGTACAAAAGGCCGAAAACTATGCCCACGGGTTAGCTCAGATCTCCTAGTTCGCCACTTTTCTCGGTCAGTCCCTCTATTGCAACACAGATGCCAGGCAGATCGCTCTGCCTGGCATCCGTGATGACTGTGCTAGCTCTGGTTGAAGAACGTTGCTTGGGCTTCGCTGACCTTCTTGTCGTCGCCAAGAACTTCGACGTACGACGGCGACAACAGGAAAACCTTGCTGGTAACGCGCTCGATGCTGCCATGGAGTCCGAAGACCAGCCCGGCGGAGAAGTCAACGAGGCGCTTGGCATCTCCCTCACCCATGTCGGTGACATTCATGATCACGGGGATGCCGTCCCGGAAACTTTCGCCGATGATCTTGGCGTCGTTGTAGGAGCGGGGGTGGACGGTGGTGATCTGCCTCAGTCCGGAGGCGTCTTCGCGGCTCGATGCCGCACGCTTGATAGGTGTCACGGGTGCGCGGTATTCCTCTTCGGCGACAGGGGGGACTTCACGAACTACTTCACGTACAGGTGCAGGGGCGCGGCGCTCTTCACGATTGTGGTCGACAGACCGGTCTTCGTCCGTGTGCTGCACGTGCTGCTCAGACTCGTAGTGTTCATCGCCATCGGCGAGCCCAAGATAAACCATTGTCTTGCGCAGTGCGCCAGCCATGCTGGACTCCTATCGTGTCTGCAGTAGGCGGGCCGCCCATGACTTGACATAGCTGAAATCCCGGCCCGTCGCTTCCAATACTTTGACGCTACCCCACCCGCGGACGCGAACCGAGAATATCCGAGCCAATTCGCAGGTGTGTCGCGCCAAATTGCACGGCAGCTTCGAGGTCCTGGCTCATCCCGGCCGATATCCCCGCAGCGTCCGGATGCAGCTTCCGCAGATCCGTTGAAATGGCTGCGAGCTTCTCGAACGCCGCCTCCGGGGGCGCTCCGAGCGGCGCGACGGCCATCACGCCGGCCAGGCGCAGACCGGAAGCCGTGGCGATGGACCCGGCGAGGCGTTCGACGTCGGATGGGGCGGCGCCGCCGCGGTGGGCGCCGCCGTCGTGCTCAAGATTGACCTGGATGTAGCAATCAAGGTCCGGTCTGCCCGTCTCGGACTGTTGCCGCGCGACAGCCTTGGCCAAGGCCTCGGCGAGTTGAGGGCGGTCGATTGACTGCACGGAAAAGGCGTATTTCGCCACGGACTTGGCCTTGTTGCTTTGCAGTTGACCGATGAAGTGCCAACGCACCGGGAGTCCGGCGAGCTCGGCGAACTTCGCGGATGCTTCCTGGTCCCGGTTTTCACCGACGTCCGTGACGCCAAGTGCCGCCAACCGGGCTACATCGGCCGCGGGATGGAACTTGCTGACGACTATCAGTTGCGGCTCTTCGCTTCGCCCGGCGGCGGTGGTTGCCGCGGATATCCGCCGGCGGACCACGGCGAGCCGTTCGCGCAGTTCAGCGGTCCGCGAGTCGTCCGGCCTGCTTTCAGCCGTTGGAAAAACCTCACTCATGGGTCCACACCAAACCTGCGAAGCGGCCAGTCTGCTGACTGCGCCGGTAGGAGTAAAGCTTCGCGGTCTCCAGCGTGCACTCTCCCGAGTACTCGACCGTGACGCCGAGGGCTTTCAGCTGGGCACGCACACCGGCAGGCAGGTCCAGCGCGGGAGTGCCCCACGAGGTTGTCGACCAGGTTTCCGGGACGGCGGCAGCTACCTCGGACCGCAGCTCCTCGGGAACTTCGTAGCATTCGCCGCAGATGGAAGGTCCAACCCAGGCGCTGATGGTCGCGGCACCGCGGTGTCGCATATCCACCACGGTGGCGGAAACGATATCCGCAGCAACGCCGGGCCGCCCGGCGTGGACCACCGCAAGGACGGGGTCGGCTTCGTTACGCACTTCGCCCAACAGGACGATGGGGACGCAGTCGGCCACCATCACCGCGAGGGGCTGCCCCCTGGACACCATGGCGTCGGCCGTCGGTCCGTCCCCGTGCGCGGAAATGAATTCGACGGCTTTCCCGTGGACCTGGTTCATGAATTGGAAACGGCGTTGGCCGAGCCCCGCTGCTGCTTCCAGCCGGGCCCGGCGCGCCATGACATCGTCAGGGTTGTCCGCCACGTGCAGTGCAAGGTTGCCCGCATCGTCATCGGAGAAGGCGACCGATATCCCCGGTCGCACTTCTTTTCGCCACCAAAACACTACTGGCTGACTCTCCTGGGTGGGTTTGACCGGACTGGCTACTTCAGGAAGTCCGGAACATCGAGGTCGTCGGTGCGGCTTCCCGAAAGGTCCGGTTCGACGACGGCCGGGAGGTCGACGTCGAAGCCCGAGTCGGCGGGCAAGGCCGACGGGCGCTGCTGTCCCCAGTTGCTCAAGCCCGAAGCCCCGACGCCGGCGGACACGTGCTGCGGCGCCGAATAGGCCGGGGCAGCCGACGGTGCGGGACGGTCCGGCGCCGCAGGGGCCTGGTGCTGGCCGGGCTGCTGGGCAGCGGACTGGTTCATTGACGGGGACGTCGCCTTGAGGTCGTCAAAACCGGCGGCGATGACCGTGACGCGTGCTTCGTCGCCCAGGGCGTCGTCGATGACGGCACCGAAGATGATGTTGGCCTCGGGGTGGGCCACTTCCTGCACGAGCCGCGCGGCCTCGTTGATTTCGAACAGACCCAAGTCGGAGCCGCCCTGGATGGAGAGCAGGACGCCGTGCGCACCGTCGATCGACGCTTCCAGGAGCGGCGAAGCGATGGCGAGCTCTGCCGCCTTGACCGCGCGGTCCTCGCCGCGGGCCGAGCCGATGCCCATCAGCGCGGAGCCCGCACCCTGCATGACCGACTTCACGTCGGCGAAGTCAAGGTTGATCAGGCCGGGAGTTGTGATGAGGTCGGTGATGCCCTGGACACCGGACAGGAGTACTTGGTCAGCGGAACGGAAAGCGTCCAGGACGGAGACGTTACGGTCGCTGATGGAGAGCAAACGGTCGTTCGGGATGACGATGAGGGTATCGACTTCGTCGCGCAGGGCGTCGATTCCGGCCTCGGCCGAACCGGCGCGTCGGCGGCCTTCGAAGGTGAAGGGCCGGGTGACGACGCCGATGGTCAGGGCACCGAGCGAGCGGGCGATCCGGGCCACGACGGGGGCGCCGCCGGTTCCGGTTCCGCCGCCTTCGCCTGCGGTGACGAACACCATGTCCGCTCCGCGGATGACCTCTTCGATCTCGTCGGCGTGGTCCTCGGCGGCCTGGCGACCGACGTCGGGGTTGGCGCCGGCTCCCAGGCCTCGCGTGAGCTCGCGTCCGACGTCAAGCTTGACGTCCGCGTCGCTCATGAGGAGAGCCTGGGCATCGGTGTTGATGGCGATGAACTCGACGCCGCGGAGGCCGACTTCGATCATTCGGTTAACTGCATTCACGCCACCGCCGCCGATGCCGACGACCTTGATGACGGCCAAGTAATTCTGCGGTGCTGCCACGTTTCGTGCCCCTTGCTTGTGTCCTATAGCGAAACAGATCGAGTCCAACTTGAATTCTTGGACCTTAACCCTCTAGTTGAAGGTTATAGTTATGTCAAGTAACTCTTATGTGACGGTATGGGCTATGAATCCGACATTCAATGACCGCCTCCGCGTGTCGTGTGAAAGTCCGAAAAATAGCCCTGTGCGTCAGGCGAGATTACTTCGTGAAATGGCCTATTTGGTAAACGGATGCCTCGGCGTGCTGACATCGTAAACGTTCACAGGAACTTTTGGATTGACGGGAGCCTTGAGCAACGCCTCAAGGACGCGCGCCTTCAGCTCCTTCTCGTCCGCATTCCCCCAGACAACAGTCTTGCCGTCCGTCAGCTTGAGCTCGACGGCGTCCGGCGAGGTGGCCGACGCGCTGGCCATCTTCGCCAGAACATCCGCCGGCAGCGTCGCAAGTACAGCCGTGATCGCCTTGAAGAGACTCTGGTTGGCTCCCTGCCCATCGATGAGGGGCAAGGCAACCGATGCGGGATCCGCGGTTGATCCAAGCTGGACGCCATCGACGTCAACCAGTGAATAGTTGTCACCGCTCTTGACCAGCGCCACGGGCACCCGCTCCACGACGTGGACCAAAAGTTCCGACGGCGGGCGGGCCTCGGTGCTGACGGAACGCACCTGGACGAGGGGCTTGAGCAGCGCGGCGATGTCGGCGTCGTTGATTTGCGGAAGGGGTTTCCCCTTCACCGGCTCAAGGGCCTTCTGGACGCTCCCTGCCTGGAGCAGCTTGGTGCCGTCGACAGTCACTGTGCGCACGGCGAACACCGGCGAATAGACCGCCGCAACGATGATTCCGGCGACCAGCGCGACGACGATGGCCAGCACCGTGAGCACCGTCCGCCGCCGCTTGCGTCCCTTGGGCTCCGGAAAGGCGAGCACATTGCTGTCCTTGACGCCCGCGGCTTCCGAAGGGCCTCCGGCGGGATCGTCGAGGCTGCGTTCGGCACTGACGACGCCGGGCTTGCCTGCCTGCGGCTTGAAAGTGGGTTTCCGGGTGTCAGCCACCCAACAACTCCACGATCCGGGGCCCGTAGGCCGTCACGTCGCCGGCTCCGACCGTCAGGACGATGTCGCCCTCGCCGGCCGCGGCGAGAACCGCGTCCAGTGCTTCCTGTCCGCCGGCCACGAGCCTGCCACTCTTCAGGCGGCCCGTGATCAAGGTACTCGTGACTCCGGGTATGGGATCCTCGCGGGCAGGGTAGATGTCCAGCACGAGGGCCGTGTCCGCCTCGCCAAGCGCTTCCGCAAACTGCTCCGCGAATTCGCGGGTGCGCGAAAACAGGTGCGGCTGGAAAAGCACATGCACCTTGTTGCCGCCTGCCACCGAGCGGGCCGCCGCTAAGGCCGCCCGGACCTCCGTGGGGTGGTGGGCGTAGTCGTCGTAGACACGCACGCCCCTCCCCTCCCCCTTGAACTCGAATCGCCGCGAGGCTCCGGTGAAACGGCCGAGGGCGGCCGAGGCAGCTTCGGGCGCGACGCCGAGCTCGGCGGCGACGGCGAACGCTGCCGCCGCGTTCAAGGCGTTGTGCCGCCCGGGCACTTGGAGGTCAAGCGCGTATTCCTGTCCATCGATAGAGACCCGGACATCGCCGGGTCCCCGGTCGTCGAGGCGGATATCGGCATCCTCCGAGGTCCCGTAGCTCAGCACCCGGGTATTGCCCGCCTCACGGGTTCGTTCCGCAAGGGCCCGGGCACCGTCGTCGTCCGCGCAGGCAAAAAGGACCCCGTTGGCGGGCAGCAGCGCAGCGAAACTGTCGAAGGAGGCATGGACCGCCTCCGGCGTGCCGTAGTAGTCCAGGTGGTCGGCTTCGACGTTGGTGACGACGGCAATAAGGGGCCGGTAGTTCAGGAAGGAGCCGTCCGATTCGTCGGCTTCGGCAACGAAGATGTCCGAGGTGCCGTGCGCCGCGTTCACCCCGAGGGCGGGTACATTGGCGCCGATGGCGAACGAGGGATCGAGGCCCGCTTCCTTGAGCAAGACAGCCACCATTGACGTCGTGGTGGACTTGCCATGCGTACCGGCCACGGTCACCACCCGGTCCGTGCCCATGGTTGCGGCGAGGGCTTCCGAACGGTGCAGCACCGGCAGGCCGGCGGCCCGGGCCGCCTCCAGTTCCGGGTTGTCGGCTTTGATGGCCGAACCGGCGACGACGGTCTGTGCGTCACCAAGGTTTTCCGCGGCGTAGCCAACTGCGATCCGTGCCCCGGCGGACCGGAGGTCATGCATGACGGGCAGGTCCTTGGCGTCCGAACCGCTCACGGGTACGCCCCGTGCCACCATGATGCGTGCGACGGCTGACATGCCCACGCCGCCGATGCCGATGAAGTGGACCCGGCCAAGGGAGACAATGTCTGCGAGGGGCTGGGTCATTCGCTTACCGCTTCCAAGACGAGACCAGCCATCCGCTGATCAGCATTTCTGATGCCAAGTCCTTTTGCCTTGCTGGCCATGTCCTCGAGGCGGGCCTGATCCGTGAGCAAAGGAATCACCTCGGCTTTGAGCCATTCCGCGGTCAGTGCCCGGTCGTCGACCAGAAGCGCCGCCCCGGCCTTGACCAAGGCGGAGGCGTTCAGTGCCTGCTCGCCGTTTCCGATGGGCAGCGGAACGAATACCGCGGGGAGCCCGACGGCGGCCACCTCACTGACCGTTGCCGCGCCGGACCGGGCAAGGAGGACGTCCGCTGCCGCGTAGACATTCTCCATGCCGTCCACGTATTCCACCTGGTGGTAGCCGTCGGCCGCCAGGGGGGCGCCGTCGTCATTGGTCACCGCCTTGCCCCGGCCCGTGATGTGCAGCGTCTGGATGCCGGCTTCCGCCAAAGCGGCGACCGCGCCGGCGATGGTGCGGTTGATGCTCTGGGCACCGGAAGAACCGCCCGTCACGATGAGTGCGGGCTGTCCGGCGTCCAGGCCCAGGGACTGTCTGGCCTCCGCACGCCAGGCCTCACGGTCCAGACCGGCGATGGCCTTGCGCATGGGCATCCCCACGTGGCGGGCATGCCGCAGCCGGGTCTCGGGGAAGGCCACCCCGACATGCTTCGTGAACATGGCTCCCACCCGGTTGGCTAGCCCGGCGCGCGTGTTGGCCTCGTGGATGACGATGGGGATCCTGCGACGCCAGGCCGCGAGGTACATGGGAGTGCAGACATAGCCGCCGACGCCGAGGAGGACGTCGGCGTGTGCGTCGTCCAGGATTCGGCCGGCTTGCTTGACCGCCGCCGCCAGCCTGCCGGGCAGTTTGAGCAGATCCGCGGAAGGCTTCCGGGGAAAGGGAACCCGATCGATCGTTGCCAACTCGTAGCCGGCGGCCGGAACGAGCCGCGTTTCCATGCCGTGGGGCGTGCCGACGGCAAGGATCCTGGCGTCCGGCCGCAGCGACGTGATCGCGTCGGCAATGGCGAGCAACGGGCTGATGTGTCCGGCGGTCCCGCCGCCGGCGAGGACCACGGAGAGGGGTTTGGGCTGGGAATCCTTGGTTTGGGAATTCATGGAGTGCTATGTACGCTTTCGTGCAGTTTTCGCAAGTCGCCAGCGCGGCTTGGAACGGCTGGCAGGAGCCATTTGGGCGCGGGCCAAAGACAACACTACGCCCACGCCGCATAGGGACATCACCAATGCTGAACCGCCATAGGAAATGAAAGGCAGGGGAACGCCGATCACCGGCAGCAGGCCGGCCACCATGGCCATGTTGATCGCGGCCTGACCAAGCATCCACGCCATGATTGAGCCGCCGAGCACGCGGGCGAACAAGTCTTCCTGGTGGCTGACAACCCGGTAGATGGCAACGGCAAGCAGCGCGAAAAGCACCAGGACCACGATGGTCCCCACGAGGCCGAGCTCCTCCCCGATGACAGCGAAGATGAAGTCGTTGTGGGCTTCGGGAATCCACTGGTATTTTTGCCGGCTCTGGCCAAGGCCAACTCCGAACCAGCTGCCTGAGGCAAGGGCGCTGAGCCCTTGTTCGCTCTGGAAGCCGATGTCACTCGCCCCGGCGCAGCTCTGCCCCATCCACGAGGTGATCCGGCACATCCGGTTTCCACTGGTCACCGCAAGTACCAGTGCTACCGCGGCGGCAACACCCCCCGCCCCGGCGAAGAGCTTCAGGTTGACGCCGCCGAAAAACAGGCCGGCCGCCATGATCAACATGACCACCAACGACGTTCCAAGGTCGTGCCCCAGGACAATCAAGGTAATGATCACGCCGGAGACCGGAACGATCGGGATCAGTGCATGCGTCCACTTGTCGAGGAGCTTGGCCTTGACGGAAAGGACCGTGGCCATCCAGAGCACCAGCGCGAACTTGGCGAATTCCGATGGCTGGAAGGTGAAGCCTCCGATCTCGATCCAGTTCTGGTTGCCCAGCACGCGCTTGCCGATAATGAGGACCAGCACCAACAAGGCGCCGGCAAGAATGATCGAGGGCCACGCGAATCTCTTCAGCCACAGGACGTTGACCCGTGAAAGCACCAGCATCGCAACGATGCCGATGGCGGCGAACATGCCTTGCTTGGTGGCGATCGAGTAGGGAGACTCGCCGGCCGCAATCGCTTCGACGCTGGACGCCGAAAGGACCATGATGATCCCGATCGCCGTGAGCGCGAGCGATGCGCCGAGAATCAGGTAGTACGTAGACCCGTTCCTGGATTTGCCGCTTCCCTCAAGCGTTGACCAGAAACCAGCTATCCCGGAGCGAATGCGGAATAGCAGGGAGGCTCGGGCAACGCCGGCCGCGCCTCGAGCGGGGTCTGGGTTCCCGGCCCGGGTCCGCCCGGGACCGCTGCGCGTGGGCGTGCTGACCATTGTTACTCCTCGGTGGTCTGTGCCTGGCCTTCCACAAGCTCGCGCACTGCCCGGATGAAAGCATCGCCACGGTGAGCGTAGGAAGAGAACTGGTCCATGGAGGCAGCCGCCGGGGCCATCACCACAGTATCGCCGGGCTCGGCGATACCTGCTGCCGACTCGACAGCATGGGCCATCACGGTGTCGCCGAAGATCGGAGACGGTTCCGCGGCGGCACCAGCTGAATCGGCGGACTGCACCATTTCAGTGTCGCCCTTGGGCTGCCCGATTACGGGCACATCCGGCGCGTGTCGCTTGAGGGACGCTTCCAGGTCAGTGGTGTCCGAGCCGATCAGCACCACCGCCTTGAGCCTGGGCGCGTTGCTTTTGACCAGTTCGTCGTAGTTGACGCCCTTGGACAAACCGCCCGCAATCCAGACGACCTTGGTGAACGCCGACAGGGCCGCTGACGCGGCGTGCGGATTGGTCGCCTTGGAGTCGTTGACCCAGAGCACGCCGTTCTGCTTGGCCACGGGCTGGATGCGGTGGTCTCCCGGAAGATAGTTCCTGAGCCCCTGGCGCACTGCGGACGGTTCGACGCCGTAGGCCCGCACCAGCGCGGCCGCGGCCAGCGCGTTGGCAACCATGTGGCGCGGCGCAGCGGGACCCAGATCAGCCATGGACGCAAGTTCCTCTGCCGAACTCTTGCGTTCTTCGATGAACGCGCGGTCCACGAGCAAGCCCTCGACGACGCCGAGCATGCTGACGGCCGGCGTCAAGGTGGTGAAACCGATTGCCCGGCAACCTTCGACCACGTCCGCGTTTTCCACCATGCGTTCGGTCTCGATCTGTTCAGCGTTGTAGATGCACGCCTTCTGGGTGTTCTCGAAGATCCTTGCCTTGTCGGCAAGGTAGGAGTCGTAGGAACCATGCCAGTCGACGTGGTCCTCGGCGACGTTGAGGCAGACGCTGGCCACAGGGGAAAGGGATTCGATCCAATGCAACTGGAAGCTGGAAAGTTCAACCGCGAAAGCGTCATACTCCACGGGGTCGCGGAGCGCGTCCAGGATGGGAGTGCCCACATTCCCCACGGCGATTGCTTTGAGCCCGGCTGCCTGCAGCATGGCTTCGGTCATGCCCACCGTCGTGGTCTTGCCGTTGGTGCCCGTGATCGTGAGCCAGTCCGCCGTCTTGCGGCCCTTGCGTTCGCGGACCCGCCACGCGAGTTCGACGTCGCCCCACACCGGCACGTGGGCCCGCTTGGCCGCTGCCAGGAGGGACTGGTCCGGCCGCCAGCCGGGAGACGTCACGACGAGTTCGGCCTTTTCGCCGTCCACGCGGGGCAGCGTTGTGACGGCGTCCTGGCCAAGGAGGACGTCGGCTGCGCCGACTATCTTCAAGGTGTCAGCCTGGGCGAGGGCTTTTGCGCTGGTGGCCGCGTCAACCACCACCACCCGTGCGCCGAGTTCGATCAAGGTATCGGCGGCCGCGAAACCGGAGACGCCAATGCCTGTCACGACGACGCGCAGGCCCTTCCAGTCGGAATCCCAACTGACGAGGTTCCGGAGCCGATCATTCGCCGATGGCTTGGTTTGAGGACTTGCGCTCACAGCAGCACCACCCATTCAGCATAGAAAATCCCCAGGCCCGCGGCCACGAACAGGCCGCAAAGAATCCAGAATCGGACAACCACCGTGATTTCGGCCCAGCCCTTGAGTTCGAAGTGATGCTGGAGGGGGGCCATCTTGAAGACCCGCTTGCCCTTGGTGACCTTGAAGTAGCCCACCTGGATGATGACCGACAGCGTGATGAGGACGAAGAGTCCGCCGATGATGCCCAGGAGGAGTTCGGTGCGGGAGAGGATCGCAAACCCGGCGACTGCGCCGCCGATAGCCAGGGAACCGGTGTCTCCCATGAAGATCTTCGCCGGAGACGTGTTCCACCACAGGAAGCCCACCAGGGCGGCACTGCAAATGGCCGCCAAGAGCGCCAGGTCGAGCGGGTCGCGGACCGAATAGCAGCCGCTGCCCGCCTCGCGGGGTGAACCGCAGGCCTGGTTGTTCTGCCAGATCCCCATGAGCGTGTAGGCCCCGAAGACCATGATGGAGGCACCGGCCGCAAGGCCGTCCAGCCCGTCCGTGAGGTTGACGCCGTTGGTTGCGGCCGTGACGATCAGGTTCGACCAGATGACGAACAGGATGGCCCCAAGGACCGTCCCCCCAAAGGCCAGGTTCAGCCAGGGAATGTCCCGCACGAGGGAAATGTGCGTGGAGGCCGGCGTGATTCCCTGCGAGTCGGGGAAGTTCAGGACCAACACTGCGAAGACAATGCCGACGAAGGCCTGGAGGATCAACTTGGCTTTGGCATTGAGTCCGAGGCTGCGTTGCTTGGAGATCTTGATGAAATCGTCGAGGAAGCCCACGAATCCCATCCCGACCATGAGGAACAGCAAGAGCAGGCCCGAAGCCGACGGGCCCGCTGATCGTGGATTCATCATCCACATGATCAGGTGGGTCAACCCATAGCTGATGAGCACCGCGGCCACGACGACGGTACCGCCCATGGTGGGAGTACCGCGCTTGGTGTGGTGGGACGTGGGTCCGTCGTCGCGGATGAACTGGCCGTAGCCCTTCGTGACGAGGAACCGGATGAAGAGTGGCGTACCGACCAAAGCCACCAGGAGGGCGACGCCCGCGCCGATCAACAGTGCAATCACAGCAGCTCGTTCCCTTCATTTGCGGCAGTTGCAGCCGCGGTGTTCGCACTCGTTCCGGCCTGTGGGGGTAATGCTATCCGATCCCCCAAATACCGTAGGCCGACCCCGTTCGAGGACTTGAAAAGCACCAGGTCACCGGGTGCGAGCTCGGCCTGCAGCAGTTCGTAGGCCTCGTCGGCCGTTTCGGTGAAACTGCATTCCTCGCCCCAGGAGCCCTCCTGGATCGCGGAAATGTACAGCGCCCGGGCTTCGCGGCCAACCACGACGAGCCTGGAAATGTTCAAGCGGACCACTTGCGTGCCCACTGCCGTGTGTTCGCGGATGGAGTCTTCGCCAAGCTCCAGCATCGCGCCCAACACCGCCCAGGTACGGCGTCCCTGGCCGAGGTCGGCGAGGGTGCGCAAGGCTGCACGCATGGATTCCGGATTCGCGTTGTAGGCGTCGTTGATGATGGTAACGCCGTCTGCCCGCTCAGTGCGTTCCATTCGCCATCGGCTGGCCGGCGACTGCTCGCTCAGCGAGTCGGCAATCGCGGCGGCAGGGAGGCCCGCAGCGAACGCTGCGGCCGCGGCAGCCAGCAAGTTGGTGATGTGGTGCGCACCGATGAGCTTGCTGTGGACGCGGTGCGGCATCCCGCCGTCGGGCAGGTGGAGTTCGAATTCGGGGTGGCCGTCGCCGTCGATATCGGCGTTCCTCGCTTCGACCGCGGAACCGGATACGCCCGTGGCCGTGGTACCCAGCACTGTGGCCCGGGTGCGGGAGGCCATCGCCGCGACCCGCGCGTCGTCGAGGTTGATGACGGCGGTTCCATCGAGACCCAGCGCTTCGACGAGTTCGCCCTTGGCCTTGGCGATGTTCTCCACGCCACCGAACTCGCCGGCGTGCGCGCTGCCTACGCACAGAACGACGCCGATGTCCGGTTTGACCATCTCGGCAAGGTACGTGATGTGGCCCACGCCGGTGGCGCCCATTTCGATCACGAGGTAGCGGGTGCCGGCATCGGCTCCGAACACGGTGAGCGGCACGCCGACCTCACCGTTGTACGAACCTTGCGGTGCCACCGTGGCTCCGGCCCAGGAAAGAACGCCCGCGAGCAGGTCCTTGGTAGTGGTCTTGCCCGCCGAGCCCGTGATGCCGATGACAGTGAACGGCTCCCCCTGGGCGGCACGTGCGGCACGGATGCGGCGCACCGACTCTGCGGCCAGGGCACCCATCGCGATCACGGCGTCATCGACGACGACGGCGGGGTAGGGCCGTCCGTCGTCGTCGGAAACGTCGCGCTCGGTCAGCGCCAGAACGGCACCGCGCTCAAACGCGGCGCCCACGTAGGCATGGCCGTCGGCGTTCTCTCCGGGCTTGGCCACGTACAACGATCCGGCAGCCGCCTCACGGGAATCGGTAACGACGGACACCGGGACAATGCCCGGGTCCGCTGCCAATCGGCCATTGGTAATATCGGCGATGTCCGCCGCAGTAAGTGCAATCATCTCGGTCTAGGACTCTATCCGCTCGTCCGTGGAAACCTTGAATCCCCTGGCTGTCAAGGCCGCCCGGAGCTCCACCCGGTCATCGAGGGCAAGGTTGACGCCCTTCACTTCCTGCCAGACTTCATGGCCGCGCCCTGCGATCAGGACGGTGTCAGCTTCAGTGGCCAGGTCCACGGCTTGGCGGATGGCAGCGTCCCGGGGGAACGCCTCGATGATTTCGCACGCAACGTCCTCTGATGCGCGGGCGGCACGCGCCCCGGCGAGGACTTCCGCACGGATCGTCGTGGCGTCTTCGTCATGGGGATCGTCGTCGCTGACAATCACGACGTCGGCGAGCCGGGCGGCGATGGCGCCCATGGTCGGCCGTTTGCCCTGGTCACGCTGTCCTGTGGCCCCGAAAACGACAATCACGCGGGATCCGGGTGCTTGCGAACGTACGGCCTTCAGCGCCCTCGCGAGGGCGTCCGGGTTGTGCGCGAAATCGACAACGGAAGCCGGGGCTTCGGAGATCAGCTGCATCCTGCCCGGCACGGAAACGGTGAAGGGGTCGTGCCTGTCCAGGGCCGCCTGCAGGGCATGCGGGTCGATGCCGGAGTCGAGCACCATGATGGTGGCCAGGGCCGCGTTGGCGACGTTGAAGTCCCCCGGCAGCCCTGTATGGACACTCAGGACCGTTCCATCCCGGTGGCGCAATTCGAAGTCAGTTCCAAGCCCGCGTTGCTTGACCGACTCCACCGTCCAGTCAGCGTCGCCCCCAGGCGTGGCCGACAGCGTGGTCACGGGAATTCCTGCCTCGTCGGCCAGCAAGCGCCCCCAGGGGTCGTCCACGGTCACTACGGCACGCCGTGCGTGCGCGCTCGTGAAGAGTTCCGCCTTGGTCCGGAAGTACTCGTCCATGCTTCCGTGCAGGTCGAGGTGGTCTTGTGTCAGGTTGGTGAAACCGGCAACATCGAACGTCACCGAGTCGACCCTGTGGAATGACAGGGCGTGGGAGGACACTTCCATGGATGCCGCGTCGAGACCACGTTCACGCATGAGGGCGAGCAAGGCGTGGACATCCGTGGACTCGGGCGTCGTCAGCAGGCTCGGGATGGCTTCACCCCCGGCAAGGATTTCAATCGTCCCGATGAGGCCGGGGTTCATGCCCAGGGCGCGCAGGAGGGAGTTGATGAAATACGTCGTGGTGGTTTTGCCGTTCGTTCCGGTCACTCCGAAAAGTGTGGGCGAACCCCCGTCGAGCGGCTGGCTGCGGTATATGAGGGCAGCGAGGGTCCCGACGGCGGCCCGGGGGTTCCCGACGATCAGCACCGGAACGGCAAGGTCGTCAAGTGCCAATTGCCGGGCGCCCTCTTCATCGCTCAGGACCGCCACGGCACCGGCAGCCACCGCTTGGGCGACGAAGTCGGCCCCGTGACGGGTGGCTCCGGGCAGGGCCAAGTACAGATCCCCCGGCTCGACAGTGCGCGAGTTGAGGGATACACCGGTCACCGAGGTGCCGCCCGTGTCCGGGGGCAGCGCGATTCCAAGGGAGGCGGCAATGGCCTCGAGGGGAACAGGCGCCACGACGGCTGGACGGAAGCCGGGGTTGTCCGTAGCCGGCGGGTTCCCTGGAGGGATCGATACGGCGTCATTCTGCTCTGACAAGGTGGTCTCCGTTGGTACTCGTAATACTGGCCGCGGGAGAATCATGGGACTCCCGGAACGGCATGGGTGGATCGTAAAGTGGCCGGACAGATGCCCAACAAGCTTACTTGGCGAAACTGGGCTACTTGCCGTACTGGCGTGAAGTGCCGTGCCGGCTACTTGCCGTATTGCGGGAACCGCGCCGGAGTGCCGGTGGACGGCGGGACGTTGTAGGTGCGCAGCACCTGGCCCATGACCGAGCGGAAGATCGGTCCTTGGGTGATGCCGTAGATGTTCCCTTTGGGGCGCTGGACAACCACCTCGACAATGAACCGTGGATTCTCCATGGGAGCCATTCCGATAATGGACGCGGTGTAGCCGTCGAATCCGGGCAGGCCATCTTCGCGGGGCGCTTCGGAGGTTCCGGTCTTGGCGCCCACCCGGTATCCGTCGATGCCGGCGTCTTTCACTTCGCCCATCGTGACGTTGCTCTCGAGGATGTCACGGACCTGTTGGGCCGTGTCCGGGGTGACAACCTGCCGGGAATCCTTGGCGGGCACCTTGTTCTCCACACCGTCGGCTCCCACGTAGCCATCGATGAGCCGCGGTTGGATCATCACGCCGCCGTTGGCCACGCTTTGGTAGGCCCGGACGGTCTGGAGCGTGGACTGGGACACACCTTGGCCGAACAACACGGTGTATTGCTGCCGGTCGTCCCATTGATCCGGCTTGGCGAGAATGCCGGTCGATTCGGCGGGAAGCCCGATGTCCGGGGCTTCGCCGATGCCGAAGCGGGTGAGGTAGTCGTAACGCTGCTGCTTGCTCAGGCGGCTGCCGATCATCACGGTACCGGTGTTCATTGAATAGCCGAGGATACCGGCGAGGGTCCTCTGCTCAGTACCGTGCACGAAGGCATCAGTGAACGTCTGACCGTCAATGGTCAGGGCCGGTGGAATCGTGACGGTGTCCAGCGGGCTGGACTTCCCTTCGTTGATGGCGGCCGATGCCGTGATCATCTTCTCGACGGAACCAGGCTCGTAGGCCGCCGTCACGGACCGCACGCCGCGGTCCGCGGCCGCGACCTTCCCTGGGTCGTTGGGGTCGGGAGCGTTCGTGTCCGCCATCGCGATGATGTTGCCGGTCTTGACGTCCTCGACGACAATCGATCCCCACTCGGCATTGAGCTGGTTGACCTGGGTCTGGATCGCTTGCTGCGCAAAGTACTGGATGTCCGTGTTGAGGGTCAGTTTGACGTCCTGGCCGTTCACGGCGGGTGTCAGCAGGTCGGTCGCCACGGGAATGCGAAGCCCGTCGGCGCCGATCTCGAAGACCCGCTTGCCGTCCTTGCCGCGCAGGAGGGCGTCCTGGGTCTGCTCAAGGCCGGCCTGGCCCGTGGTGCCGTCCTTGAGGAAGCCGATGACGCCCCCGGCGACGCTCCCGTTGGGATAGACACGCTTGCTGACGCCTTCCGAAACCACCCCCGGGATGTGCAGCTGTGAAATCCGGTCTTCGACGTCCGGCTTCACTTCCTTGGCCACGACGTTGTATTTCTTGACGCCGGTCACCGCCTGGGTGACCTGGTTGACGTCCATCCCCAAGGCGCTGGCAAGTTCTGCAATGCCCTGGGACCTGGAGATCGTGTCTATGGCCTGGGTCTGGGTGTTGAAACGAGGAAACTGATCGGTGTTCGTATTGACCGTTTGGTCCACCACGATGTCGTAGCGGATCACACTGCTGGCGAGGACGGTGCCGTTGGCGTCAAGGATCTTGCCGCGTTCGGCGGGCAGGATGGTGGTTGTCAACCTGTTGTTATAGGCCGCCTCGGCCAGGCCTCCGACGTCGAGGCCCTGGACCAGGAACAACTTGCCCCCGATCACCAGCAACAGCGTCAGCATGATTCCGAGGCCGATGCGCAGGCGCTTCTTCGCCACCGGCGTTCTCTTGTTCTTCGGTTTGCCGGTTTTCTGCACCACGTCGATTCCTTGCTGCTTGCCTTGCTGTTTACCTGACATCAGGTCGGCTGGACGCTACTGCCCGGGTACCTTCTGCTGTGGAACCGGGACCGAACCACCGTGAAGATCCACCACCGGCGGCTTGGGTGCCGCAGGAACCACGGGCGCCTGCGGTTTGGCCGGCGTCGGGTCGGCCGTCCCGCTGGGTTTGCGGCTGTCAAGCGAATCATTCTTGGCGGGCGCGGAAGCTTGCACGCTGGACTGGCCTGCAACCGCAGGGGCGGCGATGACGGCACCGGGATTCTGTCCCTTGGCTGCCGGCGTGGCTTTACCTGTGACCGTCAGAGTGTCCAGATCGATCTGGCCCGTGGCAGTGGAAGCTACCATTCCCAATTCTGCGGCCTTGGCGGCCAGATTCTGGGGAGCTTGGTAGTTCTGCACCTGCTGTGTCAGATCCTGGTTCTGCTTGTTCAGGGACGCATCGTCGTTCCTGAGCTTCACCAAGTCGTATTGGGCCGTGGAAACCGAGATGTTCAGCACAAGGACCGTCATCAAGGCCGCCGCCAGCACGCCGAAGCAAAAGACGACGAAGGGAGTCCGCCGTCGTCCGGGAACACTCTGCACGAGAGAGAGCGGGGTCCGCGCCTTGCGGGTCGCGTCGCGCTCCGGTCCTCGGGCGGGCAGGGCACGCGCGGTGTTGCCCACAGTGGTCGGCAGGATCTTCGCGGCAGCGGTGCTCATGCTGTTCTCCTCGCTTTGATGCGTTCCACGGCCCGCAGGCGGGCAGATGCCGCACGCGGGTTTTCGGCGATTTCTTCGGGTGTCGGCACTTCCGTGCCCTTGGTCAAGGTTTTGAATTCCGGTTTGTGCTCCTCCAGCTCCACCGGGAAACCGAGCGGGGCCGATGACTTGGACCGGGACTGGAAGACGGACTTGACGATCTTGTCCTCGAGGGAGTGGTATGACATCACCACTACCCGTCCCCCCATCGCTGAGGCTGAGAGAGCGGCAGGAACTGCTCTCTCCAGGACATCGAGTTCCTCGTTGACTTCAATCCGCAAGGCCTGGAAAGTCCGCTTGGCCGGGTGCCCACCGGATTTCGCAGCCGCCGCGGGAACAACCCCGCGGATCTGCTCGACGAGTTCGCCGGTGGTGGCGAATGGCTTGGAGGCCCTCGCCGTGACGATGCGGTTGGCGATCCTGCCCGCAAACTTCTCTTCGCCCCACTTGCGGATGATCCGGACCAGGTCTTCTTCGGAGTAGTTGTTGACGACGTCAGCGGCCGTCTGGCCGCGGCTGGTATCCATCCGCATGTCCAGGGGCGCGTCGTAGGAGTAGGCAAAGCCGCGCTCCCGCTCGTCCAGTTGGAGGGACGACACACCAAGATCCATGAGGATCCCGTGCACTTCGGGGATGCCAAGGTCGGTAAGGACATCTTCGATCTCGTCGTAGACCGCATGGACGAGGTCAGTGCGGGCCGAAAACGGTTGCAGTCGCTCTCCGGCGAGGGCGAGGGCCTCTTCGTCCCGGTCTATCCCGACAAGGTGCAGGTCGGGGAACCGCTGCAGCATCGCTTCGGAGTGGCCGCCCATTCCCAACGTGGCGTCGATGGCCACGGGCGTTTCGCCGCGGCTGCGGGCCGCTTCAAAACCGGGGGCCAACAAATTGATGCACCGGTCCTTCAGGACCGGTACATGTCGCTCCGAGGTTGGTTTTGGGGCGTCTTGCTCCTCCATGCGGCCTCCTCAGAGCTGAATTGTTCGTCTGTCAGTCGGGTGGGTCGCTTCTTGAGCCGGATCCCCATCCGCGCCTATCGCAGCGTCTGCCTGGCTCCGGGGAAGGTGAGCCAGGAAAACAATGTGATGGGCGGCTGGAGATCCCGTCCAAGAAGCATTGCTGTTTCCTGTCCCGGTTTCTAAATGAACCCGGGAAGGTTGTCGTCGTCGGTCTCCGAGAAGGCGGCTTCCTTCTCGGCCAGGTACTCGTCCCAAGCCTGGGCATCCCAGATCTCTGCGCGGGTTCCGGCGCCGATGACCGCCAATTCCCGCTCGAGACCTGCGTAGCTCCGGAGCGCCGGCGGAATCGTCACGCGCCCCTGCTTGTCAGGTACCTCGTCAGAGGCTCCGGACAGGAAAACCCGGATGTAGTCACGCGACTGCTTGGAGGAGATAGGGGCCTCCCGCATGGATTCGTGAATACGTTCGAATTCCCGCTGGCTGAAGACGTAGATGCAACGCTCCTGGCCCCTTGTGAGCACCAAGCCGTCAGCAAGTTCCTCGCGGAACTTGGCGGGAAGGATGATCCGGCCCTTTTCGTCCAGACGGGGAGAATGCGTGCCAAGAAACACTGGCCCACCGCCCCCATCCGTAAAGGTGCCCGTACCTGCCCCACGCCGCCACTACCCTCTTACTTGCTCCACTTTACTCCACAAGCCCCCACAGTCAACGCAATCCGGCGTGTTTCTACCCCACTTTCGAATGCTGGAGCCTGAAAACACAGGGATTCCAGAGGTGGTTGGCAGTGGAGGAGGCTTGGCGCGGCGCTGCGGGCAGCCGCACGACGGCGGCTTCAGGGTCGCGTAGGCAGGCTCGCGAGGCGCGGCCAACCTGGGGTTAAATGCGAAAAGACCCGGTTTTCGGGTCTTTTCGCAATCAGGCCGGAGCCTGGTGGTGCAATGTGGAGGACTCGTCATCCGTGAACGACGAGCCTGCGGATGGAGCGCTCTTACTCCTCGCCGCGGCGGCGCTCGTCCCAGCGTTCCTCGAGGTTGCTCATGAAGGAGTTCCGCGCCTTACCAGGCTTGGCACTCTTCGATTTGCCGCCGGCTGCCCTTCTCAGGGTGGCGAAGTACACGCCGGCGCCCATGACAATGAAGCCCAACACCCCAAGGAAGATGTTCTGCAAGGACACACCTACCAACAACAAGAGAATCCCGGCGATAGTGCCTAGAACGCCAATAACGATGTGCCTGGTCGACCATGAGCGAATGGGGTCAGAGCCCATTGAATTGGCAAACTTCGGATCGTCCTCATGCAGTTGCTTCTCGAGTTGCTCGAGGAGCTTCTGTTCGTGCTCCGATAGGGGCATCGCGACCTCCTTTAGTCGGCCAGCGCCTGGATACGTCGCGGCCGTTGCCTCTGTTCCCTAGAAACGGATGAACCCAAAAAAGGGTTCCCGAAGACCGGGTCTTGTGAACACGGTCTCACGGAACAGACACAACAGAGCAATTTATCCAGACGGTCTAAATCTGTGTATCTCTAGGATAGTTTGTTGGCCGCTGTTCTGAAAGACACGCCGGAGGCACGCGGGAGGCTCATCGCCGCCTAGGGAGAGCCCTCCCCGTCAGGCTCCGCATGCGGTTCCAGAAGTGCAGCCGGAAGGACGGTTTTGTTGCCGAATCGCTCGGCGACACGGTCAAGCGCCTGCTCGGCGGCACGCCAGTTGTCGTCCCTGCGATCGAGGCTCAACTGCAGCGAGGCATGCTCGGCAGGCTCGAGCTGCTCGGCCCGGACTCCAACAAGGCGCACGCTCATGGGCCGCTCCCCCAAGGACGCCAGCAACTGGCTCGCCACCTGATAGATCAACTGGGCGCTGTCCACCGGCGTATGCATTGTCTTGCTGCGGGTGATGGTCGAAAAATCCGCATACCGCAGCTTCAGCGCTATGGTCCTGGCCACCATTCCCGCAGTCCGCAGCCGTGACGCGGTTCGATGGGAGAGCCTGAGCAACTCACGGTGCAGGAGAGCGTCATCCGGGGTGTCCATAGCGAACGTTTCCTCGGAGCCGATGCTCTTTTCGAGGCGCGTGGGCGTGACTGGCCGCGGGTCCAGGCCCATCGACAACCGGTGGACATGCTCTCCCGAAGCGCCGAGGACCTTTTTCAAGGAAGAAGGCGGCGTGGCCGCAACATCGGCCACGGTCCGGATGCCCAATCTCGCGAGCACATCGGCGGTCTTCGCCCCGACGCCCCACAAGGCGTTCACGGGCAGGCTGTGCAGATAGGCCACGGTCTGTCCCGCCTCAACAAGCAGCAATCCGTCGGGTTTGCAGCGTGTAGAGGCAATTTTGGCAACGAACTTATTGGCGGCAATACCCACCGACGCAGTGATTCCCAGCTCTGAGGCAACGCGGCGCCGGATCAGATGGCCGATCTGGAGGGGCGGACCAAGCCTCCTGATGGCGCCGCCGACGTCCAGGAAGGCTTCGTCCACGCTCAACGGTTCCACGAGGTCCGTTATTGATTCGAATATTCCCATCAACTGCCGGGACACCTCGTAGTAGAGGCTGTGGCGGGGCTCGATGATGACCGCCCGGGGGCACATCCGCATGGCGTTGGCCATGGGCATCGCGGACTTCACGCCCAACGCGCGCGCTTCGTAGGAAGCGGACAGGACAACCGAGCGATCCACCGGGAACCCCACAATGACGGGCTTTCCCTTGAGTTCGGGCCGGGTGCGCAATTCCACTGAGACAAAAAAGGCATCCATGTCCACGTGGAGGATGCTGGTGCGCCTCAGTTCCCGCAGGGCAGCGGGATCCGGAGCGACTTCCTGGCGGGGGCCCCGCCCGTTGTCCTCTGCTTGTGGTCTCACAGGGAAATCCTATGCCGCGGCGCTGGTTACTGGACGCCGCGTCCGGCGTCCTAAACTGGAGGCAGCATCCGGCGTCGTCCCCAGGAGGAAATCCCTGTGAAGCTCTTTGGAAAGCCTCAACCCGTCAGCCTGGCCCTGTTGGCCACGGGCGTCGCGTTGACCATATCGGCTTGCGGGTCGTCCCCGGCAAGCACGGCATCCCAAGGGGCGGCGCCAGCATCGTCAGGGGCGGTCACTGCCTCGGCAAGTCCGGCGCCGGCTACCACGTCCACACCCGCGGCCGGAGCTGCGGCGAAAGTCGGCGCCCTGGTCCCTGGATTCCCGCAGCAACTGATTCCGTTGATGCCCCAGGCGGCGGTCGAATCCAGCAGCTTCGACAAGAACTCCTCCCCGGCGTCGGTGGCCTTGGTCGGCACTGTTTCGTCCCCGTCGGACGCAGTCGTGGCCTTTTATACCTCTGCGCTCACCGCGCAGGGCTTCAAGGAAGTTCCCGGCAACACTGTGGGAAGTATCAAATCAAAGGACTTCCTCCGTGGCGACAATGAAACGGTGAATATCTCGGTGGTGGAAACCGCGGGCAAATCCACGTTCACCATCGGTGCCAACGTGGCCGCCGGGTCGATCAAGTGACCCCGGAGAACCTCGGCTCGGAACAAAGCCGTTTCGTGGCCGATGTCGCCGCCAAACTCAACGGCTTCCTCGGTATGCAACAGGAAACCATGGCCACCATCTCCCCCGACGTGGCTCCCCTCATGGGTTCGATCACAAGCCTTGTGACAGGTGGCAAACGGCTCCGGGCCCTGATGTGCTACTGGGGGTGGCGAGGCGCTGGAGGCGAGTCCGCGCATCCGGACATCATCACTGCCGGCTGCGCCTTGGAACTCTTCCAGGCGGCAGCCCTGATCCACGATGACATCATCGACCGCTCTGATACGCGGCGTGGAGGCCCCAGCGTCCACAAGCGGTTCAGCCAGCTCCATGAGGGCGAAGGCTGGGCCTTGGACAGCGAACGGTTCGGTCATGCGGCGGCGATTCTCACCGGAGACCTGTGCCTGTCCTTCAGCGAGGAGGCCTTCACGGAGATTGGCGGCCGGGCCGCCTCCGGTACACCCGCGCGACGGATCTTCAACCTGATGCGCGCCGAGGTCATGGCCGGCCAGTACCTGGACATCCTGGAGGAAGTCGCCGGCCCGGTCAGGGACCGCGCAGGCGCCGTCCACCGTGCCCAGTCCATCATCCGTTTCAAGTCGGCGAAGTATTCGACGGAACACCCCTTGGCCCTTGGAGGCGCCCTGGCCGGTGCCAGCGAGGAACTCCTGCAAGGCTACTCAGCCTTCGCGTTGCCATTGGGTGAGGCCTTCCAGCTGCGCGACGACGTCCTGGGAGTATTCGGAGACCCCGGAACCACCGGGAAGCCCGCGGGAGATGACCTCCGCGAAGGCAAGCGGACCGTGCTGGTGGGCTTCGCCATCAACCAGGCCGGTGCCGCGGATTCGAAGTACATCGATACCATGCTCGGAAGGCAGGACCTTGGCGAGGCCGAGGTTGCCGAGATCAGGCGGATCATAGTGGATTGCGGAGCGCTCGAAGCCACGGAATCAATGATCGAGGAACTGAGCAACGAGGCTTTCGAGGCCTTGGAACGCCTCCCCCTGGCTGAGCTCCCGCTTACCGCACTCAGGCAATTGGCCGAAGCCGCCGTCAGCCGCGCCGCGTGAACTCTTGGATAAATCCAGGTTAAGGTCAGCTTAAATACCCGCCTTAAATACAGTGGTGGCGATCAGCTTGCTGATCGCCACCACTGTATTTAAGGCAGGATTCCCTTACCAGGCCAGCGATTGGGCCCTGCGTCGGATTTCAGTTTTGCGACCTTCGCGGAGCGCATCGACAGGGCGGCCACGCAGCGACTCATCCGGAGTGAAAAGCCACACAATGAGCTCCTCATCCGTGTACCCGGCATCGCCAAGCACTGCGATGGTGCCTTTCAGGCTATCCACCACATGACCGTCCTGGATAAAGAGGGCAGGAATCGAACGGATATTGCGTTCGCCCACTCTCACAGCCACCACTGCACGCTCATCCAGAAGACCGTGGACCTTGGTGATTGAAACGTTCAGCAGCTCTGCCACATCGGGCAGCGGCAGCCATTCGGAAACGAGGCTTTCTACATTACTCACGGATCAAGATTGCCACGCCCTCGCGCTTTGCGCCTAGCCAGACGGGCAGCAGGGGCCGAATTAGTGCCTTCGAATTGCCCAAGAATCGAATGCGCAGTGATTTCTTGTGCGGAATCGAAAAATGTGAGAGATTCACATTGATCACATTTGCATCACTACTCACTTTAGTAACACTGGCAACAGCGGCATTCCCAACGTCCGCTGCTGAGATGAGGATTGCTCCCATGACGACGCCCCGCTCGCCCAAGAAGACAACGAGCATGCCCATAATTGCGGCCACCACAGCGGCGCTGCCCGCCGTCATGCTCTCTTCACTGGCGCTCGCCCAGCCGGCAACCGCGCTTCCGGCGGTACAAACCCAGAAGATCCCCGCATCATTGGCTGCGGCCATCCAGGCCCAGGCTCAGGCGTCGGCCGTGCCTGCGAACGTCATTCCCGCGTCTGCGGTTGCTGCGACCATTCCGGCCGCCATGCAGCCCATGGCACCCGCGGTTCCGGCCACCTACACCATCGTCCGGGGCGATACCATCAGCGGCATCGCGGCCCGCTACGGGTTGAACACCAACACCGTCCTGCAGCTCAATGGGCTCTCGGCCAACACCATCATCTACCCGGGACAGCAGATCAAGTTGTCCGGTTCCGGGGCTGCTCCAAGCGCGCCGGCGCCCGCGCCCAGGCCGGCACCCAGCCCGGCGCCGTCGTCGGCTGCCAGCTACACGGTGGTCCCAGGGGACACCCTGGGCGGCATTGCCGCCCGCCACGGCGTCGCGCTGTCCGACGTCTTCAATTGGAACGGCCTCAACGGCCGCTCCATCATCTACCCGGGACAGAAGATCAAGGTGAGCGCGGGAACGAGCGCACCGGCTCCGGCGGCACCGGCCCCGGCGGCCCCGGCCCGCCCTGCGGCGCCGGCGGCACCTGCGCTTGCCAACACCGGCTCGTACACCATCAAATCGGGAGACACCCTGGGCGGCATCGCGAACCGCCTTGGCGTGTCCCTGTCATCGCTGCTGTCGGCCAACAAGCTGTCGATGAACACCATCATCTATCCGGGGCAGAAGCTCGCCATTCCGGGCGCTCCTGCCGCACCGGCCCCTGCTCCCGTCAGCACCCCGTTGGTCCCGAGCACATTCCTGGGCTACCGGTACCCGGACGCTGTGGTCAGTTCAGCCAACGCGAACAAGGCCCTGCTCAATGCGTCCCCGGTCCCCAGCACCGCCCAGATGAAGGGCATCGTGGCTGACACTGCTCGTCGGATGGGAGTGGACCCGTCGTTGGCCATGGCATTCGCCTACCAGGAGTCCGGCTTCAACCAGCGGGCGGTCTCTCCCGCCAACGCCATCGGCACGATGCAGGTTATTCCCTCCTCCGGCGAGTGGGCTTCCGAGTTGGTGGGCCGCAAGCTCAACATCCTGGACCCGTATGACAATGTGACCGCCGGCGTCGCCATCATCCGGGCCCTCGTCAACACGAGCAAGGACCTGCCCACTGCCATCGCAGGCTATTACCAGGGACAGTACTCGGTGAGCAAGCACGGCATGTACGACGACACCAAGGCCTACGTCGCCTCGATCCTGGCCCTGAAGAAGAACTTCAGCTAAACCACATCGCATAACCCGGGCCCGGATCGCCATGTCGATTCGGGCCCGTGTTTTTGCTCAACTAGGATCGTAGGGTGCAGGAACAAGTTTCGGACCATCTCCTCGGATCCCTCGTGGACGGGCGCTACCTGGTGCGGTCGCGCCTTGCAGGCGGCGGAATGTCAACCGTCTATCTCGCCACCGACGAGCGGCTCGATCGCGACGTGGCGCTCAAAGTGCTGCATCCGCACCTGGCCAACGACCAGAACTTCCTGGACCGCCTGCAACGCGAGGCCCGGGCCGCGGCCAGCCTTTCCCACCCGCACGTCGTCGGAGTCCTCGACCAGGGACAGGACGGCCACATTGCCTACATCGTCATGGAGTACATCAAGGGCCACACCCTGCGGGACGTCCTCAACGAGAAGGCAGCGCTTCCGCCCCGGCTGGCCTTCGCACTGATCGATCCCGTCATCGAAGGGCTGGCCGCGGCCCACTCGGCGGGGCTGATCCACCGCGACGTGAAACCGGAGAATGTCCTCATCGCCGACGACGGCCGCATCAAAGTGGGCGATTTCGGCCTGGCCCGGGCGGTCACCGCGACAACCAGCACCGGTGCCCTGATCGGCACCGTCGCGTATTTGGCTCCCGAGCTCGTCCTCGGCAAGCCCGCCGACGCCCGGAGCGACATCTACTCCACAGGCATCATGCTTTACGAAATGCTGACCGGTGGCCAACCCTACGCGGGCGAGGTTCCCATCCAGGTTGCCTACCAGCACGTCAATTCGGCCGTCGCTCCGCCGTCGCTCGCTGTGCCCGGACTTGCCGCGGACGTGGACGAACTCGTCCAGTGGTGCACCGCGAAGGAACCCGAAGAGCGGCCTGTGGACGGTTCGGCACTCCTGTCGGAACTGCGGCACATCCGTACAACGTTGAGCGACGCGCAACTGGACATCAACCCGCCGGCTGCCAAGGCGGCAATTCCGGAAGGCCATCAGGAAGCGGCCGGGGCAACCGCCGTCGTCGCGCCTTTCCACGCCGAACGCACGGAACCCCTCGAACGGATCGGCCGTCCGACGGAGATCATCTCCAGCCAGCGCAATCCAACCACGGTGCTTCCGCCGTCGCGGTTCTCCCCCGGCGCCACGGCTTTCGACATCCAAGTGCCGCAGGACCGGGAGCCCGAGGCGCCGGACGAAGCCCCGGCGAGCAAGCGCGACGTCAAACGGATGGCGCGCCAGGAAGAGAAGGACCGCGTCCGGGCCGCGGCCACGCCGTCGCGCTCGTTGCGCGAAGGCAATCCGCGCCGCCGGGCGGTGATCTGGACGATTGTCGTGATTGTCCTGGCGATCCTGGCCACTGCGGCAGGCTGGTTCTTCGGGATGGGGCCCGGCTCGCCCGGAACCATTCCGGACACCAAGAACAAGACAGTGGCGGAGGCACAGCAACTGCTGAGAACCGCCGGCTTCCAATCCGAGCCCAAGGATGTATACGACGACGACGTCACAGCCGGGTTGGCGGTTGGAACGGAGCCCGCGTCCGGCCAGGTGGTCCGGAAGTTCCAAGCGGTGTCGCTTTTCGTCTCGAAGGGCCCACAGTTGTTTCCGCTTGCTTCGATGTCGGGATTGACACTCGACCAGGCCAAGAATGCCCTGGGCGTGGCCGGAATGACACTCGGCCAAGTCACCGGGCAGTATGACGACAAAGTGCCGTCAGGCTCGATCATCTCCCAGTCCCCGCCCCAGGACACCGCAGTCCGCCACGGTACCCCGGTAGCGCTCGTGGTCTCCAAGGGACCGCAGCCCCTTCCCGTTCCCGACGTCCGCGGCATGAACCAGCAACAAGCCGTCCAGGCGATCAGCGACGCCGGATTGACCGCGAAAATTGCGCCGGAACCCGTCAATGACAAGAAGGTCCCCGCAGGCGCCGTGGTCAGCCAGAGCCCCGCCAACGGCACTTTGGTCCGGGGTGACTCTGTCACGTTGACCCTGTCCAAGGGACCGAAAATGGTGCATGTCCCCAACTTCATCGGCAAGCAGGCAGACGCCGCCCGCAAGGCCCTGGAATCGCTCGGATTCGACGTCAAGATCAACAACATCCTGGGTGGCTTCTTCGGGACCGTCCGGGACCAGAACCCCGTGGACAGCGATGCGCCGGAGGGTACCGTCATCACCTTGACAGTGGTTTAGGACGCGCGCAGACAGGAAAGGCGATCCGGAATATTCCGGATCGCCTTTCCTGTCTGCCGTGCACGTCTGGACTACCGATTGGTGAGCGCCCCGGCTACGAGGAATGCCATTTCGAGCGACTGCATGTGGTTCAGGCGGGGGTCGCACACCGACTCGTAGCGGTCCAGGAAGGCGTCCTGGTCAATGGGATCGGCGCCACCAAGGCATTCCGCGACGTCGTCGCCGGTCATTTCCATGTGCAGGCCACCCGGTACCGTGCCGAGGGCGTGGTGAACTTCGAAGAAGCCGCGGACTTCATCCACGACGTCGTCGAAGTTGCGGGTCTTGTACCCGTTGGGCGAGGTGACCGTGTTCCCGTGCATCGGGTCCGTGACCCAGAGAACCTGGGCGCCCGAGGCAGTGACCTTCCCGACGACGGCGGGCAGCTTCTCGCGGATGTTCTTGGAGCCCATCCGGGTGATGAAGGTGAGGCGGCCAGGCTCGCGGTTCGGGTCCAGCTTGTCAATGAGCCGCAGCGCGTCGTCTCCCGAGGTCCCGGGACCGAGCTTGACGCCGATGGGATTGCGCACGCGGGACAGGAAATCCACATGCGCATGGTCGAGCTCGCGCGTGCGCTCACCGATCCAGAGGAAATGCCCTGAGGTGTCGTACGGAAGCCCGGTGCGGGAGTCAATTCGGGTCAGGGCCCGCTCGTAGTCGAGCAACAATGCCTCGTGGCTCGCGAAGAACTCCACGCGCTTGAGGGCTTCGAAATCGGCACCGCAGGATGCCATGAATTTGATGGCTCGGTCGATGTCCCGTGCCAGGGACTCGTAGCGCGCATGGGCGGGGTTTTCGGTGAAGCCCTTGTTCCAGAGGTGCACCAGGCGAAGATCGGCGAAACCACCCTGCGTGAAGGCGCGGATGAGGTTCAGCGTGGAAGCCGAGGTGTGGTAGGCCTTCAGCATGCGGCTGGCATCGTGGGCTCGGGATTCCGGGGTGAATTCGTAGCCGTTGACGATGTCGCCGCGATAAGCGGGCAAGGTCACGCCGTCGCGGGTTTCGTCGTTCGACGAACGGGGCTTGGCGAACTGTCCGGCCATGCGGCCCATCTTGATGACGGGCATGGCCGCACCATACGTGAGGACAACGGCCATCTGCAGGATGGTGCGGACCCGGGCGCTGATCTTGTCCGCCGTCGCGTCCTCGAAAGTCTCGGCGCAGTCGCCGCCCTGCAACAGGAATGCCTTGCCCTGGGCCGCAGCCGCCAAACGCTCGCGCAATACGTCCACTTCGCCAGCGAAGACCAGCGGCGGAAGCACGGAGAGTTCTTTGACGGAGGCATCGAAGACACCCCTGTCGGTCCAGGTGGGTTGCTGCGAGATAGGCAGCCGGCGCCAATCGTCCAAGCCGGGATAGTTTGCCGCGCCGCTTTGCGCGGTGCTGGTCAGGGGGCTGCCCAGGGAACTGGTCAAGGGGCTCGTCACGGACGGTGCGGGGTTCGCGGATAGCTCAGTCACTCTCCAAGACTAGTTGCCTTGCCCGCTGTTCGGGGCACGGCTTCCGTAACCCTTATTCCACCGCCGTCACACTTTCCCGGCCACCGCGCCGTCGCCGTCCGGCCCCGAACCGTTGCCGGGGAGCCGCCTCCCCTTTTCACCGCCGTCGCGTGGATTCCCTTCTGACCCGCCGGCCGGCTCCGGAAGCTGCCCGGCGAGCCGCTGCTTGACGACGGCGGCGTACTCGTCCACGTATTCCTGACCGGAGAGCCGCATGAGTTCGTACATGATTTCGTCGGTCACGGCGCGTTGCACGGAATGGTCTTCCTCCTGGCCGTAATACCGGCTGAAGTCCATCGGTTGACCGAAAATGATCCCGATCCGGCGGATATTGGGCAAACGTTTGCCGATGGGCTGGACCTTCTCAGTGCCGATCATCGCCACGGGAACAACGGGCACCCGGGTCTGGAGTGCAAGTTTCGCGACCCCGACCTTGCCCCGGTAGAGCCTGGCGTCGGGACTGCGGGTGCCCTCGGGGTAGATGCCCAGCAGTCCGCCGTCGGCCAGGACGTCCCTGCCTGCCTGCAAGGACAGCTCGGACGCGGCACCGCCCGAACGGTCCATCGGCAACTGGTTGGTGAGCCGGAAGAACAAGGCCGTAAGCCTTCCTTTGAGACCGGTGCCCGTAAAGTACTCGGACTTGGCAAGGAAACTGACGCGCCGGGGCACCATCACCGGCATGAAGATCGAGTCCGAAAAGGACAAATGATTGGAAGCGAGAATCGCGGGGCCATCGTGGGGAACATTGTCGAGGCCCTTGACCCAGGGACGGAACAGCAATTTGAGAAGCGGACCCAAAAAGATCCGCTTCATGACCCAATAGAACACGTTGGTTCCTCTCCGGGGCGGCGTCTGCAAGGCGTCCGGACGGTGCCGGTCTGCATTCAGAAGCCACCCTACTCCAGTGAGAAATGTCCCGAACAGTGACACGATGGACTCATCACGGAAAGCAATGCCGCCAACTTCAGTAGCCTCGGAGTCATTATGAAAACTCTCCCCGATCCCTCGCCGTACGCCAGCGGCTTCACCGGTAGTGGACCCAGCATCGGCGTCGTGATGAGCCACGGCTTCACGGGCAGTCCGCACAGCATGCGCCCTTGGGCGGAGTATCTGGCCGCGGAGGGCTACGCGGTCCGCCTCCCGCTGCTTCCAGGCCATGGGACAACGTGGCAGGACATGGCAACGAGGCACTGGCAGGAGTGGCACCATGCGGTGGATGCCGCTTATCTCGAGCTTCAGGCCGAGTGTGACTTCGTCTTCGCCGCCGGCCTGTCGATGGGAGGAACGCTGGCCCTGCGGATCGCGGCCACGCGGCCCGTGGCCGGCACCGTCGTCGTCAATCCGGGACTGGTGATCGACGACCCGCGCGCCGCCGTGGTCGGCATCCTCAAGCACGTCATGAAATCCACCCCTGCCATCGCCAACGACATCCTCAAACCGGGCATGGATGAAGGAGCGTACCCCAGGACACCGGTTGCCGCCGCGCATGAGTTGAAAAAGATGTACAAGGACACCGTCACCCTGCTGCCCCGGATTTCCGAGCCGGTGCGCGTCTTCCGTTCCTCCGTGGACCACGTGGTTTCGGATCGAAGCATCAGGCAGTTGAAGGAGCGGGTCACGGCTCCGATGGAGTTCAGCACCCTGGAGAACAGCTACCACGTGGCTACGCTGGACAATGATGCTCCGGAGATTTTCCGGGGATCGGCCGAGTTCATCAGGAAGACAATGGCGGGAGTGGCAAGCAGTTCCGCCCCCGCTGGCCAGTCCGGCACCGAGCTCCGGGATTCACCCCATGAATAGGCCGGGGCCCGATTCCCCCGACCAGAGCGCCAACAAGGACGACGACGCCGTCTGGCTCGATCTGGTGGCCCGGCTTGAGTCGATGCCTTCCTCGGCGCTCGACGAAGCGCCGACGGCGGAGACGTCAGCGAGCGATTCCGGAACCGAGACGGGTACGGGTCCGGGTCCGCAGGACGTTCCTGGCCGGTCGTCGTCCCATTCCTTCCAGGACTTCGATCCCCTCGGGTTGTCCAAAAGGGGCGCTGCTGAAGAATCCGGGGGCAGCGGAGCTGCCGGTCCGCGCGACTACGACGTCGACGACGAAAACGGCTTCGTCCCGGAGGAGCCGCCGAGCCTGGCCGGCACCGAACCGCTGACCATGCTCGCTTGGCTCGGAGCCGTGGGCGGCCCGCTTGCCCTGCTGTTCACCGCGATGTTCTGGCGCTCGGCACCGCTCCTGGCTGTGATGGGCATCCTGGCAACCTTCCTGGCCTCCGTTGTGTACCTCATCATGAAGCTGCCCCAGGAAAAAGACGAGAACGACGACGGCGCACGCGTCTGAGCGGACTGCCGCCCTGCGCATCCCTCGCGGCTGAGCGGACTCCCCCCTGCCCATACCCTCGCGGCTGGGGCCTGCTAGCCGCGTGCCCGGCCGCTGACCCTTGACAGGTCGGCGGCACCGATCATCCCGGCCCGCGGTCCGAGTGCGGCAAGCTTGATGGCGGCCACGGGACGGAAGCCGCGGCCCGTGAGGTTCCGGGCGAAGGCTGTCCGCGCAGGGCCGACAAGAAGCTCACCGGCGTCGCACAGCCCGCCGCCGATCACAAATGTTCCTGGGTCAAGCGCAGCCGCGAGGTTTGCAAGGCCAAGCCCGAGCCAGTGCCCCACTTCTTCCAGGAGCTCCCTCGACGCGGAGTCCCCGGCTTTTGCCCGCTCCGTCACGGTTACGCCCGAGATGTTCCCGGCAGAGCCCCCGGCAGCCTTGAGCAATTCGAAGGCAACCGGTGAATTCCGCAGGGCAAGCTCCCGGGCTTCCCTGCCGAGCGCATTACCGGAAGCATATTGCTCCCAGCAGCCCCGGTTGCCGCATTCACAGCGATGGCCGCCGGGCACCACGATCTGGTGGCCGAACTCCCCCGCTACGCCGAACCGTCCACGCTCCACCCGTCCGTCCATGACCATGGCGCCACCGATGCCTGTGCCGAGCGTGATGCAGACGAGGCGGCTCTCCCCTTGCCCCGCTCCGAAGCGCCATTCGGCCCAGGCAGCGGCGTCGGCGTCGTTGGTGACGAGTACCGGGCGCCTCAACAGGTGCTGCAGGTTTTCACGCAACGGCTCGTTTCGCCAGGCGAGATGCGGGCTGAAAAGCACCGTGCCGCCGTCGAGGTCCATCCAGCCGGCGGCGCCGATCCCCACGGAGGCTATGCGTTGGCTCCTACCCAATTCCTGGACAAGCTCGACGATCACTTGCTCTACTGCCCGGGCGTCATTGCCCGGCGTGGAGCGCCACGCTTCTTCGACCACGCGGCCCGAGGGATCCACAACTCCGGCTGCCACCTTCGTGCCGCCGATGTCGATGCCGATCGCCAAGCCCCTGCGGCCGAGATGGGAACGGCGCGCGGCCCACGGCACCGATTCCCAACGAAGGCCTCCGTGTGTGGAGCCGGCGCGCCGGCCGGTTGCGTTCGAACCGGACCAGGAAATCTTCCGGACTCTTGCCGGGATCTGGTCGTTGGATGAATTCAAGGGCATGTCGCCATCCTATTCCGCGTGCCGCATATGTACTGACATGGACGCTGCGCGGAGGGAACGTTCACACGCCCGCATTGGCGGAATTCTACGCTTCACGTAAAGTTACTCATCAGTAACTTGAGTATCGTGAATTGCGACACACCCATTACTTGGCCGTATAGAGTTAGAGCAGCCCCGCAATGGTCTGTTGATATCGAAGGAGCTATCGTGCGTGAATTCAGTGTTCCGCCCCTGGTGAATGTTGCCCCCGAAACCAACATCACGGACCTCGTGGTTCGTCAGGCCGCCAAGGCGTCCAACCCGGCACTGTTTGCCAAGCTCAACAGCGCCGGCCAATGGCAGGATATCCGGGCAACGGACTTCCTCAAGGACGTGTCGGCACTCGCCAAGGGACTGATCGCCAACGGCGTCAGCGTGGGCGACCGCGTGGGCATCATGTCCAGGACCCGCTACGAGTGGTCCCTCGTGGACTTCGCCATCTGGTTTGCCGGCGGCATTTCCGTGCCGATCTATGAAACGTCGTCGCCGTCGCAAGTGGCCTGGAACCTCGGCGACTCCGGCGCGGTGGCCGCATTCGCCGAGTCCCCGCACCACGAAGACGTGATCCGGCAGGCCGTTACCGGAGAAGGCCTCGGCTCAGTCGCCCATGTCTGGCAGCTCGAAGGCGGCGGCCTTGACGCACTCCGCAACTCCGGCAGCGCCGTCAGCGACGAGGAACTCGAGGCGCGCCGCAGCAGCGCGGAACTGGCCGACGTCGCCACGATCATCTACACTTCGGGCACCACAGGCCGCCCGAAGGGTTGCGAACTCACGCACGGCAACTTCGTGGAACTCTCGGAGAACGCCTTGGCCTCCCTCGGGAACGTCGTCAACGAGAACGCCAAGACCATCATGTTCCTTCCGCTGGCCCACGTCTTTGCCCGTTTCATCTCGGTCCTGGCCGTCGCCGCGGGGGCCCAAGTGGCGCACACGCCCGATATCAAGAACCTCTTGGCGGACCTGCAGAGCTTCCAGCCCTCCTTCATCCTGGCTGTCCCCCGCGTCTTCGAGAAGGTCTTCAACTCGGCCCTCACCAAGGCAGAGGACGGTGGCAAGGGCGCCATCTTCCACAAGGCCGTGGACACCGCGATCGCCTACTCGAAGGCGCAGCAGTCGGGATCCGTCGGCTTGGTGCTCAGGCTCAAGCATGCAGTCTTCGACCGTTTGGTGTACGGGAAGCTTCGCGCTGCCATGGGTGGCCATGTCAGCCACGCCGTCTCCGGCGGTGGCCCGCTCGGCGAACGGCTGGGCCATTTCTTCCACGGTATCGGCCTGCAGATCCTGGAAGGCTACGGCCTCACGGAGACCACGGCGCCCATATCAGTCAACACCCCGTCCCTGATCAAGATCGGCACGGTGGGGGCGCCGCTCCCCGGCAATGCGGTCAGGATCGCCGACGACGGCGAAATCCTCGCCAAGGGCGTCTGCGTCATGAGGGGCTACTTCAAGCGGGATGACCTTGCCGCGGAAACCTTCGTGGACGGCTGGTTCCGCACGGGTGACATCGGCGAACTGGATGAACAGGGGTTCCTGAAGATCACCGGCCGCAAGAAGGAAATCATCGTCACCGCCAGCGGCAAGAACGTGGTGCCCGCCCTGCTGGAGGACCAGATCCGCGCGGACGCGCTGGTGTCCCAAGTCCTCGTCATCGGCGACAACCGGCCCTTCATCGGCGCGCTGGTCACCCTCGACGAGGAAGCCCTGCCCGGCTGGCTGGAGCGCCATGGCCTTCCCTCATCCACGACGACGACCGCTGCCGCGGACAACGCCCTTGTCCGGGCGGCGGTCCAGGAATTGATCAGCCACGCGAATCAGTCCGTCTCGCATGCGGAGGCCATCAAGTCGTTCCGGATCGTGCCGTCCGACTTCACCGAGGCTTCCGGCCACCTCACGCCGTCGCTGAAGGTCAAGCGCGCCCAGGTCATGAAGGACTTCGACGCCGTGATCGAGGAAATGTACTCGGCGCCCAAGGCGTCCTGACGCGACGCACGCGCCGCACGCGACGCATCGGTCAAAGCAATGAAGGAAGGTCCCGGGCTTTAGCCCGGGACCTTCCTTCATGTGTGCTCCGCGGAGGAGCGGGCCGCTATTCGACCACGATGAGCAGATCGCCGCCCTGGACCTGCTCCACGTTGTTGATGGCGAGGCGCGAGACCGTGCCGGCCACCGGCGTCGTGATGGACGCCTCCATCTTCATTGCCTCGATAGTGGCGACGGTGTCGCCGGCCTTGACGGCGTCCCCGGCTTTGACGGTCAGCGTCACGGCGCCGGCGAACGGCGCTGCGACCTGGCCGGGCTGGGACGCATCCGCCTTCTCCGCCGCCTTCACGTTGCTGACGACGGACTTGTCGCGGACCACCACGGGGCGGGACTGGCCGTTGAGCTTGCACATGACGGTGCGCATGCCCTTTTCGTCAGGCTCCGAGACTGCTTCCAGGGAAGCGATCAGGCGCACGCCCTTTTCGAGCTCCATGACGTGTTCGGTACCGAGCTGGAGACCGTAGAGGTAGTCGCGGGTATCGAGCACCGACAGGTTGCCGTAGGTATCCACGCTCTTGAGGTAGTCCTTGGTGGGGCCCGCGAACAGCAACCGGTTCAGGGTCCTCTGGCGGGTCTTCGAATCACCCTTGAGCGCCGCGCTGTCTTCGGCGCTCAATTCGACGTCGCGGACCTTGATGCTGCGGCCCTGGAGCGCCTTGGTGCGGAACGGCTCCGGCCATCCTCCGGGAGGATCTCCCAGTTCACCCGACAGGAAGCCGATGACGGAGTCCGGGATGTCGTAGTTCTGCGGGTTCTCGTTGAAGTCCGCAGGATCCGCATGGATTCCCACGAGGTGCAGGGCGAGATCACCGACCACCTTGGACGATGGCGTGACCTTCACCAAACGGCCCAGAATACGGTCCGCGGCGGTGTACATGTCCTCGATGGCCTCGAAACGCTCGCCAAGGCCGAGCGCGATGGCCTGCTGGCGCAGGTTGGACAGCTGGCCGCCCGGGATTTCGTGCTGGTAGACCCGGCCCGTAGGACCGGGAAGCCCGGATTCGAACGGTGCGTAGACCCGCCGGACCGCCTCCCAATAGGGCTCCATGGAGCTCACGCTGGCCAGGCTGAGCCCGGTATCGCGCGGCGTGTGTGCCAATGCGGCCACGAGGGCCGACGCCGACGGCTGGCTCGTGGTACCCGCCAGGGACGCTGACGCGACGTCGACGGCGTCCACGCCGGCGTCCACAGCCGCCAGCAAGGTGGCCAGTTGGCCGCCTGCGGTGTCGTGGGTGTGCAGGTGGACAGGCAGGTCGAAGCGTTCGCGCAAGGCGCTGACAAGCTTGGCTGCGGCCGCCGGGCGAAGCAGCCCGGCCATGTCCTTGATGGCGAGGATGTGCGCACCGGCGTCGACGATCTTCTGGGCGAGGTCCAGGTAGTAGTCGAGGGTGTACAGGGTCTCGTCCGGGTCGAGGAGATCGCCGGTGTAGCAGAGTGCCACCTCAGCTACCGCGGTGCCGGTGGCCCGCACGGCGCGGATGGCAGGAGCCATCTGGTTGACGTCGTTGAGGGCGTCGAAGATGCGGAAGATGTCGATGCCCGTTGCCGCGGCCTCGTTGACGAATGCCTCGGTGACTTCCTCCGGGTAGGGCGTGTACCCGACCGTGTTGCGGCCACGCAGCAGCATCTGCAGGCAGACATTGGGCAGGGCCTTGCGCAGGGCGGCCAGCCGGTCCCAGGGATCCTCGCCGAGGAAGCGCAGGGCGACGTCGTAGGTGGCGCCGCCCCAGGCTTCGACCGACAGCAGCTCGGGCAGCAGCGCGGAGACCGCAGGGCCGGCCGCGACGAGGTCGCGGGTACGGACACGGGTGGCGAGCAGCGACTGGTGCGCGTCGCGGAATGTTGTGTCGGTGACGGCGACGGCGGTCTGTTCGCGCAGCGCCTCCGCGAAGCCAACGGGACCGAGCTCCTGCAGCTTCTGGCGCGAACCGGCCGGTGCAACGATCCCTGCAACCGAAGGGAGCTTGGCCGCGGGATCCGTGTGGACTTTGAGTTCGCCGTTGGGCTTGTTGACCGTCACGTCGGCCAACCAGGTCAGCAGCTTGGTTCCGCGGTCCGCGGAGACGTGGGACTTCAGCAGTTCAGGACGTTTGTCGATGAAGTCGGTCGCCACGTTGCCGGCAATGAAGTCGGGGTCCGCGAGGACGGCCTGGAGGAAGGGGATGTTTGTGGACACGCCACGGATCCGGAACTCTGCCAGACCGCGCCGGGCACGGGCCACTGCGGCCGGGTAGTCGCGTCCGCGGCAGGTCAGCTTGACCAACATGGAGTCGAAGTGCGGGCTGATCTCGGCACCCGAGTAGACCGTGCCGCCGTCGAGACGGACACCGGCGCCGCCGGCCGAACGGTAGCCGGTGATCTTTCCGACGTCGGGCCGGAAGCCATTGGCGGGATCTTCCGTGGTGATGCGGCACTGCAGGGCGGCGCCCTTGATGGATACCGACTCCTGGCTCAAGCCGAGGTCTGCGAGTGTCTCGCCCGAGGCAATGCGCATCTGCGCCTGGACGAGGTCCACGTCCGTGATTTCCTCGGTGACCGTGTGCTCAACCTGGATGCGCGGGTTCATCTCGATGAAGACGTGCTGGCCGGCCCGTTCGCCCTCGGTGTCCACGAGGAACTCGACCGTTCCGGCGTTGACGTAGTTCAGGGCCTTGGCGAAAGCCACAGCATCCCGGTAGAGGGCCTGGCGGATTGACTCGTCCAGGTTGGGAGCCGGAGCGATTTCCACGACTTTCTGGTGGCGGCGCTGCAGGGAACAGTCGCGCTCGAAGAGATGCATGACATTGCCCTCGGCGTCCGCCAGGATCTGTACCTCGATGTGACGGGGACGCAGCACGGCCTGCTCCAGGAACATGGTGGGATCGCCGAACGCGGCGTCCGCCTCACGCATGGCCGACTGGAGGGCTTCCGGAAGGTCCTCGCGGGTCTCCACCCGGCGCATGCCGCGGCCGCCGCCACCGGCGACAGCCTTGGCGAAGATCGGGAATCCGACCTCGTCCGCCGCGGCGATGAGCTCGTCGATGTCACGGGACGGCGCACTCGACTTCAAGACCGGCACGCCGGCCTTGCGGGCGGCCTCGAGAGCGGCGACCTTGTTGCCCGCGAGCTCAAGCACCTCCGCCGGAGGGCCGACAAACGTAATGCCCGCCTCTTGGGCTGCCCGGGCGAGGTCAGGGTTTTCCGACAGGAATCCGTAGCCCGGGTAGATTGCGTCCGCACCCGCTTCCTTGGCGACCCGGACGATTTCATCCACGTCCAGGTAAGCGCGGACCGGATGACCCTCCTTGCCAATCAGATAGGCCTCATCAGCCTTCTGACGGTGGATCGAATTGCGATCCTCATACGGGAAGACCGCTACGGTCTTGGCGCCGAGTTCGTAGCCGGCGCGGAAGGCCCTGATCGCGATTTCGCCGCGATTAGCCACCAGAATCTTGGAAAACATGCTTCTCCTGCATCATTGCGGGTGTAACGGTCGGTGGTCACAGTGTGTAAGACCTCCATACCCAAACACAAATCTTTGTGGTGACTGTCACACGGGAATTCGTCACGAGCAGTGTACCTTCGCGCACGATGCAGTTTCACGTGCTAAAAGGCGATCGACTTCGGACGGCCCAAGCCGTTCCGGGCCGATAAGGCAGGAAACAGCGGCCACTCAACATATGATGTTGAAGGGCAGCGGCAGAGCCCCGGTTCCGGCAAGGCCGGAACACAAGCACCGCGACACGGCAACCGGCGTTAGGTTTTGGGTTTTCAAGTGCAAGTAGTCAGCATCAGCAGCCTCAAAGGCGGCGTGGGCAAGACATCCGTAACCACTGGGCTAGCCTCGGCCGCATTGGCCGCAGGGATCCCCACCCTTGTCGTGGACCTGGATCCCCACGCGGACGCCACCACGGCCCTCGGCGTCCAGGCCGGCGAGCAACTCGACATTGGCCGCATGCTGAAGAACCCCCGCAAGGCGAGGCTCTTGGACAACGTGGTCAGCAGCGGCTGGGTTGACCACCCCCGAGGCAATGGCGGAGGGACGGCCCTTGATGTCGCCGTCGGATCCGCCTACACCGGAATCTACGATCGGCCGGACCTTGGGCGCCGCGATCTCCGCCGCCTGACGGCAGTCCTTGCCGCGGCCGAAAAGTACGAGCTGGTACTCGTGGACTGTCCGCCGTCCCTCAACGGCCTCACACGCATGGCCTGGACCGCGAGTGACCGCGTGGTCCTCGTCGCCGAGCCGGGGCTCTTCTCGGTAGCCGGCACGGAACGCACCATGCGCGCCATCCAACTGTTCCGCCAGGAGTTCGCCCCCCAGCTGGCCCCGGCAGGGATCGTTGCCAACCGCGTCCGTCCCGCCTCGTCCGAGCACACCTTCCGCCTCGCCGAGATGGAATCCATGTTCGGCGAGCTCCTGCTGGCACCGCACATTCCGGAGCAGGCCAACTGGCAGCAAATCCAGGGGGCCGCCCACGCAGTTCACCACTGGCCGGGCGACTCCGCCAAGAACACCGCCAAGCTGTTCGACACGCTTCTGGCGAATATGTTGTCCTCCCACAACGGCACGCGGGACCGCCGCAAACGCTGACGGGAGTCCTCGGGGCAGAAGCCGCCCTTTCGAGATCATCGATCGTCGAGAAAAGCCAATGGAGCCGCCTTCCTGTTGGAAGGCGGCTCCATTGGTCTTCAGTGGCATCTTCTGTGGCCGCTGGCGGCAAACCCGACGGCGGTTCAGCCCGTCCGGCGCGCGGAGCGGCGCTTACTGAGTTCGTCGTCCGGAAATGACTGTTCTGCGGCGTGTTCGCTCGGAAGGGCGGCAAGGCTGCCCTCGACTTCGCGCCACACGCGGCCTACCGCGATGCCGAATACTCCCTGGCCGCCCTGCACCAGGTCAATGACTTCGTCCGCGGAAGTACATTCATAGACGCTCGCGCCGTCGCTCATGAGCGTGATCTGCGCCAGGTCTTCCACTCCCCGTTCGCGCAAATGTTCAACGGCCGTGCGGATCTGCTGAAGGGACACACCTGTATCCAGGAGGCGCTTGACGACCTTGAGTACCAGGATGTCCCGGAAGCCATACAGGCGCTGCGATCCGGAACCGGCGGCGCCCCGCACTGCGGGTTCAACAAGTCCAGTACGTGCCCAGTAGTCCAGCTGACGGTAGGTAATCCCTGCCGCCTTGCACGCGGTGGGGCCACGGTAGCCGGCATCTTCGTCCAGGACCGGAAGGTCCTCGGTGAAAAGCAGACCCTGGGCACCGCTTGCGGGTACAGCAACGCCTGTCGAGGCCTGCTTTAGCTCGCCTGCTTCGCCTTTGGGACTCACGTGACCCTCCTTGTCAGAAGTTCCCTTGGGGATGGTGCATACGGGGGCAACACGAAAAGGGGAAATGCACTCGTGTAATTTCAACGCGTCCGCACCTTTCAGTGTGACCTGCGCGGGTCCTGTACGCAACGGGAACTTGATATCTTCGACGTTAGGCGTGCCGGGGCCTCAGGTCAAAGACGTCCGGGCCCTTTTCGGATCGTGTCGAAACTTTCATCCTCCACTTTAACCTTAGGCTGCCTTCAGCCTTCGAAATCCTCAGGCTCCACATCGTCCAGGAACTCCCGGAAACGGCGCAATTCCCGCTCTTCGTCGACTTCGGGACCCGGTTCGGCGTCTTCGCCTTCGTCGTGTTCCGTGATCCGGACGCCGGCTTCGTCCATCACGGCGTCGGCGCACCAGATGCGGCATTTCGCCCGCAACGCAAGCGCCAGCGCGTCGGAAGCGCGGGAACTCACCACAGTGCCGTCGTCGAACTGGAGCTGGCCGTAGAAGATGTTGTCCTCGACCGCCACGATGTTCACGCTGATGATCGTGTGGCCGAGCGCCTCCACGACGTCGATCATCAAATCGTGGGTCATGGGCCGGGGCGGCACCACGCCTTGTTGAGCCAGGGCGATGGCGCTGGCTTCGGGCGTGCCGATCCAAATGGGAACATGGCGTTCCCCGTGCATCTCACGCAAGAGGACCAAGGGCTGGTTTGAAGGCAGTTCAATCCGCACTCCAACGATTTCGACCTCAATCATCATGCATCCATACGGGAGATACGGTCCTGCACCAAAGCTCGATGCAGGCTGAGACAGAGTTCGCTGATTTCCCGGGCGGCTTCGGCAGCCCGGGATTGCGATGCCGCATCCTTGCGGGACGTCAAGGGAGCGACAACCCGTTCCACCAAGCCGAACTCGCGCTCAGCTGCCGCCTGGAAGGGACGGAGGTGCCGCGGTTCAAGTCCGTGGCTTTCAAGTTGGACACACGCGCGCGCCACTTGGAGGGCGTGTTCGTCGAATTTGCCGTTGACGTGGCTGATGAGCCCATAACTGAGGAGTGACTGCAGGAGCGGAACGCTGGCGCCGGATTCCGTCCGCAGCTGTTCCTCGCTCAGGGCACGTGCGCGGCCCTGCAGCTCGGCCGCGAGTTCATCCGAGACAATACGGGGGGAAACCGACACACCCGGCGGGAGGTTTTCGGGGCGCTCTCCACGGTCGATCGCGTCGAGGTAGTCCTTGATGACTTTAAGGGGCAGGTACTGGTCACGCTGGAGGGACAGCACGAAGCGCAGGCGTTCGACGTCGCTTTCGGCGTATTGCCGGTAACCGGCGGGCGTACGCTTCGGATTGATCAGTCCCTTTTCCTCAAGAAAACGGATCTTGGACGCCGTCATGGTAGGAAAGTCGTCGCTGAGTTGCGCGAGGACCTCTCCGATGTTGAGGACCTGCGGTCCTCGCCGTTCCGGCTGGGGCAGTGCCACAGGCGTACCCGGAATCAGTCTTGGCCTGCTGCGCGGGCAGGGCTCAGGTAGTAGGTGAGGCGGAACTTGCCGATCTGAACCTCGCTGCCGTTCTTGAGCAGCACGTTGTCCACCCGGTCCTGGTTGACATAGGTGCCGTTGAGGCTGCCGGTGTCGACGACTTCGAAGCCCTCGGGGGTGCGTACGAATTCCACGTGCTTCCGCGAAACCGTCACGTCATCCAGGAAGATGTCCGCATCCGGGTGTCGGCCGGCAGTGGTGGTGTCCGAGTCCAGGAGGAACCGCGCACCAGCGTTGGGGCCGGTGTGGGCAATGAGCAGGGCCGAGCCAGGAGGCAATGCCTGCACCGCGGCGCGTTCTTCGGCTGCCAGAGGCGGGCGGTCATCCGGCTCGTGATGGCGCACCGGGGTGAGCTGGATCGAGGTGGTCTCCGAGGTTGGCTGTCCTACAGCACCGTGCTCGTCCCGGGCGTGGTTCCGCTTACCGCCAACCATGGAATTCCTCCTCATCCGCCGGCCGTTGTCACCAACTGCCGGTTACGCAACTGCCCGGTTCCCCGGGCCAAACAGGTCGCTGGCCCGCCGCCGTCGCTCCCCTGTTCCGGGGAGAACCGACTTGGCGGGCCAGATACCATTTAGCCTACCTGTTGTTCGTACTCTGATGCACTGAGAAGGGTCTCGATGGCGTCAGCTTCCGAAAGCTTTACTTCGAACAGCCAGCCGTCACCGTAGGGATCCGAGTTGATCAGGGCAGAGTCGGTGTCGAGAGCCTCGTTGCGGGAGACAATTTCGCCGCTGACCGGGGCGTATATGTCGCTCACGCTCTTCGTGGATTCCACTTCACCCACGACGTCGTTGCCCTTCACCGTAGTGCCGGGCTCGGGAAGCTGGGCATAGACGACATCGCCGAGGGCATCCTGGGCGAAGTCCGTGATGCCGACGCGCACGACGCCGTCTGCATTCGGGGCGCTGACCCATTCATGTTCGGCGGTGTAGGAAAGATCGGCAGGAATGTTGCTCATGAGTCGCCTTTCATCGGGACATTTCGGACCACGACGGCGGCCCGGTCATCCGGCCACCGCTGAAAGTATAAGCACATCCATGCCTCCTCCCCACAGGTGTCTGGAATGATTGGAAGCAGACTCGAGACGCATATTCCTGCACCGCCGTCGAAGGAGCGCGATCATGCCGGAACTGCCCGAAATCACTGCCCTGGGGGACTTTCTGGACGAGAAGCTGGCCGGGGCCCAGCTCACCCAGGTATTGCTACCATCGGCGTTTCCCCTGAAAGTAGCGGATGTTCCCCACGAATCCTTGGTCGGGCGGACCGTCGAATCCGTCGGACGGCGGGGCAAATTCCTCGTTTTCGAGATCGCTCCCGAGGCTCCGGACAGCGGAGGCTTTGCAGAGGCCCTGTACGTGATCGTCAGTTTCGCGAAGTCCGGCTGGCTCACCTTCTCGGACAAGAAGCCCGGAGACGAAGCGCCTGCTATGGGCGGATATTTCGCGGCGCAATTGGACTTTTCCAACGATGGCAGCGATTTTGGCATCACGCTTACCGACACCGGAACGTGGAAGGGACTGGCCATCTTCATCGTTCGCCAGCCGGAGGACGTCCATGGCATTGCCGAGCTTGGGCCGGATCCCCTTGACCCCGCCTTCGGCCTGGACGAGTTCAGCCGGCTTTTCACGCACCGGCAGCAGATCAAGGGAATCCTGAAGAACCAAAAGCTTATGGCGGGCATCGGGAACGCCTACAGTGACGAAATCCTCCATGCGGCGAAGCTCTCTCCCGTTGCCCACGCTTCTTCGTTGGACCCGGACGCAGTGAAGCGTCTCTTCACCACGATGCAGGACATTCTCACGGGTGCCATCAAGGGGCTGTCGGGCAAGAAACCGGAAGAGCTGAAGGCGGCCAAGAAAGCCTCGATGAGCGTGCATGGCAGGACCGGCGAGCCTTGCCCGGTCTGCGGGGACACCGTGCGCGAGGTTGCCTTCGTGGGGACTTCGCTGCAGTACTGCCCTACGTGCCAGACCAACGGCGAGATCCTGGCCAAACGCCGTTCGGGCGAAGACTGATCCTGAGGGACCTGCTTTTCGCTAGGCGACCGGTGCCTCCTCAGGTTCGCGTACGACGTCGGGGGCTGCTTGCGGGGCGGAAACGGACTGCGCCGCTCCCCCGCGCCGCGCAGCCGCCGCGGCAGCAATCATGACGAGCAGGGCCGCTACGGTGATGGCGGCACCGGCCCAGATCGGCGAGGTGTAGCCCAGGCCCATGGTGATGGTGACGCCGCCCAGCCAGGCGCCGAGGGCGTTGCCCAGGTTGAAGGCGCCGATATTCGCGCCGGAGGCGAGGGTGGGTGCGGTGGCGGCAAAGTGCATGACGCGCATCTGCAGTCCCGGAACGGTAGCGAAGCCGAAGCCGCCCATGAGTGCCAGCGAGAACAGGGTGGCCACCGGGCTCGCGGCGGTGAGTCCGAAGAACACGAGCACGAGCACCAGGCCCGCGAGGATGACCACAAGCGTGTTGTCGATGGATTTGTCGGCCGCTTTGCCGCCGGCGATGTTGCCGACGAACAGCCCGGCGCCAAACAGGACCAGGAGCCACGGGACGGCGCGGGGATCGAACCCGGAGACGTCGGTCAGGGTGAAGGCAATGTAGGTGAAGGCACCGAACATGCCGCCGAATCCGAGAATTGTGACGATAATCGACAGCCAGACCTGGCCGGACTTGAACGCGCCGAGCTCGCTGCGGAGGCTGCTGGCGACCACCCCTTCTTTAGTGCGCGGGACCATGAGGGCGATGCCGATGAAGGCGACGACGCCGATGATCGTGATGGCCCAGAAGGTGGACCGCCAGCCAAGGTTCTGGCCAAGGAAGGTTCCGAAGGGCACGCCCAGCACGTTCGCGGCGGTGAGGCCCGTGAACATGATGGCAATGGCTCCCGCCTTTTTGTGGGCCGGGACAAGGCCTGCCGCGACCACTGAGCCGATGCCGAAGAAGGCTCCGTGGCAGAGCGCTGCGACAATGCGTCCGATCAGCATTGCCTGGTAGCTGTCCGCGATGGCGGACAGGAAATTGCCCGCTATGAACAGGACGAGGAGCCCGATCAGCACAGGCTTGCGGGGCAGGCGGGTGACGGCCGCCGTAACCAGGAGGGCGCCGACCACGACGCTCAGCGCATAGCAGGTGATGAACCATCCGGCGGCCGCTTCGCTGACTCCGAAGTCGGTGGCAATTTCTGGCAAGAGGCCCATGATGACGAATTCGGTCAAGCCAATGCCGAATCCGCCGAGGGCAAGGGCGATCAACCCTGCGGGCATGTTGTTGCTCCTTTGTGGGGATGGATTCCCGTGAGACTGGAAGTGCGTCGCCGAGAACCGTAGAATATTAGTTGCAGACGCTGCATATATAGTTGCACACGCCATGTAATTGCGCAAGCAACTACTTTTGCGTGCGTCTGGTTTCTTCATCAATCGGCAGGAGTTACGGGAGACATGGGCATCAAGGACGACGCCGTTGAGGTGCGGGCGCAGGGGTGGCGGACTCTCGCGGCGCTGCACGGCAACATCGAGGCAGCGCTGGAGAAGGCGTTGCAGTCCGCCGCGGATCTTTCCGTAGTCGAGTACACGGTGCTGGACGCGCTGAGTCGCCAGGACGGCTGGCACATGCGGATGCAGCAGCTCGCCAGGGCCACGGCGCTTTCCAGCAGCGCCACGACGCGTTTGGTGAACCGGCTCGAAGACCGGGGGCTGCTGACCAGGATCCTGTGCGCCGACGACCGGCGAGGGATCTACACGGAACTCACCGAGGCCGGCCAGAAGCTGTTGCTGGCCGCCAGGCCCGTGCATGACGAAACCCTCGCGGAGTCCCTGACGGCCGCAGAATCGGTGCCCGAGCTCGAGCCCCTGGTGAAGGCGTTGGGGGCGTTGCAGGGGGCTTGAGGGCGTTAGACCTTCTTGACCACGCTTGACTTGAGCTGCATGGGTCCGAAGCCGTCCACCTTGCAGTCGATATCGTGATCCCCCACGCCGTTCACGAGGCGGATGTTGCGGACCTTGGTGCCGACCTTGATGACCGTGGCGCTCCCCTTGACCTTGAGGTCCTTGACCACCGTCACGGTATCCCCGTCTGAGAGGACGTTGCCCACGGCGTCCTTGATCTCCGTTGACTCGGCTTCCGCTTCGTCAGAAGCCGCCGGCGCCCATTCGTGCGCGCACTCGGGGCAGACCAGCAAGGCACCCATCTCGTAGGTGTATTCGCTGGCGCATTCGGGGCAAGGGGGAAGTGTTTCGCTCACCGTCCAATGATAGTTGGGGGCGGTCCAACACGGAGACGAGGACCCGGGCACACGGAGACGGCCGGCAGGAACCCCGAGATCTCGCGGAATTGAATACGTAGATTGGAACTGCAGACCACTTAATTCTTGGATTTGACCACTGAGACGGCACATGTCGGCCATAGATTGCCAATGCCCAAGACTTCGAAAGTTGGTGCATGAACCGTGCAGTTGCCTACATGGGGCCTCGTCCTGGGATGGCTGGTCGTCAGCATATATCTTCGCTCGCCCAGACTCTTCGCCCTGATGACTGACTCAAGACGAGTGAGCGCCTTCCTGACCTTCTTTGGTTTGGGAAATCGCTTACGACACGGCGAGTCACGTCATTTCAAAGCTCTGGGCCCTTCAAACAAGGTCAGGAAGGCGAGTCAGGCCGGGAGAATCATGGGGACGGCGTCGATTCTGCTGGATCACTCTCTTCGCCGAAGTTCCCGGTCCTGTGATTCCGCAGATCCATTCGAATGATTGAGCAGAATCCAACCCGCACTCGAGGCCACACCAACACTTAAACGCAAAGTCCCGGGAACGTTTACGTTCCCGGGACTTTGCTATCCATACCTTGCGGTCGGGCTGACAGGATTTGAACCTGCGACCCCTTGACCCCCAGTCAAGTGCGCTACCAAGCTGCGCTACAGCCCGTCAGTCCTGCCGTTCTCCGCCTAGGTTTTCACCTAAGCAGTCCGGCCGAACCACCTCAAAAAGCTTACACGATGTTCGAGGTTCCCAATGACACCTTGGCGGGTGTCATCTGTGATGCGCGTCTCAATTAACGCTTCTTGCCGCGCTTTTCACGGACGCGCATGTTGACCTCGATCGGCGTGCCGTCGAAGCCAAAGGTCTCGCGCAGCCGGCGAGTGATGAACCGGCGGTATCCGGGGTCCAAGAAGCCCGTGGTGAAGAGCACGAACTTCGGCGGACGGCTGGACGCCTGGGTGCCGAACAGGATGCGGGGCTGCTTGCCGCCGCGTACCGGGTGCGGGTGGGCAGCCACGAGCTCGCCCAGGAACGCATTCAAGCGACCCGTGGGGATGCGCTTGTCCCAGCTCTCCAAGGCGAGGTCCAGTGCGGGCACCAGGCGGTCCTTGTGCCAGCCGGTCTTGGCGGAAATGTTGACGCGCGGAGCCCATTCAACGTGCGCCAGGTCCTGCTCGATTTCCCGCTCAAGGTAGCGGCGGCGTTCGTCGTCGAGCAAGTCCCACTTGTTGAACGCGAGCACCAGCGCGCGGCCGGACTCGATGGCGAGCTGCAGGATGCGGACATCCTGCTCGCTGAGCACCTCGTCGACGGCCAGGAGCACGACGGCGACCTCCGCCTTTTCGAGCGCAGCCTGCGTACGGAGGGAGGCGTAGAAGTCCGCGCCCTGGGCCATGTGCTGGCGGCGGCGGATACCTGCGGTGTCCACGAAGCGCCAGGTGCGGCCACCGAGTTCAATGAATTCGTCCACGGGGTCGCGGGTGGTCCCGGCGAGGGGATCAACGACGACGCGCTCGGAGCCGGCCAGCTTGTTCAGCAAGGAGGACTTGCCGACGTTCGGGCGGCCGATGAGGGCGATGCGGCGTGGACCACCGGAGCGCTCGACGCCTTCAACGGTGGAGAACTCGGGCAGGGTGTCCATGACGTGGTCCAGGAGGTCGGCAACGCCGCGGCCATGGAGGGCAGAGACCGGGTACGGCTCGCCGAAGCCAAGGCCCCAAAGCGTTGCCGAGTCGGCCTCCTGCGCAAAGTCGTCAACCTTGTTAGCCACCATGATGACCGGCTTCTTCGACTTGCGGAGCATCTTCATGACGCCTTCGTCCGTGGCGGTGGCGCCCACGGCGGAGTCCACCACGAAGAGCACGGCGTCAGCCAGTTCCACGGCCATCTCGGCCTGCTCGGCGACGCGGGCGTGGATGCCCCTGGCATCGTGCTCCCAGCCACCGGTGTCCACCAGCGTGAAGTTGCGGCCGTTCCAGTGAGCCGAGTACATGACACGGTCACGGGTAACGCCGGGGGTGTCCTCGACCACGGCCTCGCGGCGGCCGAGGATGCGGTTCACCAGCGTGGATTTGCCGACGTTGGGGCGGCCGATGATGGCCAGGACCGGGTCAAGCTTGAGGGGGCCGTCTTCGCCTTCGTCGTCGTAGAGTCCGCTCAGCAGGGCTGCGTCGTCCTCGTCGAGGTCGTAGTCTTCCAGGCCTGCGCGGAGGGAGGCTGCGCGGAGTTCGGCTTCGTCGTCGTCCAGGGCGGCGAGGTTTTCAGCCACCTGGTCGGTGCCGGTGGGCGTGTATTCGTCGTCGCCGGCTCCGATGTTGCCGGATTTGTGAGTCGTATCGCTCATTGCACTTTCCTTAGTGGTGATCTGCCGGCGTCCCGGCTACTTCTTCTTGGCGGTGCTGCATTGGCTGTGGGCCGGCGCATTAGTCCCTCGGAAGGGACTGACCGGTGGTCTTGACGGCATCCTGGACGTGTCCAGCCAGCGCAGCGCGGATCTCCGCAGCCGCCCTGTCCATTGAAACACGCCCCGACTCGCCATTTCTGCGGGTCACATTGAAGGGGGCTCCGAAACTGACCTGAAGCTGGCGGCGCAGCCTCGGAATGTCATCACGGTGTTCGTCTCCGATCCGCGTTCCGAGGATGGCCACGGGAATCACTGTGGCTCCGGACATCAACGCGAGCCATGCGACGCCGTTGCTGATGCTGCCGGCGGTGCCGCCTCCCCGCGTTCCTTCGGGGAGAATCCCCACGCAACGGCCGGCGTCGAGCACTTTCTTTCCGAGCTGGAGCGCCGAGCGGTCGCCCGTGCGGTCGATGGAAATCTGTCCCGACGCACGAAGCACCTTTCCCAGGAACCCCTTGAACATCTCTTTCTTGACCAGGATGTGCATGGGCCGTGGAGCCGCGCCGAACATCACCGGCCCATCCAGGAAGCTGATGTGGTTGCCCGCGAAAATGACCGGGCCGGACTTGGGAACATTGGAGCGTCCCGTGATCGCGGTCCGGTACAGGACATGGTCCAACAGCCAGCCAACAGGCCGGCTCCAGATCATGGTCCAGCGTGCCGGGGGCCGGGGCTCAGTCACCGTAGATGACCTTGCCCACAATGCTCAGCGCCGTTTCGACCGTTTGTTCGAAGTCCAGCTCCGAGGAATCCAGGGTGACCACACCGTCGGCCGCCTGCGTGAAGTTCACCACGGTGGAGTCCTTGGCATCGCGGTGGATCACTTGGGCGGCCAGCTGCTCGTGGGTCTGCGTTCCGCCCAACTGGAGGCCGCGTCGCCGCAGCCTCGCTTCCTCGCTGGCGGTCAGCAGCATGCGGACCTCCGCATTGGGCGCGACGACGGTAGTGATATCCCGTCCTTCCACCACCATGCGGCGGTGGTGCTGTTCGATCAGCTGGCGCTGGCGGCGAATCAACTCGTTGCGGGCACCCAGAGTGGTTGCCACCGCGCTGACCGACGAGGAGATCCTCGGCTCACGGATTTCCTCCGTGATGTCCACCCCGGCAACGCTGACGTATTCCGCGTTGGCGCTGGTACTGAGTTCCAGCGGCAGGTCCTTTGAGGCCTGCTCGACGGCGGCGCCGTCGCTGAGGTCGATGCCGGTCTTGAGGCAGTACCAGGTCAACGCACGGTACATGGCACCCGTGTCGAGATAGGCGAGCTTCAAGCGCCGGGCCACTTCCTTGCTCACGCTGGATTTGCCGGATCCTGACGGGCCGTCGATGGCGACGACGAGCGGCTTGCCCGGACGAACTACGGTCTCCGGGCCGAAAAGTTCACGTGTCATTACTGGAGTACCCGCCATCCACGGTCGGTCAAGGCTTCAACAAGGAGGTCATGTTTGTTCGGCATGACGGAGAGTTCCACCATGCCAACGTTCTGCCCTGACGAGTGATCCAGGCGGAGATCTTCAACGTTGACGCCGATCTCACCGATCTCCGTCAACAGCCTGGCGATCTGCCCGGGCCGGTCGTCTACCAGAACTGTAAGCCATGAATATGCCTGCGGGGGTCCGCCGTGCTTTCCCGGGATCCTGGCCTGCCCCGCGTTGCCCTCGCTGATGAGCTGGGCAAGGTCCAGCCGGGCGCCGGGTGCCGTGGGATCCTCCAGGGTACCGATCAGACGGTTGAGGTCCTCGCGGACGCCATGAAGGATATGCACCATCTTGGCCGCATTGTTGCCCAGGATCTGCACCCATAGGGTGGGATCGCTGGCAGCAATCCTCGTGGTGTCCCGCAACCCGTTGCCAGCCAAAGACAGCGCGTGGAGAGGCGTCCCCTGCAGGCGGCTGGCCAGAAGCGAAGACATCACCTGGGGCAAATGCGATACCAGCGCAACCGCTTCATCGTGCTCCTCCGCCGTGAACTGGGAAACTATTGCCCCCAGGTCACCGGCGAGGGAACGCGCAGCGTGAAGCGCGTCGGCGCTGGTCTCGTCGGACGGGCAAAGGACCCAGGGCATGGACGTGAAGAGCTCGCCGCGGGCAGCGACGGGCCCCGATTTCTCGCGCCCCGCCATCGGGTGCGTCCCGACGTAACGGGACATGTCCACTCCACGGCCCCGGAGCTCGGCCTGGATTGCCAGCTTGACGCTGGCTATGTCCACCACAACGGCCTCCGGGTATTCACCCAGGGCACGCTCGACGACGTCGGCAGTCACATCCGGCGGTGCAGCGACAACAACCAGCTGGGGTGGGTTCTCAAGCTCGGACAGAGGCCTGCCCGCACCGATATCCACGGCCACGGCCTGGTTGGTTGGCGACGGGTCCGAAAGGAACACGGAGACACCCCGGCCACGCAGGCCGAGACCGATGCTGGCTCCGAGCAGGCCGGTGCCGAAAACGACCACCGGGCCGTCAAGGTGGCCCCGGCCGTGCGAGTGGAATGCCGACATGCCTTACAGTCCTACGGAGGCCAGGAGGTGTCCGACTTCCTGCTTGCCGAGGTTGCGGATGCTCCCCTGGCGCTGGTCGCCCAGGCCGATGGGACCGATCTTGACGCGCACGAGACGGAGCACGGGGAAACCGACGGCTTCGAACAGACGGCGGACAATTCGGTTCTTGCCGGAGTGCAGCACGACCTCGATCAGGACGTGGCCCGGAGTGGAGTCCACCAGTTTGAAGGAGTCGACGGACGCGATGCCATCTTCGAGCTCGATGCCTTCCTTCAACTTCGCGCCGACGCCCTGCGGGAACGGACCACGGACCTGGACCAGGTACGTCTTGGGCACCTCATAGGAAGGGTGCGTCAAGCGGTTGGCGAGTTCGCCGTCGTTGGTCAGCAGCAGCAGGCCCTCGGTGGCGACGTCGAGGCGGCCGACGTGGAAGAGGCGCTCGCCCTTGTTCTTGGCGGACTTGAGGAAGTCGCTGATGCAGGGACGGCCTTCGGGATCTTCCATCGTGGAAACGACGCCCTTGGGCTTGTTGAACACCATGTAGAGCATGGTGTCATCGAGCTGGATGCGGATTCCGTCTACGTGGATCACCGCGGTAGCGGGGTCCACGCGCATGCCCAGTTCGGTGGTGAGCTGGCCGTTGACCTCGACGCGGCCTTCCTCGATCATTTCCTCGCAGACGCGGCGGGAAGCCACGCCCGCCTGGGCCATGACCTTCTGCAGGCGCACGCCATCGGCGTCGTGCTGCTCGGACTGCGCCACCTCGCCGCGGCGGCCGCGGGGCTTGCGGATCGGGCCAAGGTTCTGGCCGAAGCGCTCACTGCCGAAGGCGCGGGAAGCGTACTGCTTCTTGTTGCTGGCTTTGGGCTTCAATGCGCCCGGCGTGCCCGGAGCCTTGCCGAAGCCGGGCTTGTTGGAGCCAGGCTTGCGAGGGGCCTTGGCCGGCCTGGGATCTTGGCGGCCGGCGTCTTCACGGCGCCCGTAGCCTCCGGCCGACGTGGGGTTGTCCGGATCGAAGGGGCGCTCTTCACGCGGACGCGTGGGCTTGAAGGGGCGTTCTCCGCCCGGGGAGAAGCTGCGCTTGCTGCCTCCGGAGGCGCCGCCGGCACGGCTTGCGCCACCCCGGCCGGCACCGAAGCCGCTGCCTCCGGCGCGGCCGGCACTGCTGCGGCCGGCATTGTTGCGGCCTGAGTCTTGCGACTCGTTGCGTCCGGAATTGTTTCGTCCCGAACTGTTACGTGGTGAACCCTGGCGTCCCGCCTGTGTCATGACCCGTCCTTTTGTTATGGTGGCCGGCTTGTTCTTTCTCAACGTAAGCCAGCCGGACAGAGAATATCTGTCCCGTGTGTCTGCCCGCTACTAGCCGGGCGTTTGTAGATCCTTGCAATATTGAGTTGTTCAGCTTGCCTGCGGCCGGCTTTCCTGCGACTACATGCGTTCGGCGTCGAAGAACTCCTCGATGCCCTCCAGCCCCGGAAGGTGGGGGGACAATTGAGGCAGTTCCGCCACCGAGCCAATGCCCATGCGTTCGAGGAAGTACGAGGTGGTCCGGTAAAGGATCGCCCCCGATTCAGGATCGGTACCCGAGTCCTCGATCAGCCCGCGTTGGACAAGGGTCCGAACGACTGAATCGACATTGACGCCGCGGATGGCCGACACCCTGGCCCTGGAAACCGGCTGCCGGTACGCGATGACCGCCATGGTTTCAAGGGCTGCCTGCGTCAGCCGCGCGGTCTGGCCTTCGAGAACGAACCTGCCCACGACGTCGGCGAAATCCGCGCGTGAATAGATCCGCCACCCTCCGGCAACGTTCCGCAACTCAAAACCCCGGGGTGCAGCGCTGGCACTTGCATCAGTGTGCAAGTCATCAGCGTCCCTGCCCGGGGCTTTAACAGTATAGCCGCTATACTCCCGCCGCAGTCCCTCCAGCAAATCCTCGACGACGGCAACCGTCACGTTGAGCCCGGCGGCCAGTTCTTCCGCGGTGGCCGGTTGGTCGATCACCATCAGGACCGCTTCGAGGGCTGCGCGGACCCCGCCCGGCAAGGCTTCAAGCTCGGCGAGGCCGTCCCCGCCGGTTTCCTGCTCGCTCACAGCGGTTCCTCTCCTTGGTCGATCTGCTCGTACTCGTCGCTCATATTGTCGCTGCTCCACCCTTCGGGGCGCCCTGTCCAGCGGACCGTCAGTTCGGCGAGCGGACCCGGTTGATCAAACGCCACCACGCGGTCGCGGAACAGCTCGAGGAGCGCCAGGAACCGGACCACGACGACGAGCGTGGATTCGGCGTCGGCGATCAGTGCCCTGAATGTTTGTGGCTGGCCCCGCTGCAGGCGGTACCCGATGATCTCGGCTTGTTCCTTGACACTGACGGGTGTTCCGTGAAGGTGGTCGAGCCCGACTTCCTCGGGCGTGTTGTCCTTGGGTGCCAGCGTCTTGGCGGCCAGCGCGGCGAACTGTTCGGGCGTATGGCGCCAGATCAGCTCCGGCAGCATTGCCGCGAAATGCCCTTCCAACGCGACTTGCCGCGGGAAGCGCCGGGCTTCCGATTCCAGGGTGCCGGACATGATCGCGGACACCTGTTTGAAGGCCCTGTACTGCAACAGCCTGGCGAAGAGGAGATCCCGGGCCTCCAGCAAGGCAATGTCCTCGGCATCTTCGACCTCACCGGCCGGCAGGAGCCTCGCGGCTTTGAGGTCCAGGAGCGTTGCGGCGATGACCAGGAATTCGCTGGCCTCGTCCAGGGCCCAGTCCTCCCCCAGTTCCTGCAGGCGCCGGATGTACTTGATGAACTCATCCGTGACGGTCGCCAGCGCAACTTCCGTGATATCCAGCTTGTGCTTGGAGATCAGGCCGAGCAGGAGATCGAAGGGGCCGGTGAAGTTTGCCAGCCTGACTTCGAAGCCGGCCTTCCGTCCGGAAGGCCGGGCTCCGGCGTCGTCCGCGTTGCCTTCAGGTGGGTTCGACGGCGGCGCGTCGTCCGCCAGGACGGTCGCGCTTTCAGGGGCGAGTGGCTCTGCCACGCTGGCTAGGGTGCGCCGCCGCGCGAAATCAGTTCCTTGGCCAGGCGGCGGTAGGCGTCGGCACCGATGTGGTTTCCGGCGTAGCTGGTGATGGGCTCCGCGGCGACCGTGGCGTCGGCGAACTTGATGGAACGCTTGATGACGGTCTCGAAGACTTTGTCCCCGAACGCCTCCACGAGCCTGGAAATGACTTCGCGGCTGTGCAGGGTACGGGCGTCGTACATCGTGGCGAGCACCCCGTCCACCTGAAGGCGCGGGTTCAACCGGTCCTGCACTTTTTCGATGGTTTCCACGAGTAGTGCCACCGCGCGGAGGGCGAAGAATTCGCAGATCAGCGGGATGATGACGCCGTGCGCAGCCGTCAAGGCGTTGACCGTGAGGAGGCCCAGGGACGGCTGGCAGTCGATGAGCACCACGTCGTAGTCGTCCTCGACGCTCTTGAGCGCGCGGTCCAGCACTTGCTCGCGCGCTACTTCGTTGACCAGCTGGACCTCGGCGGCGGAGAGGTCGATGTTCGCCGGCAGGAGGTCGATGCCTTCGACGCCGGTCTTCTGGATGGCGTCGCGGATGTCCACTTTGCGGTCCATCAGGACGTTGTAGACAGTGAGGTCGAGCTGGTGCGGGTTCGCGCCCAGGCCCGCGGAAAGAGCTCCCTGCGGGTCGAAGTCAACGAGCAGCACGCGCCGGCCGAATTCTGCGAGCGCAGCGGCAAGGTTGATGGTTGACGTGGTCTTGCCCACGCCACCCTTCTGGTTGACCATGGCAATGACGCGGGCCGGGCCATGGGAGGCCAGTGGCGCGGGCTCGGGGAAGTCGCGGTGCGGGCGGCCCGTGGGCCCCATGACGGCGTCTTCCAGATCGAAATCCGCGCCCTCCAGCGTAGTCGTTCCCCGTTCGCTGCTCACGTATCTATCCACTCTCTCCACGACGGTCATTTCCTGCGGCTGTCTCCAGCACCAGCACTGCTCCCCACCTAGGCTACAGCGCCCGACACGGCATTCTGCGGAACTTGACATTGCCCGCAGTTTGAGCCTTTACCTTCTAGCTGAGGTAGAAGGTTGGGTCCGCGTGCACCAAAACGTGCCCGCAAAACGCAGGCAAGGCAGGTCCCCGGACGGGTTCCTGCCTTGCCTGCATCGATACTCCAAACAGTATGCCGGACTAAGCGGCCACGGCCTCTTTCACCTCGGGTTCGGCATGGTGGCTGATCATGGTCAGCTCGTCGAAAGGAGTCGCACCGGACAGGACGTTGGTGACCTGCGTGCGGTCGATTTCCTTGACCCAGGTACCAATCAGCACGGTGGCCACCGCGTTGCCCGTGAAGTTGGTCAGGGCGCGGGCTTCAGACATGAAGCGGTCGATCCCGACGATCATGCCTACACCGCCCAGCAGTTCGGGCCGGTGTGCCTGCAGGCCTGCGGCGAGGGTGGCCAGGCCGGCACCGGAAACGCCGGCCGCCCCCTTGGACGCAATGATCATGAACACCAGAAGCGATACCTGGGCGCCCAGGTCCAGCGGAATACCCATGGCGTTGGCGACGAACAGCGAAGCCATGGTCAGGTAGATGGCGGTTCCATCCAGGTTGAAGGAATAGCCGGTAGGCACCGTGACACCGACAACCGGCTTGGAGACGCCGAGGTGCTCCATCTTGGCGATAAGCCTGGGCAGCGCCGCTTCGGAGGATGAGGTGGAGAAGATGAGCAGGTATTCGCGGGCCAGGTACTTCATCAGCTGGAAAATGCTGACGCCGGCAACGACCCGCAGCAAGCTGCCGAGTATCACCACGATGAAGAGCGCGCAGGTGATGTAGAAAGCGACCATCAGGGTGAGCATGCCGAAGATGGCTTTCACTCCGGTGGCGCCGACCACCGCGGCGATCGCACCGAAGGCGCCGACGGGCGCCAGCCACATGATCATGATGAGGATGCGGAAGACGAGCGCCTGCCCATGCTGGATGGCCTTGAGCACCGGCTGGCCCTGCGAACCCATGCGCTGCAGCGCGAAGCCCACCAGGATGGCAACCAGGAGCGTCGGCAGCACGGGAATGTCTCCGGGGATGATCCCCAGCAGGAAGTCGGCGGTGCTGTTCGAAGAAGCAGGCGCGTTCGGGTTGTACGGGATCAGCTTCAGCCCCTCGCCCGGGTGGATGATGTTGCCGACGACCAAACCAATGGCGAGCGCGAACGTGGACATCACCAGGAAGTAGATGAGTGCGAGGCCGCCGACCTTGCCGACCGTGGCAGCCTTGGCGATCGACCCGATGCCCAGGACGATGGTGCAGAAGATGACGGGGGCGATCATCATCTTGATGAGCTTGATGAATCCGTCACCCAAAGGCTTGAGTGATTTGCCCACTTCGGGGAAAAGCAGGCCGACGACGGCGCCCAGCACAACTGCGGCGATCACGGCGATGTAGAGGTAATGCGACTTGTCCAGCCCCTTGCGCCCGGCCTTCGCGGGTGCAATCTCTCCTCTTTGAGAGGTCATGGCTTTACTCCTTATAGATACTCTGGAAAGCGCCGTGGTCCCTGCAAAATGTCCCTGCGTCGCTCTGCTGTGATACCCATCATTAGGCGCGGCGTGACATGCATCACTGTTGCGTTCATATTGGTCACAGGATGGCCCGTGGAAAGGAGCACGTGATCCGACGCTGGAGCATTGCCCGGAGACTCTTTGTGGCAAATCTGCTGTTCATTCTGGCGCTCACCGCGATCGTGGGAACGGTGGCCTTCGTGGACGCCCGGGACCGGGCCTACAACGACGCCGGCCAGCGCATGCAGGCTGTGGCCGCGGCGATCGCAGCCAACCCCCTCGTCCTTCAGGCCGCCGGCACACCAAACCCGTCCGCCGCCCTGCAGCCCTACGCCCAAGTGGTCATGGCCAACGCCCATACCGACTTCATCACCATCATGGCCCCGGACCGGACGCGCTGGACCCATGCGAACCCCGACGAAATCGGCAAACCCTACATCGGCACCATCGATCCGGCCCTCCACGGCCAGACCTTCACCGAGGTCACCGCCGGTACTCTCGGCCCGTCCGTCCGCACCATCGTTCCCGTGGAGGATTCCTCCGGGAAGGTACGGGCACTGGTCGCCGCGGGTGTCACGGTGCGGACGGTGGACGTCGCGGTCTCAGCCCGGCTCACGACTATCATCGCCTTCTCCCTGGCCATGCTCGCCGGAGGCTCGCTGGCCTCCTGGTTGTTGGGCCGCTACCTGCGTTCGGTCACCCGGGGGTGGGGACCGGAGCAATTGGCGCAGTTGTTCGCTTACTACGAGTCGGTCCTGCATTCTGTCCGCGAAGGCGTGGTGCTGATCGACACGGAAGGCCGCGTGGTCATGTACAACGACCAAGCCGCGGAGCTGCTGGGACTGGAGCGGTCCGACGTCGATCCCGCCGCGGGAGCCGCACCGCGCCTTGCGGACCTGCCCCTCGAGCCCAGCCTCCACGGGCTCTTCGAGTCCGGCCGGACGGCGCACGACGAAATCCACCTGACAGGGTCCAGGATCCTGGTGGTGAACCAGGCGCCCGCCGTGGGACCCCCGGGAATGAGGGGCCGGCAACGACCTGCCGTGTTCGGGACCGTGGCCACGCTCCGGGACAGGACGGAAATCGAGTCCTTGGGCAGTGAACTCGAAACCATGAAGACCCTGTCCGACGCCTTGCGGGCCCAGACACACGAACATGCCAACCGGCTGCACACCATCGTGTCCCTCATGGAACTCGGGCGGACCACCGACGCCCTGGACTTTGCCACCAAGGACCTTGAACTGAGCCAACAACTGACCGACCACCTCGTGGCATCGGTGGACGAACCTGTCTTGAGTGCGCTCATCATGGGGAAGTCCGCCGAGGCGCACGAACGCGGGGCGGAGCTCACGGTCACGGTGACGGGCGGGGACGGACTCCAGGGCCTGGCTGTCCAGGACCTCGTGACGATCCTGGGCAACCTGCTCGACAACGCGCTCGACGCCGCTGCTGCCGCTCCCCCGCCCCGCAAAGTGGAACTGGGCATCGAATCGGGCCCCGAAGGAACCACGTTCACGGTGGTCGATTCCGGGCACGGGATCGATCCCGCCATCGTGGACGACGTCTGGCACTACGGATACAGCACCAAGGCGGCCGGCATCGGACAAACCGGGCAACCCGGAGCCCCGTCGCGCGGCGTGGGACTGGCCTTGGTGCGGCAAGCGGTACAGCGGCTGGGCGGTACGCTGTCCATCAGCGACTCCACGAGCGCCTTGGGCGGTGCGTTCTTCCGCGTAGCGCTCCCCGCGCCGGACTCCAGGAAAGAAACCGAATGACCGAGATCCGCGTCCTCGTTGTCGAGGACGAACCCATCGCCGCCGATGCCCATGGCGTCTACGTCGGCCGAATCGACGGCTTCACCGTTGCGGGAACGGCCCCTGACGGACAATCGGCCCTGCGGCTGCTCAACGAGTTCGCTGTTGCCGGGCAACCGGTGGACCTCGTCCTGCTGGACATGAACCTGCCGGATCTTCACGGACTGGACGTTGCCCGCCGGATGCGTGCTTCGGGACTGCTTGCGGACATCATCGCCATCACCGCCGTCAGGGAAGTGAACATTGTCCGCAGTGCGGTGTCGATCGGCGTGGTGCAGTACCTCATCAAGCCCTTCACGTTCGCGACATTCGCGGACAAGCTCGCCAGCTACCGCGCCTTCCGTGAGCAACTCGCCGCACCGGCGTCGGGCGCGCGGGCGAGCGGTGCGTCCCAAAGCGATGTGGACCAGGCGTTCGCGAGTCTCCGCGCCCCCTCCGAAGTCCCGCTGCCCAAGGGCCTCTCCGCCCATAGCCTGGAGTCCGTCAAAGACCTCCTGGCCAGCCTTGGCCGGCCGGTGTCCGCGAGCGAGGCAACCGTCGCCCTGGGGATGTCCCGGGTCACCGTACGCCGCTATCTCGAGTACCTGGCCGACGCCGGAATGGTCACCCGGAATGCCCGATACGGCACTCCGGGGCGGCCGGAGAACGAGTACCGCTGGAACCGGGGTTAGCCACAATTCATCTGGATGTATACATAGCTCGATCATTGGCCGGGCATTCTCGAGAAAAGCTAGGCTTGATGGCCATTTGTGTATACACTGAGGACGTCCACCCAGCGAAGGAGGGTCCATGCGTGCCAGCGACAAAGCCTATGCGGCCCTGCGCGAAGACATCATTGAGTGGCGCCTGGCACCCGGAACGGTCCTCGCGGAAGTGGAACAATCCGAACGTTTGGGCGTGTCCCGCACACCGGTCCGGGAGGCGCTGAGCCGGCTCAGCGCGGAAGGGCTGACGACGGCGGCAGGCGGCCGCGGCGTCGTCGTCACCGACATCTCGCTGGACGACATCGACGAACTGTTCGAGCTGCGCGAAACCCTGGAAGGCAAAGCCGCCGCCCTCGCCGCGGAACGCGGTGATCGCCCCGTGTTCGAGCAACTCCACGCCGAGCTCCTCCGGGCGCCCGAGATGCTCAACGACAGCGATCCCGCACGGCACGACTACTACGCCCTGGTGGGACGGCTCGACAACGCGATCGACGAAGCCATCTCCAATTCCTACCTCGCCCAGGCCATGCGCAGCTTGCGCGTCCACCTCGTACGGGTCCGCCGCCTCGCGGCCGACGACGCCGAACGCCTCCATGCCGCCGCGGCTGAGCACGCCGCGATCGCCGAAGCCATCGCGGCAGGCAACCCCCGGCTCGCCGAAGCCGCCACCACCCTTCATCTGCACCGCAGTCTCTCCCACGTCAAAGCCACCCACACACCTCACTAAGGAGCACCATGGTGAAGAACAACCACGTCCGCGTCTATAAGAGCGAAGAAAACCTTGCCCGCGAGGAGCAACTGGCGCACAAGATCGCCACCGTTGCCGCCGACCCCGTCGAGGTGACTCCCGAGGTCACCGACATGATCATCAACCGGATCATCGACAATGCTTCCGTCGCCATCGCTTCCTTGAACCGCGCCCCGATCGTCGCTGCCCGGGCTCAGGCTTTGACCCACGCGCCGACCACCAACGGCAAGGGCTCGTCCGTCTTCGGCATCAGCGACAAAGTCTCCCCCGAGTGGGCCGCCTGGGCCAACGGCGTCGCCGTCCGCGAACTCGACTACCACGACACATTCCTGGCCGCGGACTACTCCCACCCGGGCGACAACATCCCGCCGATCCTCGCCGTGGCGCAGCACGTCGGCGCGGGCGGCAAGGACCTGATCCGCGGCATCGCCACGGGCTACGAAATCCAGGTGAACCTGGTCAAGGCCATCTGCCTGCACAAGCACAAGATCGACCACGTAGCGCACCTCGGCCCGTCCGCCGCCGCCGGTATCGGCACTCTCCTGGGCCTCGACGTCGAGACGATCTTCCAGTCCGTCGGCCAGGCCCTGCACACCACCACGGCCACGCGGCAGTCCCGCAAGGGCGAAATCTCCACCTGGAAGGCCCACGCCCCCGCGTTCGCCGGCAAGATGGCCGTCGAGGCCGTGGACCGCTCCATGCGCGGCCAGACCTCCCCCGTGCCGATCTACGAAGGCGAAGACGGCGTCATCGCCTGGATGCTCGACGGCCCGGACGCCTCCTACGAAGTCCCGCTGCCCGAAGCCGGAGAGCCCAAGCGGGCCATCCTGGACACCTACACCAAGGAACACTCCGCCGAATACCAGGCCCAGGCCTGGATCGACCTCGCCCGCAAGCTGAACAAGGAGCACCCGGAGGCCACGGACCCGGCCAACGTGAAGTCCGTCCTGATCAAGACGAGCCACCACACCCACTACGTGATCGGCTCCGGCGCCAACGACCCCCAGAAGTACTCGCCCACCGCTTCACGCGAGACGCTGGACCACTCCATCCCGTACATCTTCACCGTCGCCCTGCAGGACGGTTCCTGGCACCACGTCGACTCCTACAGCCCGGAACGCGCAGGACGGGCGGACACCGTGGAACTCTGGCACAAGGTCACCACCGTCGAGGACCCGGAATGGACCCGCCGCTACCACTCCCTGGACATCGCGGAGAAGGCCTTCGGCGGCACCGTGGTCATCACCCTCAACGACGGCACCGTCATCACGGATGAGATCGCCGTGGCCGATGCCCACCCGCTCGGCGCCCGGCCGTTCGCCCGCGAACAGTACGTGAACAAGTTCCGCACGCTTGCTGCCGGTTTGGTCGAGGAGGCCGAGATCGAAAGGTTCCTCACCGCCGTCGAGCGCCTCCCGGAGCTCGGCCCGGGCGAGCTGGACCAGCTGAACATCACCGCCGCTCCCGGCGTCATCGACCTCGCTGCCGCACCGAAGGGGTTGTTCTAGATGTTGTACTCCAAGACCACGCCTGAGCAGAAGCGCCTCGCCCTCCGCGAGATGCTCGCTTCCGGGACCATCGTCCAGTTTCCCGGCGCCTTCAACCCGCTCTCGGCACGGCTGATCGAGGAGAAGGGCTTCCCCGGCGTCTACATCTCCGGTGCCGTCCTCGCCAACGACCTCGGCCTGCCCGACATCGGACTCACGACCCTTACCGAGGTCGCCACCCGTGCAGGGCAGATCGCCCGCATGACCGAACTTCCGTGCCTCGTGGACGCGGACACCGGATTCGGCGAACCGATGAACGTGGCCCGCACCATCCAGGAGCTTGAGAACGCCGGACTGGCCGGTTGCCACATCGAGGACCAGTTCAACCCGAAGCGCTGCGGGCACCTTGACGGCAAGAACGTCGTCGACGTCGACACCGCCGCCAAGCGCATCCGTGCGGCAGCCGACGCCCGGCGCGACCCTAACTTCCTCATCATGGCCCGGACCGATATCCGCGCCGTCGACGGGATCGAGGCGGCCCAGGAACGCGCCCGGGCGCTCGTCAACGCCGGCGCCGACGCGATCTTCCCCGAAGCCATGAAGGATCTCAGCGAGTTCCAAGCCATCCGTGATGCAGTGGACGTGCCGATCCTGGCCAACATGACCGAGTTCGGCAAGAGCGAGCTCTTCACCGTGGAACAGCTCCAAGGCGTGGGCGTGAACATGGTGATCTACCCGGTCACCCTGCTCCGCATTGCCATGGGGGCTGCAGAGCGTACGCTGGAAACGATCAAGGCCACAGGAACGCAGGAGGCGCAGGTGGAGAACATGCTCACCCGTGCGCGGCTCTATGACCTCGTGGACTACGAGGCTTACAACCACTTCGACACGAGCGTTTTCAACTTCCAGGTTCCTGGGCTCAGCCGGTAACTGGATCAACCAAGGGATGCAGGCGCTCCGGCTATTCCGGAGTGCTTGCCGATGAACGAAGGAGAACAGCATGGTAGCTGTTGAGATCAAGAAGGGCCTGGCCGGCGTCGTGGTTGACTACACCGCGATCTCCAAAGTCAATCCGGACACCAACTCGCTGCTGTACCGCGGCTATCCCGTGCAGGAACTCGCCGCCAAGTGCAGCTTCGAAGAAGTTGCCTTCCTGCTATGGAACGGCGAGTTGCCCACGCCGGAGGAGCTCGCAGAGTTCACAGCCCGCGAGCGCGCGGGCCGCGCCCTTGACCCCGTGGTGAAGCAGGTCATCGATGCTCTGCCGACGACTGCCCATCCCATGGATGTGTGCCGGACGGCGGCTTCGGTGCTGGGAGCACGGCACCCCCTGGCCGAGGATTCCACGCCCGAGGCCAACATGACCAAGGCAATCGACTTGTTCGCCGCGATGCCTGCGGTGGTCGCCTACGACCAGCGACGCCGGCGCGGCCAGGGAGTGGTGGATCCTCGCGAGGACCTCGGCTACTCCGCGAACTTCCTGTGGATGACCTTCGGCGAGGATCCCGTGGACGAGGTCGTGAAGGCGTTCAACGTCTCGATGATCCTCTACGCGGAGCACTCCTTCAACGCCTCCACCTTCACGGCGCGGGTGGTCACTTCCACCCTCTCGGATCTCCACTCCGCGGTCACCGCGGCGATCGGCGCCCTCAAGGGTCCGTTGCACGGTGGCGCCAACGAGGCCGTCATGCACACCTTCGAGGAAATCGGCATCCGCACCGAGGAATCGCTGGATGAGGCCGCCAGCCGGGCGAAGACCTGGATGGAGCATGCCCTTGCCCAGAAGAAGAAGGTCATGGGCTTCGGGCACCGCGTCTACAAGCACGGCGACTCCAGGGTTCCCACCATGAAGGCAGCGCTGGATAAGATGATCGCCCACTACGGCCGGCCCGAAATACTGGGCCTCTACAACGGCCTCGAGCAGGCCATGGACGAGGCCAAGGCAATCAAACCCAACCTCGACTACCCCGCCGGACCGACCTACCACCTCATGGGCTTCGACACCCCGACCTTCACCCCGCTGTTCGTCGCCAGCCGGATCACCGGCTGGACCGCACACGTCATGGAGCAACTCGGATCGAACTCCCTGATCCGTCCGCTCAGCGAATACAACGGCGTGGACGAACGGCACCTGCCGTAATTTTCTGAACGTACGACGTCGGGCCGGTCACCCCAGGTACTCGCGAGGACCGGCCCGGCGTCGTTCTGGTTTCTGCCAGGAAGTCAGCGCGCGGCTCCCGAATCCAGCCACTCGGCCGTGTGGACTTCGGCGACGCTTTCATTGTCATGGGCAAGCACGACTTCAACGGCGATGCGTTGGCCGGAAATCATGGCCGGCAGCCAGTGTTCGGCGTCGGCCCACATCTGTTCGACTGGGAGTCCCTCCACCCGATACCACTGTGGCGCTATTTCATCGCTTTCGGCGGGTTCGCCGGTCCATTGCCCGGTCAGATACACCGTGGTGAACATGTTCCATTCGGGCTTGGCGGGGAAGACGAAATCCACAGTGCCCGCGGGGATAAGGTCCTCTTCTTCCACGTGGACGAAGATCTCCTCGTGGACTTCCCGGCATACGGCTTGGGCCGCCGTCTCTCCGGCCTCCACGTGTCCGCCGACACCCACGACCTTTCCGGTGCCGAAGCCGGTCTTTTTCCGGCCCAGGAGCACCTCCTGTCCGGCGTTGCCGTCGCGGAGCAGGAAGCACAGGGTGACGTGGGCTGCGGTCATTGACCAAGCCTAACCCTGCAGCCCCGCATCGGGTTCAGGGCGACGCGTCAGCCGAGCGCCCGCGGATGCGCAGCGGCGTACACTTCGCGCAAGGTGTCGGCGGTGACCAAGGTGTACACCTGCGTGGTGGTCACCGAGGCGTGGCCCAGGAGCTCCTGCACCACCCGGACATCGGCGCCGCCCTCCAGGAGATGCGTGGCGAACGAATGCCGGAGGGTGTGCGGCGAGACATCCTTGGTGATGTTTGCCTTCTCCGCCGCTGTCTTGAGAATGGTCCAGGCGCTCTGCCGGCTGATCCGGCCCCCGCGGGCATTCAGGAACAGTGCCGGGGTGCCTTTGCCTTTCGCGGCCAGCGCCGGCCGTCCGCGAACCACGTAGGACCCGACGGCGCGGGCACCATAGGACCCCAGCGGCACCAGGCGCTCCTTGGAACCTTTTCCGAAGAGCCTGACGATCGCGGGGCCATCGGATTCCGCTTCGAGGGAGACATCGTCGACGTCGAGCCCCACCGCTTCGCTGATGCGGGCGCCCGTGGAATAGAGGAACTCCAACAGGGCCCGGTCCCGCAATCCGGTGGCGGTTTCGGCGCCGGCAGCCTCGAGGATCCGGGTCACTTCGCCGACGCTGATGGCCTTCGGCAGCCGTTTGCCCGGCATGGGCGGGTGGACATCGCTCGCCGGATCGGCCGTCGTCGTGCCCTCCAGGGCCCAAAACTTGTGGAGCCCCCGGACGGCGACCACGGTGCGTGCAGCTGAGCGGACCCCGAGGGGGGCGCCACCATCCGAGCCGTCGGACAGTGCCTGGACAAAGGCCGTGACATCGTGGCGGGAGATGTTGCCCGGTTTGTCCACGCCGGACGCGGCCAGGAAGTTCGAATAGCGGGACAAGTCCCGGCGGTAAGCGGACAAGGTGTTGCTGGCAAGGCCACGTTCCACGCCGAGGTGTTGCAGGTAATCCGTGACGGCCCGGTCAATGGAGGTCTGGACCCGGGTCTCCGCGAGCTGGGGCACGGTCAGCGCTGGCTCGGGTGGGCGGGCCAGGGAGCATTGGCGGGGCGCAGGTTCCTGAAGCCGTCCGCGCGCGCGGCGGCGGCCGCGAGGATCCCGACGACGGCGGACGGGTTGTGCAGCCGGCCTTCGAGCACCGCTGAAACGGCTTCGTCGAGTGTCACCCACACGAGCTCGATTTCGGCTTCTTCATCCGTGCGGACGTGCCGTTCCGCCTCGGGAACGCTTCCCAAACCGCGTGCCAAATAGATGCGAATCGCCTCGCTCGAGGAGCCGGGCGAGTTGAAGAAGTCCGCGAGGACATTCCACGTGGCCGCGGTAAGATCGGCCTCTTCCGCGAGCTCCCGGGCTGCACCGACGACGAAGTCTTCGCCGGCCACGTCAAGAAGACCGGCCGGAATCTCCCACAGGTCCATGCCCACGGGATGGCGGTATTGCTTGAGCAACAGGATTTCGCCGTCGACATTCATCGGCAGCACCGCAACAGCACCGGGGTGGTCGATGTAGTCGCGGATCAAAGTGCCGGTGTCTTCGCCCAGTTCGAACGCGTCACTGACGACGTCCCAGATCCGGCCTTCATAGACCTTGCTGGACGACAAAAGACGGCGCGGGCTCGGCATGTCCGAAACCTTCCGAAAAGTGCTGGGGGTTTCAGAAAAACCGGGCATCGCGCCGTCCTTCGTTTGTGTGAGCGATTACTTTGCAGCTACCTTGCGGGCCGACTTTGCTCCGGCGTCCACGCCCGCCTGACGCTCCAGCGCAGCCTTCACGAGGCCGGCAAACAGCGGGTGGGGGCGCGTGGGGCGGGAGCTGAGCTCGGGGTGGGCCTGCGTTGCCACGTAGTACGGGTGTACTTCGCGCGGCAGTTCCACGAACTCGACCAGCTTGCCGTCGGGGGACGTTCCGGAGAACACGAGCCCCTCGGCCGCAATCTGCTCGCGGTACTTGTTGTTGACCTCGTAGCGGTGGCGGTGACGCTCGCTGACCGTCGTGGCACCGTAGGTCTCTGCAACCACGGAGCCTTCATCCAACGTGGCTTGGTAGAGGCCCAGGCGCATCGTGCCGCCGAGGTCGCCCTTGCCGTCCACGATGTCCAGTTGTTCTTCCATCGTGGCGATGACCGGGTACTTGGAGTCGGGTTCGAACTCGCTGGAGGACGCCCCCTCGAGGCCGACCACATTGCGGGCGTACTCGATGACCATGCACTGAAGGCCGAGGCACAGGCCCAGCACCGGAAGCTTCGTCTCGCGGGCAAACTTGAGTGCGCCGAGCTTGCCCTCGAGGCCACGGATGCCGAAGCCGCCGGGAACACAAATAGCGTCGACGCCTGCCAAGGACTTCGTGGCGCCTTCGAGGGTTTCGCATTCGTCGGACGGGACCCACCGGATCTTGACCTTGGTTTCGTTCGCGAAACCACCGGCACGCAAGGCCTCGGTCACGGACAAGTAAGCGTCCGGGAGGTCGATGTACTTGCCCACCAGCGCAATTTCAACGTGGTGCTTGGGGTTGTGGACTGCTTCGAGGAGCTTGTCCCAGCTGGTCCAGTCGACGTCCTTGAACGGGAGATCCAGGGCGCGGACGACGTAGGAGTCAAGGCCCTGGGAGTGCAGCGTCTTGGGGATGTCGTAGATGCTGGGAGCATCGGCGGCGTTGATCACGGCGTCGATATCGACGTCGCACATGCGGCCGATCTTCTCGCGCATGGCGTCGGGCACTTCGCGGTCCGAGCGGATGACGATCGCTTCCGGCTGGATGCCGAGCGAACGCAGCGCGGCAACAGAGTGCTGTGTTGGTTTGGTCTTCAGTTCCTGCGAGGGGCCGATGTAGGGCACCAACGAGACGTGCAGGAAAAAGACGTTGTTCCGGCCGATGTCCTGGCGGACCTGGCGTGCGGACTCGAGGAAAGGCTGCGACTCGATGTCGCCAACGGTGCCGCCAATTTCGGTGATGATGACGTCAGGAGCGTTCTTGCCCTCAGCGGGGAGGCGCATGCGGCGCTTGATCTCATCCGTGATGTGCGGGATGACCTGGACGGTGTCGCCGAGGTACTCACCACGCCGTTCCTTGGCGATAACCGTCGAGTAGATCTGGCCGGTTGTGACGTTGGCCGAACCCTCGAGGTTCTCATCGAGGAACCGCTCGTAGTGTCCGATGTCGAGGTCGGTTTCGGCGCCGTCGTCAGTGACGAAGACTTCGCCGTGCTGGAAGGGGTTCATCGTGCCCGGATCCACGTTGAGATAGGGATCGAGCTTCTGCATAGTTACAGACAAACCGCGTGCCCGCAGCAGGTGGCCGAGGCTCGAAGCCGTCAGTCCCTTGCCGAGCGAGGACGCCACACCGCCAGTGACAAAGATGTGTTTGGTCGTCTTGGACGAGCCCGGAAACCGGGAATTTACACGGGAATTTGATCGCTGCACCACGGAATTCGAGCCTATCATCAATTGCGCCTCCAAAGGATCCGCTAGCCGTTTTCCCAAATGCTCAATAGTCCCCTGCCATCGGGCAAGGATCAAGAGTAAAGCCCACCCGGAACGGCAAAACAGCTCAGCCGCCCGGGAATCAGCTGCTTGGCCCCAGGTACCGCAGAAGGAGCCTCCCTGTCCGGCGAAAGCGCGCATGTGACCGATGTCCCAGGCCGCAGCCGGGTAGCTACGCCTGCTGCGGGAGAAGCTTCGCGTCGTCCAGCAATTCCTGGGCATGCGCCCGCGCGGACTCCGAGTCTTCCTGGCCTGCCAGCATCCTGGCAAGCTCTTTCACGCGTTCCTCGTCATCGAGGAGCTGCACGTCGCTGGACGTGAAGCCCGTGGCGGTCTTGCCGTCGCTTCCCCTGACCGAGGTCTTGGTGACGCGGATATGTTGGTCGGCGAAGGCAGCCACCTGCGGCAAGTGGGTTACCACCAGCACCTGGACGTGGCGGGCCAGCATGGCAAGCCGGCGTCCGATCTCCACGGCCGCGCGCCCGCCAACTCCGGCGTCCACCTCGTCAAAGACGAACGTCGGCACCGGATCCACGGCCGCGAGGACCACTTCGATGGCGAGCATCACGCGTGACAACTCGCCACCGGACGCCCCCTTGCCAAGGGGGCGGGCAGGGGCACCCGAGTGTGGCTGCAGGAGGAAGGAGATGTCGTCGACGCCGTGGGGGCCCAACTGTCCTTGGCTGTCCACCTCGATCACCAGGGTTGCGTCGGCCATCGCGAGGGCGGTGAGTTCCGCGCTCACGCGCGTGGAAAGTTCTTTGGCTGCCTTCGATCGCGACTTCGAGATGCGCGCGGCTTGCTTCCGCAGCGTGGACTCTGCGGCAGTCGCTTCGGCCTCGAGGGCTTCGATCCGGCTCGAGTCGTCCTGCAGTTCGTCGAGCCGGGTCCTCGAAGCTGCGGCCCATTCCAAGACCTCGTCGATGCTCGGGGCGTACTTCCGGATGAGTTTGGCCAGGGCAGCGCGCCGTTCCTCGATCTCCGAGAGCCGTTCGGGTCCCTCGGAGTCCAGGGAGGCCTGGTAGCTGGACAACTCCCCCGCGATGTCGTTGATGAGGAAGCCGATCTCGGCGAGCCGTGCAGCAGCTCCCGCCAACGCTTCGTCATGCTCGGAAACCTGGTCCAGCGCCCGTTTCGCGGAGTCGATCAGCGTGGTCGCGTCGGCTGTTTCGCCGAATTCCTCCGAAATCAGTGCTTCGTGCGCTGCCGCGGCGGCAATGCGGAGCTCTTCCACGTTCGCCAGCTTCACTGCCTCGGCCTTGAGGGATTCGTCCTCGCCCGGCTGCGGATCGACGTCGTCGATTTCACTGAGCGCGACCGCGAGCGATTCCGCCTCGCGCAGCCTTTCCCGCGCCTCGCTGCGGAGGGTATCGAGCTCCGCCTGGCTGGACTTCCAATGGGTGTAAAGCTCCTGGTATTCCGTGAGCGTCGCGGCGAGATCGGCACCGGCGAAGCGGTCCAGCGCGTGCCGCTGCGCCACGGCACCCTTGAGCCGGATCTGGTCCGACTGGCCATGCACCACCACCAGGCTCTCGCCAAGTTCCGCCAACACGCCTACAGGCGCAGATCTGCCGCCCACGAACGCACGGCTGCGGCCGTCCGCACCCACGGTGCGGGCCAGCAGGAGCTGGGTGCCGCCGTCGTACTCTTCCGCGTCGCCGCCCGCCTCCACGGCCCTTTCCACGGCACTGTGCGCCGGATCGAGCAAGAGCGTGGCCTCAGCAGAGGCCGACTTTGCACCGGAGCGTACCGCACCGGCGTCGGACCGCGCTCCCAGAAGGAGGCCGACGGCGGTGACCACCATGGTCTTGCCGGCGCCGGTTTCGCCCGTGACGACGCTCAAGCCTGGCCCCAACGGCAGGGTGGCGTCGGTGATGACGCCGAGATCACGGATCCGGAGTTCCTCGATCATGGTTTACATCTCCTTTGTGGGATCGGCCGCTCTACCTGTCCGCACGTCGTGGGGCGTCGGCAAAGGACTGGGCTTGAAGGTCCTGATCACGGGGGTCGGGCCCGTGTGGATGTCGGCCGAACGGGGTGCCGGACCCCGCCAGCCGTGGATGGGGAGCTCAAACTTCCGAACGAGCCGCGCTGAGAACGGGGTCTGGTGCGTGCGCGCAAGCCGCACAGGCCGGGTGGACCGGGTGACTTCGATGCGGGCGCCGGGCGGCAGGTCCACGGAACGGCGGCCATCGCACCACAGTACGCCCTGGGCATCCGTCCGGGTGAGGATCTCCACGGCCAGCTTGGACCGCGGCGAAACCACGAGGGGCTTGGCGAAGAGGGCGTGGGCGCTGATGGGGACAATCACTAGTGCCTCAACCTCGGGCCACACTACCGGGCCGCCGGATGAGAAGGCATAGGCCGTGGAGCCCGTAGGGGTAGCCAGCACCACTCCATCGCAGCCGAAGGACGTCAGCGGACGCTCATCCACTTCGGTCACCACTTCGATCATGCGCTCCCGGTCCGCCTTTTCAATGGCGGCTTCGTTGAGGGCCCAGGTATGCCAGATCTTCTGGCCCCGGACCCACACCTGGACGTCGATGGTCATGCGTTCTTCCACGGTATAGTCGCGGCTGGCAATCCACTCCACAGTCTGGGCGAGATCGGCACGCTCGCTCTCGGCGAGGAAGCCGACATGCCCGAGGTTGACGCCCAACAGGGGAACATCGACGTTGCGGACCAGCTCGGCCGCGCGCAGGATGGTGCCGTCGCCGCCAAGAACCATGACGAGTTCGACGTCCTCCAGCCGGACATCCTCATGGAGTATCTCAATCGGCTTGTCCACCACGCCATAGAACCGTTCGATATCGTCCAGTTCGGACTTCTGCATGACGGGGATCAGGCCGGAGTAGTGGAGCTGCCCGCAGGCATCCCAGGCCGCGCGAAGGGAGTCCTCGCGCCCGGTGTGGGCAAGGACCATAACGCGCCTGCTCATGGTGTTCTGCTTTCTAGTGGGTGGTCCAGATTCGTTCCATCAGTGCAGCAACTTCCTCGTCCCGCTCTTCGATCTTAGGCAAGTCCACCTGCATCCTGCGTCTTATCCACAGGAAGTACTCCACATTTCCGTCCTGCCCGGGCAAGGGGCTCGGTGCAAGGCCGCAGAGTTCAAGCCCTGCATCCACGGCGGCTTGCGCGACTTGGGCCACCGCGCGCCGCCGTTCATGGTCCGAGGTGACCACGCCGGTGCGGCTCAGCCGCTCCTTGCCCACCTCGAATTGCGGCTTCACCATGAGCACCAGGTCTCCCCCGGGTTCTGTGCACGCCGCGAGCGGGTGCAGAACCAGCGTGAGGGAAATGAAGGACAAGTCTGCCACAGTGAGCGCGGCCGGCCCGCCGATCTGCTCGGGCGTCATGTAACGGACGTTGAGGCCCTCATGGACTGCCACACGGGGATCGTTCCGCAGGGACGGCACCAACTGGTCATGCCCGACGTCGACCGCCACCACGTGCGCGGCACCTTGCCGGAGCAGCACGTCGGTGAAGCCACCGGTGGAGGCTCCGGCGTCGAGGCACCGCTTCCCCTCGACAACGACGGAAGGGAACGCCGCCAGCGCTCCGGCAAGTTTGTGTCCGGCGCGGCTGACGTAAACGTCCTCGGCATGGGCCTGAACGTCGATGTCCGTTTCTTCGGAGACCTGTTGCGCTGCCTTGGCGAGAACGCTGCCTCCGGAGCTGACTTTCCCGTCCGCAATGAGTTTCGCGGCATGGGTCCGCGATCTCGCCAATCCACGGCTGACGAGTTCCTGGTCGAGCCTGGCCATGCTCAGCGTTCGTCGGCGTCGAGGGCCGCCAGCAACAAGTCGTGGACCTCGGCATAGAGCCCGCTGTGTTCGGCCACCGGCGCAGCGGAGACCCCGGCCAGTCGCCCCAACGCGGAATCCACGGCGGCGTCACCTGTGGCGACCGTGTCGTCCGGCCATGGGGCATCGTGCGGCTCGACGCTTTGCGGCTTGAGGCCGTCCAGATCGATGGCGCCCATTTCGGCTGCGCTCTCCGGATGATCGTTCAACTCGCTCATTGGACCAGTCTAGTTTTCCAGCCATTCGAGCCGCGGCAATGTAGCCTCTGCAGCGTCGGGGGTGGCCGCCCACCAGGCTGCGCATGCAGCGCGCCAGGCGTCCAGGTCCTTCTCGGACCCGGAGACCTTGATCAGGCCATCCTGGACTTCGGCAGTTGCCTTTCCGCAGCGGAACGTGCTGTCCTCCTCGACGATCTCGGGGTACGGCTCGTACAGTTCCGTGAGGTCAGCCAGCAAGTATCCCGGGCGTTCAGAGCTGCGCGCAGCAAGGATGGACTCGGGCGTGTCGACGCCCGTGAGGACGGCCGCCGTCGCGAAGCCCGCACGGTTACCGCCAAGGATGTCAGTGTCCAAGCGGTCTCCCACAACGATCGGCCGCTCGGACTTCAGCCTCCGGGCGGCCGAATGGAAGAGCGGGGCCTCCGGCTTGCCGGCGACCCGCGGTTGCTTGCCCGTGGCAGACGCCACGGCAGCCACGAGGGTGCCGTTTCCCGGGGCAATCCCCCGGGCCTGGGGTATGGACATGTCCGTATTGGTAGCCACCCAGAGGGCTCCTGCGGCAACAACATAGGATGCCTCGGCCAGGTCCTTCCATGCGATTTCCGGGTTGAAGCCCTGGACCACAGCCACAGGCTTCTCTTTGGCGCTGTGGACGGGGGTGAGGCCCACGAGTTCGATCTCGTGGGCCAAGGCCGCGCTTCCCGTGATCATGACACGCGAACCCGGAGCGAGGAGTTCGGCCAGAAGATCCCCGGCAGCCTGCGAAGAACTGACCACTTGGTTATCTTCGGCAGGCGCGCCAAGTTCACGAAGATGGGCTGCAACCTGTGCCGGGGTACGCGAGGCGTTGTTGGTGACATAACCCAGCCGCACCCCGACGGACTCAAGCCGCTGCAGGGCTTCCACTGCGCCCGGGATGGCGTGCGGACCTGCGTAAACTACTCCGTCCAGATCGGACAGAACGGCGTCAAAACGCGAAACCAGTGAGGCTTCAGTCATTCCCGGACTCTTCGCCGGCGTGGGAAGCCTCTTCTCCGTCTTCTTCAGCGTCGTCGTCTTCCTCCACGGAATCGCGGTCCGACTCGGCGTCGTCGGAGTCAAAGTAGTCAGACTCGGCGTCGTCGAGTTCCACTTCGTCCTGTTCGGGGGCTTCAGGGGCGATAACTGTCTCTGCGCGTGCCGGCGCCTCCGCGGACTGGCGCTCCTCGGCTCGCTCGGGGGTCCCTTCGAGGTTCCGGAAACGAGGTTTGCGTGCTTCGTCTTCGTCGTCTTCGCCGAGGTCGATGATGTCCGGGTCCTCGAAGTCTCCAACGCCGAGGGCGTTTTCGGCCACGACTGCCTGGCGCTGCCACTTGCCGGCTTCTTCCGTGCGACCCACTGCCGTCAGGGCGTCGGCATAGGCACGGAACAAGCGCGGGCTGTAGGAGAAGGCGCGGTTGATGTCGAGCTGGATGATCTCCAGTTCGGCCACGGCAGCGTCCAACTGGCCAAGATCGCTCCGGGCGCCGGAAGCCACAATGGCGAGCTCAACCTTGCCGGGAGCGTCGAGATCCTGGGCCTCGGGTGAACGGACGACGTCGAGCGCACGGTCCGGCCGCCCCAGGCCGCGTTCGCAGTCGGCCATGAGGGGCAAATGGACGTTGGAGCCGCTGATCCGCCGGTAGGTGCGGAATTCGCGAAGAGCCTCGCCATAGTGGCCGGCGGCATAGGCGGTCAGGCCCACGGCTTCACGGACGGCTGCCAAACGCCCGCCGCGACGGCTCGCGGCCAGGGCGTGCTGGAAGGACAGCTCAGGGTCGATATCGATGAGGCGGCCGGCCATCACCAGGTGCTTGGCGACCCAATCGGCATTCATGCCTTCAAGGGTCTTGATCTGGTGCTTCGTGACCCGGTCGAGTTCCTGGCCCGTGACGTCGTCGTCGATCTCGGGGGAACGCTCGCGGTCCGGGCGGTTGGCGCTGCGCAGATCCGCCGCGTTCGGAACCCGCGCGGGACGTTCTTCCCAGGATCCGCCGCCGAAGCCGCGTCCCTCGGTACGTGGGCCATCAAACTTGCGGGGACCGCGCTCCGGCCGGTCGCCGAAGCTACGACGCTCTCCGTCGCCATCGCGGCGTGGACGGTCACCGAAAGGCCTCCGGTCACGATCACCGAAAGGCTTCCGGTCACGATCACCGAAACTCGGGCGCGCATCCCCATCACGACGAGGACGATCACCAAACGGCTTACGATCACGATCACCGAAACTCGGGCGCGCATCCCCATCACGACGAGGACGATCACCAAACGGCTTACGATCACGATCACCGAAAGTCGGGCGCGCATCCCCATCACGACGAGGACGATCACCAAACGGCTTACGATCACGGTCGCCGTCGCGGCTCGGGCGATCACCAAACGGCTTCCGGTCACGATCACCGAAACTCGGACGCGCATCCCCATCACGACGAGGACGATCACCAAAGGGCTTACGGTCACGGTCGCCGTCGCGGCTCGGGCGATCACCAAACGGCTTACGATCCCGGTCACCGAAACTCGGACGCGCATCCCCATCACGACGAGGACGATCACCAAAGGGCTTACGATCGCGATCACCGAAAGGCTTACGATCCCGATCACCGTCGCGGCTCGGGCGATCACCAAACGGCTTACGATCCCGGTCACCGAAACTCGGACGCGTATCCCCATCACGACGAGGACGATCACCAAAGCTACGGCGCTCACCATCGCCGACCGGCTTCCGATCCCGGTCGCCGCCGGCGGCGCCGTCACGGTTGTCCCTGGAACGGAACCCTCGGGGGTCGCCCCCGGAATTGTTGTTGGCGCGGAACGGGCCGCGCTCGCCACGGCCACCGCCGAAGTTGCCGCGATTGCCGCCGTTGTGCTCAGCCATGATGGATTCCTCCTGTTGTGAGCTGACCACTGGCGCATGCGCAGCCGCTCTTATCCGTATTTTGTTCTCACGCCGCCGGGATCCGGCTCGTATCTCTTATGCAATTCTAGGTGAACAGCCATCGGCGGACGCATTCGAAGGCCGCGTATTCAGCTTCCCGTGGGAATCATCACAACCTGATGCCTCGGCAAACACCCTTCGGCCCTCCGGGAATCCAAGCCCACGGCCGGCGTGTCAGTTCTTAGAAGCCGTCAAGTCTACCCAATCCCTACAACAACGCTCGCTCACATATAGCGGTCCCGGGCCGGACGCGCGCTCACATATCCAGGGGGTTCCGGGCCGGACTGATGTGAGCCGGGGTTGTGGAAAACGGGCCATATGTGAGCCGGCGTTTGTGGAAAGGGGGTGATATGTGAGCCGGGGTTGGTGGAAACCGGGTGATATGTGGGCCGGGGTTGGTGGAAACCGGGTGATATGTGGGCGGGGGTTTGATCCGCCGAACCCCCGCTCACATATGACGGTTTCTG
>NZ_JARVRG010000032.1:0-98626 GCF_030209795.1 Arthrobacter sp. efr-133-R2A-63 | reverse complement strand
TCAGCAACGACGCAGACAACCACCGTGGCGTTACACCACTATGCGGGACTCCACTTCACGTAGTGCGATCCTCCGGTTGGGCACAAATAGACCTCGCCATAGAGGACCCTGCGTACTGGCCGTCTCCGAACAATCCCGGCGCGTTCATGGGTACGCCATTCATCAGCGGCATCACTCCGAAAATACTGCTGGGAGACGTCTCCGGGGACGGCCCTGGGGAAGGCCAGATCCTGCTTCCCGACAAGGGGCAGGGCCAGAGATACGCCCAGCTGCTCGGCAAGGAAATGAGCTTTGTGTACACGAAGGAAATCGGCCCTGGCAATGGGGAACCTGTTTCCATATCTCTCCGCGTCTCAGGTATCTATGACAACTCGTCGCCGGGTACGGATGGCGCACAGGCTGCTTACGTATCCAGTAAGGTGCTCCAGTCAACGCTCGCCAATGCCCGGCCGAATACAAAAGCGCTGACCTACCCCCGCGCATATGTTCGCGTTGACTCAGCAGACGAGGTGGTCAATGTACAGAACCAAGTCCGAGCGCTCGGATATTCAGTGAACAGCGTTGCGGGCCAAATCCGGTCCCTCTCAGGTCTCTTCGCTCTTCTCGCCCTGGTCAGCTGGGTGATCGGTGGGTTCTTGATCATCTTCTGCCTCGGGGTCGGAATGTCTGTTGGTGGCAGTTGGATCAAGCAGAGAGCTCGCGAAGTGGGTCTCCTCAAAGCCATCGGCTGGTCGGGGGCCTCGATAGCGGGGGTTTACATGGTCGAGTTGGCCGCAGTGGGTCTGATCATTAGCGTTGTGGGAGCGCTCCTGGGAACTCTTTGCTCCGTCATAGGAACGGCGGTCTTCAGCGGACTGCAGCTCGACCTCCTGCCGGTGGCTGCGTGGGCCATGCCCAACTGGTTGCTCGTGCTCGGGGCACTCTTCTGTGTTCCTATGTTCTTGTGCCTTGGGGCCGTTGGGCACGTCGCAAGACTCGCTCGGCTCGATGCGGATTCCTCGCTGAGGGACCTGTAGCTCCCCCAGCGCCCCAGACTCCGAGCAAACCGCCCCCGACCGCGTCTTCCGCCGTCGGGGGCGGTCCGAATACTTCGGCTTGGCGCGAGGTGTCCGCGACGTATTTGCCGGTCTTGAACCAGACGAGCATGGAGTTCATGTCCTTGACCATAGGGGTCCCGAACTCGAAGCCAGGATCTAGTCCAGATCTGCCCGGAATGCTTCAATGTCCACGCGCGGCAGGTGCCGGCGGCTGGCGATCAGTTGTTCTGTTTGGCGGCCGCGTCGGCGTACGGGCTGGAGCTCAGCCACCTCGTGGTCTTCGCGGGTAACGATCAACGTTTCGCCACGAGCGACCCGCTCAAGCACTTCGTCGCCATGGTTCCTTAGCTCGCGCACCGTCACAGTTCCCATGCACCAAGTGTGTCCCCGCTGATACGGGTGCGACAGCAATCCTCGTTGTGAACGTGTCCATCCAAGTCGGCGCCCCCACCCAGCTGGCAGGTGCTACAGGTAGCCCTTCACACTGGCGCGAAGAGCGTCAGCGTGTTCGTAGATGTCTTCAAGGGAGTCGATGGGAACACGCCGCTCCTCTTTGTGTTCGTCGAAAAGTCCGATGTACTTCTGTGTTCGGTTGAAATGCAGACGTGCTATCGGCCTGCGGTTATTGTCATCTAGGAGTACCGCGAAGTACGACTTGGCGTCGCGCTGGAAGACTCTTGAGGGCTTTACGTCGCTGCAAACGATCGCCCGGACAATCTGGTAGCCCTCGATTTCTTCGAGTGTGGTCTCAATACCATCGGCCTCGGCGAGGTCTGATTCAACCACCGGCTCACTCGTCACCTTCGGAAGAAGTGCCGAATCGTCGACCTGCGTAAAGGTCTGAGAGCCGAGGGCTTTCTTAAGACGTTCATTGGCCTGGTCGTTGAGAAACTGCTTCGATGCCTTTTTGACTAGCGAAGTGAACTGCTCGCGCACACGTTGCGTATATGGGCCGGTGTACACACGTGTGGTCAAGAACTTGACCCACTCGTCTTCAGGCTCGCGGAACTGGGCGGCCAGTGTCCGTTTTAGCTCGCCGATGTATTTCAGTTCGCCAGCTGCGTTGATGATCGAGTCAAGATCGAAGACATCTTTTGAGAGTTTCTGGAGTTCCGGCAGGAGCGAATCATCGATGTCATTGAGATCCAGCACCAAGAACGGCTTTTCGTCCATACGGTTCGGAGCATCGAGATCAGTGAAGAACTGATACACCTCGCCATTGGTGAGTATGGCAATCCGCGCATTTGTGACTGCAAAGTAGCGGAATAGTTGGGAAGCGTGTTCGATCCTTACCGGTCCAATGGACTTCTTGCACTCGATGAGGATCTGTATCTCGCCATCCTTCACGATGGCGTAGTCGATCTTCTCGCCTTTCTTGATTCCCACATCCGCTGTGAACTCCGGTACGACCTCAAGAGGGTTGAAAACGTCGTAGCCGAGGATCGTTGAGATGAACGGCATGACGAATGCGTTCTTCGTTGCTTCCTCGGTCTGAATAGCCTCGCGCTGCTGACGCACCTTTGCTGCAAGCGCCGATAGCCGTTCTGCGAATTCCATGTGTCCCCCTTGACCAATCCGACATTGAGCCAACCGTAGACCCGCGGTAGCAAGAGATCGCGGAAGTCGGGCGTGTCTGTTTACAAGCCACCTAAGCGACCGAGCCCCTCCCCAATTTCCCGCCCGATCCGCCGCAACAGGTCCGCCGACAACACAGGGTCCTTCGACGAGTCCAGATCCGTGTAGCCCGCCAGGGTGTAGACGTGAGAAAGCGACATCTCGGACCACCGCTCCTGCCGCAGCAACGAACGGCCGGCGACGGCGATGACCGGCCGCGTACCCGAGCGGCGCGCGACGGCGGCCGGCAGCTTTCCGGCGAGGGTCTGCTCGTCGATGCTGCCCTCGCCGGTGACCACCAGATCGCAGCTGTCCTTGCGGGTGTCGAAGTCCAGGAGGTCGAGGAAGTAGTCCGCCCCGGAGACCTGGGAAGCACCCAGCAGCATGCACGCGAAGCCGATCCCACCGGCGCTTCCAGCGCCCGGATGCTCGGCAACGGAAGCTGCATCCTCAAAGCCAACGGAGGCGAGCACAGAGACAAAATGCATCAGGCCGGCGTCGAGCGCTGCAACATCCGCAAGCGATGCGCCCTTCTGCGGACCGAACACCGCAGGAGCTCCGTCCGGCCCGCACAGCGGGTTGTGCACGTCGCTCGCAACAATCAGTTCCGTCTCGGCTAGCCCGGAAAGCAACGTCCCGAGAACGGAATGAACAAGGCCAAGGTTCCGCCCGTTGCCGTCCAAAGAACGGCCGGAGGCATCCAGGAAGCGGAAGCCCAGGGCGGTGAGCATGCCCATTCCTCCGTCGGTGCTCGCGCTGCCTCCGAGCGCCAGCACGATCCGAGCCGGCCTCAACGAAAGGGCAAAGAGAACAGCCTCGCCGAACCCGCGACTCGACGCATCCAGCGGCAAAAGCCGTCCGTCCGGCAAGAGCCCCAAACCGCAAGTGTTCGCTACCTCCACAACAGCAGTGGCGCCGTCGAACGCGATGCTCGCTTGTGCGGGCTGGCCAGTGGGGCCGCTCACCGTGCAGCCGTGGTGGGCGAACCCGGAGGTGACGGCGGCATCAACGCTGCCGTCACCTCCGTCCGCCAGCGGCAGCAGCTCACAGCGAACTGCTCCGACGGAACGCAGCCCTGTCGCCAGGGCGTCTGCCACCTCGCCGGCCGTGAGGCTGCCTTTGAACTTGTCGGGCGCGATGAGGACGGTTTTCGGGGCGGTTGCGTTACTCATGTCAGATGGATTCCGAATAGGCGGGGTGGCGATCGGCGGGCTGAAAGGGCTCGACGGCGGCAGCGGGCGCCGGAAGATCGGCCACCTGAATCGGCTCCACAGCTTCGCCCGCGAAGACACTGCGGACGCGGTCGGCGTCGAGGGTGCGGTCCCACCAGGCGATGAACAACGTGGCGACGGCGTTGCCCGTGAAGTTCACGAGGGCGCGGCATTCGGACATGAACTTGTCGATGCCGAAGATGAGCATGATGCCCGCGGCCGGGATGGTGCCGATGGTGGCCAACGTTGCAGTGAGAGCGATGAATCCGCCGCCAGCAACACCGGCAGCCCCCTTGGACGTAAGCAGCATGACGGCGATGAGGCCCAATTGCTGGCCGATGCTCAAGTGCGTGTTGGTGGCCTGGGCGATATACACGGCGGCCAGGGAAAGGTAGATCGCTGCGCCGTCGAGGTTGAAGCTGTAGCCGGTGGGGACAACGAGCCCCACTGTCTCCTTCTTGACCCCCGCATGCTCGAGCTTGCGCATCAGGCCCGGCAGCGCCGGTTCGGCGGTCGAAGTGCCCAGGATGATCAGGTATTCCTCTTTGAAATGCCTGATCATCGTGAAGATGTTCAGTTTCAGGAACGCCATGACGGAGCCAAGGACCACCACCACAAAGAGGATCGAGGTGACGTAGAACAGCGCGATCAACCCGCCCATGCTTGTCAGCGAGGACACACCGTACTTGCCGACCGCGAAGGCCATGGCGCCGAAGGCACCCAGCGGCGCGGCCTTCATGATGAAGCCCAGGATCTTGAACATCACGCCGGTGAGCCGCTGCACGCCGTCGAGCACGGGGGCGCCAAGCTTGCCCATCGCGTTCAACGCGATCCCGAAGACCACCGCGATGAAGATGATCTGGAGAATATCGCCCGCAATGAAGGGCTGGACGATGCTCGTGGGGATGATGTTGGTCAGGAACTGCCACCATTCCTGGTGCGCGCCGGCATCGATAAGCTGGGCCGCGGCAGCGGTGGTCTTGATGGTGCCCGCAGTAGCGTTGACGCCCTCGCCAAGCCGGAAGATATTGATCGCCACCAAACCGAACGCCAACGCACAAATCGTTCCGATCTGGAAGTACGTGAGAGCCTTGAGGCCCGTCATCCCGACCTTCTTCAGGTCCGCGACGCTCGCGATCCCGCCGACGATGGTCAGGAAGACGATCGGCCCGATGAGCATCCTCATCGCATTGACGAACGTGGTTCCGATCGGTTCCATGGCGATGCCTGCGGTCGGCGCGAGCCAGCCGAGCAGGACGCCAATGAGAATGGCGGTCAGTACCCAGAAATACAGTTGCCGGTACCAGCGTTTTTTGGGGGCCGGGGTCGGATGACCGGCGGTTGATGAGTGTCCCATGTTTCCTACCTCATTGTGGAAAATCTCTGGAGAAAGCTGAAAGGGTAAGCGGCGTCCCGAGGGCCCCGACGCGAGCTTGCGAGCGTTGGGAAGGGACCTCCGCGGCGTTCGACGGCGGCCGGCCAGCCGCCGTCGAACGCCACCGGAGTTGCGGCTGCTTTAGACGGCGGCCAGCGAGTGGCTAAGAGCCTTGATGATGGCTTCGGTGACGTCGTCCGTGGTGGCTTCGCCGCCGACGTCGCGGGTCAAGAACCCGGCGGCGGTGGTCTGCTCGATGGCGGCCTCGACCAGGCGGGCTTCCTCGTGCAGTCCGAAGTGGTCCAGCATCAGGGCGGCGCTGGCGATGGCCCCGATCGGGTTGCTGATGCCCTTGCCCGCGATGTCCGGCGCGGAACCGTGGACGGGCTCAAACATCGACGGGAAGCGCCGCTCAGGGTTCAGGTTTGCGCTCGCGGCGAGGCCGAGGCTGCCGGCGAGGGCGGAGCCGAGATCGGAGAGGATGTCGGCGTTCAGGTTGGACGCGACCACCACTGACAGTTCCTCGGGGTGGAGGATGAACTTGGCGCTCATGGCGTCGACCAGGACGCTCTCGGTCCGCACGTCCGGGTAGTCGAGGGCGACGCGTTGGAAGGTTTCGTCCCAGAGGACCATGCCGTACTGCTGGGCGTTGGACTTGGTGACCGACGAGACTTTCTTGACCGTGCGGGTCCGGGCGAGCTCGAAGGCGAAGCGCATGATGCGCTCGCAGCCTTTCTCAGTAAACAGTGCGGTTTGCAGCGCTACTTCGTTCCCCGGGCCGCGCCCGCTCAGGTTGCGTCCGCCGAGGCCGGCGTACTCGCCTTCGCTGTTTTCGCGGACAACGATCCAGTCGAGCTCGGTGTTGTCAGCTTTGCGGAGCGGGGACTGGATGCCGGGGAGGAACTTGACCGGGCGGATGTTGGCCCACTGGTCGAAGTTCTGCGTGATGTTCAGGCGCAGGCCCCAGAGGCTGATGTGGTCCGGGACGTTCTCCCAGCCGACGGCTCCGAAGTAGATGGCGTCGAAGTCCTTGAGGGCGTCCAGGCCCCTGGGGTCCATCATCTGGCCGGTCTTCTCGTAGTAGCCGCAGCCCCACGGGAACTCGGTCCATTCAAAGGCGAACTTACCGGCGGAGTTCGCGGCCAGGGCGTCCAGGACGCGGCGTCCCGCGGAGACAACTTCTTTGCCCACACCGTCTGCGGGGATCGATGCGATGCTGAATTTCTGGGTGGCGCTCATGCCTACCTCCTCGTTGAGTTTGTTAGCAGAGTCACACTGCTTTCCTCTTCAAGTAGACGGGCGGCGGGTAGGTGGCGTCCAAGACTTAGTTTCGATACAACTGATAGGTAATGCCTATTGGTTTCTAGTTATTGGTGCGCGCGGTGTGCTCCGCGGCGACCTTCAAGAACGCTTTGGCCGCCGGAGTGAGGTTGTCCTTGCGGCTGAGCACCGCGACATCCAGATGGGTCACCGGTTCGACGAGCATTGTGCGCAGCCCGGCCTTGTGCGCGGTGGGAGCCCACGACGACGGCATCACCGCGTGCCCGACGCCCGCCAGGACCAGGGGCAAGATGGAGGTCCGGTGGGCAACTTCGACGACGATCTCCACCTCGACGCCGTGCGCCAGGGCGTCATCCACGAGCCAACGCATAAGGGAGCCTCGTTGGCTCGCAATGATGCGCTGGCCCCCGAGATCCTCGCGTTGGATGGCCGTTTGCTCGGCGCCGAAGGAGTCGGCCTGCGGATTGACGATCAGGATGAGCGGTTGCTTTTCGAGTTCGATGACCTCGACGCCTGGAACCAGGATCGGCGTAGGCGAGCCGGCCAGGCCGATCTCGGAGCTGCCATTCCGGACTGACTCGATAACTTCTTCGGGAGTGAACGCGGCACTGACGTTGAGCCGGACTGCGGGGTAAACCTCGGTGAAGGCGGCGATCATGGACGTCAGCGGCTCGATGCCGGGGGACGGCATGGTGATGATGTCGAGTCGACCGCTCCTGATCCCCTGGAGTGACTGGACCGCTGATTGCGCGGCGTCGAGATCCCGCATGACGAGTCTGGCCGGGCCGACCAGCTCTTTGCCGGCTTCGCTAAGGACTGCCCTGCGGCCGATGCGGTGGAAGAGCGGAACGCCGAGCTCCTTCTCGAGGCTGGCGATCGTCTGGGAAAGCGAAGGTTGGGCGATGAGCAGATGCTCGGCAGCGCGGTTGAATCCGTCGTGGTCGACGACGGCGAGGAAGTACTTCAGTTTTCGCGTGTCCACAGTGCGGCTCCTCTGGCTGGGCTTCCGACACGATCGATAGCCTACGCCTATCAGTGACGCAAGCGATGGTCGGGCTGTCTGGGTTCCTTCGGTGGCACTTTCTTTGCCCTTCCCAAAAATTTTCAAAATTTTTTCGGTTCTTTCGCTTGGACGGGTCTTTTTCGGCCTAAAAATGTCGTAGGTCCCTGCGAGGCTTTTCTTATGGCCGGTATTCGGGGAACGCAGCTGATCGGATCGGGTGCGCCTTCGGGCGGTGCGGGTCCGGAGGCTGCCGTACCGGGCGTCTGCGTGCGGGACCTGATCGGCGCCGTTGCTTCGCTTCGGCCAGGTTCCGACCGCGCCGAATTGATTGACCAGTTGCGTGCCCTGGAGGACTTGAAGTCCGCGGCAGCGGCCGCGCAGGCCAGGATCGCCGTCGCGTTCGATGCCGTCCAGCGCAGCGCCGACGCCGCGGCCGGGGTCCCGGCCGAGGAACGCGGACGCGGCGTCGCAGCCCAGGTGGCTTTGGCCCGGCGGGAATCCCCCGCCAAAGGATCCCGGCTCCTCGGACTCGCGAAAGCGCTGGTCACCGAAATGCCGCGCACCCTCGCCGCCCTCGACAGCGGGCAGTTGAACGAATGGCGCGCCACCTTGCTCGTGAAGGAAACAGCCTGCCTGTCCGCCGAAGACCGCTGCGCCGTGGACGAGGAACTCGCCGCCGACACCGGAACCTTCGACGGCGCCGGAGACAAGGCCATCCTCGCGGCCGCCCGGGCCGCGGCCTACCGGCGGGACCCCCGCACCGTCACCGAACGCGCCAGCCACGCCGCCACCGAACGGCACGTCAGCCTCCGCCCGGCACCGGACACCATGACCTACCTGACCGCGCTGCTTCCCGTCGCCCACGGGGTGGCCGTGCACGCTGCCCTGTCCCGGCACGCCGACACCCTCCGCAACGCCGGAGAGGACACCCGCACCCGGGGACAGATCATGGCCGACACCCTGGTCGAACGCACCACCGGCACCCCCGCAGGAATCAGCGGCGTGGAGATCCAGCTCGTCATGACCGACCGCACCCTCTTCCAAAGCGACGCAGAACCAGCCCGGCTCCCCGGCTACGGCATCGTCCCCGCCCGCTGGGCACGGTCACTGCTCAGCGGCAGCAGCGGCCATGGAACGTCCGCTCCAGGTCAGACCGAGGACGGACAAGCAGGTCCCGGCCACAATCACGATTTGAAGGTCTGGCTCCGGCGCCTCTACACCGCCCCCGGAACCGGGGAACTGGTCGGCGTCGACTCCCGTGCCCGGCTGTACCCGCCCGGGCTGCGGCGCTTCATCCAGGCCCGCGACGACACCTGCCGCACCCCCTACTGCGACGCACCCATCAGACACATCGACCACATCATCCCCTGGCACCACGGCGGCACCACCAGCCTGGCCAACGGGGCAGGGCTCTGCGAAGCCTGCAACCACACCAAAGAACTCCCCGGCTGGACAGCACAAACCGGGACGGCAACAACAAGCCCCGGGACACGGCACGTCCTCGACATCCGCACCCCCACCGGACACCACTACCGATCAACAGCCCGGCCCCTGCCAGGAACGCCTTTGAACGGAGACCCGCCCGTCATGGCTGCGCACTATTTCGGGGACCTGTTTCGCGCGCGCCACGGACAGGACGTGCCGGCCGCTTAGGCACGCACAAACCCGCCCGGCCGTGTATTGGTAGTGCCATCCAGTCAGAACGCAGGGCCTCCCGTTTCGCCCAGCGGGTATTCGCGCTGGAGTTGGGCAACTTTGGGGTCGTCCTCGTCAGCTCCGTAGTCCGAATTCCGGGTGATGTCCTTGCCGTCGGGGAGCTTCATCGCCCGGAAGACCAGGGACAGGACGGCAGCAATAATGAGGTTGATCGCGAATGCCACGACGGCGATGTAGACCTGCACGTTGGTGCCGGGGATGGCAGCGATGGAGCCGCCGAAGTTCGCCTTCGTCACGGGGTTGACCACGTTGTACGCCGCGACGGTGCCGTAGGCAATCCCGGCCACCCAGCCCGCGAAGAGGGCCCAGCGGTGGAACCAGCGGGTGTAGAGCCCTGCCACGATCGCCGGGAAGGTCTGCAGGATCCAGATGCCGCCGAGGAGCTGCATATTGATGGCCGCCGACTGGTCCATCGCGATCACGAAGATCAGCGCCCCGAACTTCACCACGAGCGAGGCGATCTTGGAGACCTTCGCTTCTTGCCGCGGGTCGGCGTCGGGCCGTATCAAGTCCCGGTAGATATTGCGGGTGAACAGGTTGGCGGCAGCGATCGACATGATGGCGGCCGGAACCAACGCGCCGATGGCGATGGCCGCCAGGGCAATACCGGCAAACCAGGCCGGGAAGTTGTCCAGGAACAGTTGCGGAACCACCAGTTGCGGATTGACGGCACCGTTCAAGTCAATCGGCTTGGTGCCCGCGGAAATGGCCGCGTACCCCAGGAGGGCAAGGAATCCCAGCAGCAGCGAATACAGCGGAAGGACCGCCGCGTTCTTGCGGATCGTGTTCCTGCTCTTGGTCGCCAGGACTCCGGTGACCGAGTGCGGGTACATGAACAGCGCCATGGCCGAGCCAAGGGCCAGCGTCCAGTACGCGGAATAGCTGGCGGCACCCGGGATGAAGACACCCGCCGGCTTGCCTGTGGCCGGGCTGACGGCGTCGAGTTTCGTCTGGGCTGCACCGAAGATGTTGTCCCAGCCCCCGAACTTGATTGGCAGGTAGATCACCGCAACGATGACCGCGAGGTAGATCAGCAGATCCTTCACGACGGCGATAAGCGCCGGCGCCCGCAGGCCCGAGGTGTAGGTGTAGGCGGCCAGGACCACGAAGGCGATGATGAGGGGCAAGTCGGTCAGCAGCACATTCTGCGCACTGCCGAGGCCCAGCACGGTGAGCACCGCCTTGATGCCAACCAATTGCAACGCGATGTAGGGCATGGTCGCGACAATCCCCGTGAGGGCCACCGCAACCGTCAACGCCCTGCTGCCATAGCGCCCGCCGACGAAGTCAGCCGGTGTGACGAACCCATGCCGGTGCGAGACCGACCACAAACGGCTCATCAAAAGGAACACGATCGGGTAGAGCACGATCGTGTACGGCACGGCGAAGAAGCCGCTCACGGCGCCGGTGGCCCACATTGCCGCCGGGACTGCCACAAACGTGTAGGCCGTGTAGAGGTCCCCGCCAAGGAGGAACCACGTGACCCACGTTCCGAACCCGCGGCCGCCAAGGCCCCACTCATCGAGGCTGTGCAGGCCCGTCTCCTTGCCCGCGCGCCAGCGCGCGGCGAAGAAGCCCAGCACCGCCACGAGGATGAAGAGGACGACGACGACGGTGAGCGCGACGCCGTTGACGGGCCGGTCCGCTGTGGTCGCCAGCGGGACAGTGAGCGCGCTCATTGTTCCTGCTCCTCGGTGCGTGCGCCTCGTCCGCCCCGCACTGCTTCTCGGCGCCGACGGTCCTCCTTGGTGACCAAGCGATAGGAGATGCCCACCATGCCCGCGGTGATAGGGACCCAGAGCATTTGGTACCAGTAGAAGAACGGCATGCCGGCGAGCCGCGGTTGATCAATCGAGTACGCGGGGACGAACAGCGGAACCAGAATGGCGACGGCCAGCAGGATTCCGGCCGCAATATAGGGACCGGGCCTTGCGGGCCCCCGGGTCGGCACATCGGGAGTGGACATGGACGCCTCCTCAGAGAGACGGCCCCCGGAGCGGGATGGGCTTCCCGGGACGAGCCGGCGGCCTGATGGACCGTATGTGTACCGGTTCATCAACAGAATAGATTCTGGATTAATTCTTTGACAGGGGCAGTGCCCCCGCTCTTTTCGCGGCCGGGTTTGATGCCGCCTGTTTGTCATCCGTCTTGACTAGAGCTGGTAATGTCCGTGACGTCCGCTCCTGCGGGCGTTGTTTGCAGGCGCGGGTCTCTTCCGTTGCCAAAACGGAAGGAAATTCATATGAACGCGTCGATCCTGCGCGCTCCCAGGCGGCCGAAACTTGTTCGACCCCGTATCCGGAAAGGCATCGCCGGGTACGTGGCCCTGCTCATGGCGGGCATCGTCCTCGCCGCCCCCGGCGCCGGCGCGGCTTCCGCGGCTCCCACGACGACTTCACCGTCACCCTCTCCGTCCGCGACGTCAAGTACCTCGAATGACCATGCGATGGGTTCAACGGTCCGCAGTCATGAGACCGCTACGCCAACGCGGATGTCTGCCCAGGCCGTAGCGCCTGCTTCGGTGGCGTCCGGGGTGCCGGGGATGGATGTCAGCAGCCACCAAGGCAATGTGGACTGGCCCACCGCGGCCGCAAATGGCGCCAAGTTCGCCTACGTCAAGGCCAGTGAGGGCACCGGTTACGCCAACCCGTACTTCGCCAGCCAATATGCCGGATCCGCAAACGCCGGACTCTTGCACGGCGCCTACCACTTCGCGCTTCCCGACGCGTCCTCAGGAGCGGACCAGGCCAACTACTTTCTGCAGAGCGGCGCAGCCTGGACCCCGGACGGGAAGACCCTTCCTGCCCTCTTGGACATCGAATACAACCCGTATGGAAGTACTTGCTACGGATTGAGCCAAGGGGACATGGTGAATTGGATCTCCGATTTCGCCACGACCATCCTGTCCAAGACCGGGCGCCTGCCTGCCATTTACACCACCACTGACTGGTGGACAACGTGCACCGGCAATGCGGCGGGTTTCGGAAACCACCCCCTGCATATTTCCTATTTCTCGACTGACGCCGGACCGCTGCCGGCCGGCTGGCCGGACTACACCTTGTGGCAGAACTCCGATACAGGCGTTTTTCCCGGCGACCAGGACGTCTTCAACGGCACCCTCACCCAGCTGACCGACTTCGCCACCAACCCGGGCCCCATCTTCTCGGACATTTCCGGGGACCCGTTCACGTCCGAAATCAACTGGCTTGGTTCCCGTGGCATCTCCACCGGGTGGACCGCGTCCGACGGGTCGAGGAACTTCAACCCCCTGACGGCGGTAGCTCGGGACGCAATGGCTGCCTTCATGTACCGCCTGATGGGCAGCCCGGCGTTCACCCCGCCGGCGACGTCGCCATTCACTGACGTCGCCACGAACAATCCGTTCTACAAGCAGATCACCTGGCTTGCGATCAACGGCATCAGTACGGGATGGACCGAGTCCGACGGAAGCAAAACTTACCGTCCGTATCTTTCGGTCAACCGCGACGCCATGGCCGCTTTCATGTACCGCCTCGCGGGTAGCCCGGCCTTCACGGCACCGGCGACGTCGCCATTCACCGACGTCGCCACTGACAACCCGTTCTACAAGCAGATCACCTGGCTCGCAAACAGCGGCATCAGTACGGGATGGACCGAGTCCGACGGAAGCAAAACCTACCGTCCGTATCTAGCGGTCAACCGCGACGCCATGGCTGCTTTCATGTACCGGTACAACACCAATTTCGGGACGATGCACTGACAGGAACGCCCTGCAAATGAAACTGCAGAGGGCGGCCACCGATGCCGGTGACCGCCCTCTGTCATGTGTGAATTTGGTTAGCCGTCAGACACGTTGGCCCGACTCACAGGGAACCGTCAGTGAAATCATCAGTGAACTGAACTGATGAAGCGGGGTGTGAACGGTAGGTCCTCCAATCTGACCTTCCCGGAAGCTGACAGGGCCAATGCGTTGGCGGCGGCAGCGCGTTGTGGCGAGCCGAGGGTCTCGGCTCGCGGAGGAGCGGTAGGCCCGCCAGCTACGTCCCCGCCAGCCATTCCGGCTCGAAGTCCGGATGGTCGGAATAAGGAAGCGCAAGGGCATTCAACGATTTCGTGGTCCATTCGATCGATTCCGGAATCCACTGCGGCGAATCACCAAGCGTGCCGCGAACCATCGTGGCCAGGGCCGCCTGCCGTGCGGATTCCACGATGCCGAGCAGCCTTCTCTTTGATTCGCATTCCAGGAGAAGACGTCGCTCGTACCATTTGCCCGCCTCGGAGACGGAACGGTCGCCGAGGAGTTTCCGCGCCGCAGCTTCGTCCTCACTCAGACGGTCCGAGAGGAAATCGACGATGTCCACAAACTGAGCGTACGCGTCCCTCGCGGCTGCGGAAACGGCCGCCCCAGCTAAGCGGGGTCGGCTTGCTTTTCGCGCTGGAGCTCGACGGCGGGAGCGGCGGCGGAGGACGAAGCGGCGGCAGTGGCCACCGGGATGTTGACGTGCGGGAGGGCGTTGAAGTGGCTCCGGGCCATGCCGCCGAACTCGTAGGCGGTCTCGGCATGCTCGGACAGGTCCACTCCGGCGAGCTCCGCCTCGTGGCTGACGCGGAATCCTATGGTCTTGTGGATGACAAGGCCGATGATTGCCGTCATGATTCCGGACACCGCGAGGGTGACAAGGATGGCGACGATCTGCGCCACGAGCTGCTGGAGTCCGCCGCCGTAGAACAATCCTCCACCCTTGCCGTTCACAGGCAAGGCGATGAATCCGAGCGCGAGCGTGCCCACAAGGCCGCCCCCAAGGTGGACGCCTACGACGTCGAGGGAGTCATCGAAGCCGAACTTGTGTTTCAAGTCGACAAACACGGCGCAGGCGGCGCCTGCCAGCAAACCCAGGCCGAGGGCCGCAGCAGGAGCCACGTTGGCACAAGCCGGAGTAATGGCCACAAGGCCGGCAACGACGCCGGAAGCCGCACCCAAAGATGTGGGGTGGCCATGCCGGATTTTCTCGGTGAGCAACCAGCTGAGCATGGCCCCGGCCGGGGCAACCAGGGTATTGACCCAGATCAAGCCGGCCTGCGCCGACGTCGTGGCCGCACCGGCATTGAAACCGAACCAGCCGAACCAGAGGAGGCCGGCGCCAAGCATGATGAAGGGGAGGTTGTGCGGGCGGTGGTTCGGATCTTTTCCAAAGCCGTGGCGCTTGCCCAGGATCAGGGCCAGGACAAAGGCGGCAGCTCCGGAGCTGATCTCCACCACTGTGCCGCCGGCGAAGTCGATCACCTGACCGAAGACCGAACTGATGGCTCCGCCGGGGCTCAGGAGGCCGCCGCCCCAGACCATGAAGGCCAAAGGGCAGTAGACCAGGGTGATCCAGATCGGGACGAAAACGACCCAGGAGGTGAATTTGGCACGATCGGCGATAGCGCCGCTGATCAGGGCCACGGTGACGATGGCGAAAGTAGCGCTGAAACCAAGCTTGATGAGATCGGTGGAACCGACCAGGTCTGCCGAGCCGAAGCTGCTGAACGGATTGCCGAAAATGCCCAGGACACTCTTGCCGCTGATCATTGAGTAGCCCCACAGGATCCAGACGGCGCCTACGATGCCCGCGGAGATGAAGCTCATCATGATCATGTTGAGGGAGGCCTTGGCCCGGGTCATGCCACTGTAGAAGAGGCCGAGTGCCGGAGTCATGAGCAGTGCAAGTGCCGCCGACACCATCACCCAAACGTTTTCCGCAGTGATATTCACGTGCGCTTCCCTTCTGATCGGAATGCCGTAGGAGGACCGTTGCAGCGTGGTCCCGTTCTTCCCCTGCCCAATATTTCCGGTTCCGTGTTTCAAGCAATGCGAGGAAAAATTGCGGGCACGTTACATAACTTGTCTAGGCGTGAAGAACGCATGACAGGCGTGTTTCGGGAATGTTAACTCCGTCTCCGCAGGGACGCCGGGTCACCCGGAGCGGACGTGCGGGATGCCGGTGATTCCGCGGAATCCAAGGCCGAAGGAGGTGAAATCCTCCCATCCGGCCGGAATGCCGGACATTTCTTCCACGTGAACGGCGGCTCACCGCCTCCAAAGGGATGTTTCAGCCGGACGCTGGCGCGCCAGGGCCACCGCGTGCACACTTAGCCTGTGAAGCCGTTTCTCCTGCTCGCATCTCGTGCCGAAGACGCCGCCGCCGAGGAAGAGTACCAGGCGTATCTCCGTTTTGGAGGGCTCGCTCCCAAGCAGCTGCAACGCATCCGGATGGAAGCGGCGCCACTTCCCCCGCTTGAGCTCTCCGACTACTCCGGCGTGATCGTGGGCGGCAGTCCGTTCACTTCGAGCGACCCTCCGGAACACAAGAGTCCGGTCCAGAAACGGGTGGAGAAGGAACTCGCTCACCTGCTGGACACGATTGTGGCCTCCGACTTTCCCTTTCTGGGGGCCTGCTATGGGGTCGGAACCCTGGGCCTTCACCAGGGCGCGGTGATTGACCGCACCTACGGTGAAGGGCTTGGAGGGGTAACCATCAAGCTCACGGCGGAGGGCCTCCAGGACCCCCTCCTCCAAGGCATGTCCGAGCGCTTTGTCGCCTTTACGGGCCATAAGGAAGCCTGCACGGTCCTGCCGGGACACGCGGTGTTGCTGGCCGGTTCGGCCGCCTGCCCGGTGCAGATGTTCCGCATCAAGAGCAATCTTTACGCCACGCAATTCCATCCGGAGCTGGACGCCGAGGGGCTCGTCACCCGGATCGACACCTATCGCCACGCCGGATATTTCCCGCCCGAGGCTGCTGAACAGCTGATGGCGGACGCCCGGAAGGTCACGGCGACCGAACCGATGAAGATCCTCGGCAACTTTGTCCGCCGATACGCGATTCCTCAATAACGTCGGCGGAATGAAGCACAATAGGCGCATGACCTTTGCAAACGTGGGCAGTCTCGGCACGAAACCCGGCCAGCGCGACGCCGTCGTGTCCATCCTGCTGACACCGAAACCTGAACTCCGGGGCGCGGGTTGCCTTCTCTACGAGGTGGGCATCAATGACGAAGCGCCGGACACGGTGTTTGTCTGCGAACTGTGGGAATCGGCAGAAGCGCACCGAGGGTCGCTGGAGTTGGACAGTGTCCGGGCCGCGATAGCCGAGGCAATGCCGCTGCTGTCCGGAGAGATGGGTGGCACGCGGTTCACTGTATTGGGCTCACCAATCCGCGACGCTTGATATTCACCCAGGTGACACGCGGCTGACGGACAGGGTTTTCATAGCTCCCACATAGCTGCAGTAGCTACGGTTGCATCATTATGGAAGAGCAAGAGCCCCGTCGTCCCGGCCAAAGGTCCGGACGAAAGAGAAGCCGGTGGAACCAGTGGAGCCCTCGCCGGCGTCGATCGGCCTTGCTGACAGCCTGCGCCGCCATTCTGGCTCTGACCCTGACGGCCACGGTCTACTCAGCTGCGCACGCCCGCCCCGCTTCCGATTTCGTTTCGGCCCCGACGGCACCCTCGGGTGACCCGGCCGCGGCTGCCCCGACGACGACGGCGGCTAGCCCTACGGCGGCGGCTTCGGCTCCTGCCCCGGTAGCCGCTGCGCCGGCCCCGACGGCGGCCGCAGCACCGGCCCCGACGGCGGCAGGAACTGTGACGCCCGCGCTTGATGGGCAAATCAATGCGATCATCGACGCCAACAATGGGTACCAGATCGGCGTGGCCCTGATTGATCTGTCCGATGGTTCGACGCACCAATACGGGGTCCAGGATCCGTTCGAGGCAGCAAGCACAGCCAAGGTGCTGTCAGCGATTGCCTACTACCACCTCGTCGAAACAGGCGCAGCGTCGCTCGACGATCCTTTGGGGGACTACACCTCGGGCTTCCAAATCAAGGAAATGATCCAGGACAGCGATAACGACTCATGGTCGTTGATCATGGACACCATCGGTCACCCACAGTTGCAGGCCTACGCCACGTCAATCGGGATCAACTACGACCCGGAGAACAACACCCTGACCCCCGCCGAGATGGCCAGTATCATGGCTGGTCTCTACGACGGGAAGCTCCTGAACCAGCAGGACACGGCGCAGTTGTTGTCCTATATGCAGAACACCAACTACGAATCACTGATCCCCGCCGCAGTGCCGGCCGGAATCACCGTTTTCCACAAATATGGACTGCTCGACGACGAACTCCACGATGCCAGCATCCTCACCAACGGGACCAAGAGCTATGCCTTCGTGGTCTACACCAAGGGCCAGGACGAGAGCGACATCCCCGCCCGCACCGACATCTTCCACCAGCTCACCCAGGCTGTGGTGGGCGGCCTGTTCTAAAGGGACCCAGGCTACTTTTCAATATCACGACGCCGGCCGTGCAGTCAGACTGACTGTACGGCCGGCGTCGTTGTTCCCTTGGGCGCTGAGCGCCTGTCGCGATGTTCGCTTATACCTATATGCCTCCTTTACTCATGGGGTCGGGCCAATTACCTATCAGTCGGTTATTGTCCTGCATGGTCTTCTCCTGACTAGACGTGTCCTGCGCTGGTGGCGCAGTTGGTCGTGCCTGCCAAAAGGGCAGGAGCGGCCTGGTCAGTCGGGGGAAGATCCAGGATCGAATGCAGGTTCGGTTGAAGGCGTTTGCCTGCGGTCGGGTATCGGACAGTGGCCGGGCGGGGGCGCGAGTCCACGTTGTTCGGGCAGATCTGCCGCGCCAAAAGTGGAACCGCCCTCCGGGCCCGACATCGATCCGGCCTCATGCGGCGACGCAGCCGCGGAAGCCGGCGCGTCAGGCGGAGGTCCGCCCGGAACCGTAGACACATCCGACGGCGCGAATACAGCAGGGGGAGCGAAGACAACACCGTCCGGGAATCCGGAAGTCCTTGTGCTCGCTCCTGAGCCGGCCTGGACGGCAGGTGGAACGGGGTTCGTATGGACAAGCGTGGAGGGGCCAGTGAGCGCCGCGCCGGGTCCAGCACGCGGGGGAGCAGCGGGGACAGCAGGAACACTTGGTCCTGTATTCCGCAGTATTACGGGCACCCGCGGCAATTCCGGCACGGAAGGACCCTCCGTCAACGCCGCGAGTTCCTTGAGCGTGTTGGTGACCACGCGCTGCACGCCGTGGGCGACCCCGACCACCGGCGTCACGGCGTGGTCTGTTAGCTGACGGACCACGGCCCCAGGAACTGTGGCCAATTGACTCGGGACTGCAACCCCGGAGGGGTCCTGGTTGACGAGCCGTCCCAGGGGATCGGCAAGGGGAACCGGAGGGAGGGAAACCGAAGGTGCCGGGACAGCCGGGATCCCCGGCATGGCGTCGGTGGCTTGCGAAGGACCGGCGAGCCACAGCAACCATGCCAATGCGCCGAAAGCGGCGAATAGCAGGGGGCGTAACACATAAATGCCACGGCGCCCCAGAGACCTGGCCAAACACTCCACCTCCCCAGTGCGGTGTTTGGAAACTAAGGTACGCCGGTCGTGGTCGGCAGTCCATAGCTAAGCATGCTTAGTTCCAGAATTCGGGAAGCAACAGGAATCCTGGATCCTCGCCGGGTCACCGCTGCCTTCCACGAGGCCGCAGCACCCCGGCCATCTCGGTGACTGCGCAGCAAGACCGCGTCCATGGTCGACGTCGGCTGGTCATCGAGGTAGATGGTACCGCTGGTGGGTTCGATGAGGCGGTTGATCAGGGTACGCCTTGGTGACATTTTCAAACGTGACTATTTCTGTTTCATGCCTTCCTGGGGCACTTCATGGTCTCCGGAGGGTTCCACGAAGATGTTGTCCGCCACCCTCGCCAGTTCCTCGCCAAATGTCTGCGCCTTCGCTTCGCCCAAGCGGTAGCTCGGTGCGACGATGCTGAGGGCTGCCACGGTGCGGCCGCCGATCACGATGGGTGCGGCGACGGCCGTGATGTCGTCTTCTACGCCGCTTCGCACGATGGCGAAGCCGCGGCCGTTCTGCCCGCCAGTCAGGACCTTCCCGGCGGCGGATCCTTCCAACGGAATGCTCCTGCCGACCCAACTGGTGTGCCGGACAGAGTGCGTACCTTCGACGATGGCAATGTAGATACCGGTTTCCCCAGGACCGGGAATACTCAAATAGCAGGATTCGCCCGTTTCAGCCACCAACCGCTTCATGTGTGGCGTGCAGAGCGATACGAGGGACTCCTGTCCCAACGCGAGGGCTCCCAACTGGATCACGCTGGCGCCGGGACGGAAGTTTCCACCCGGATCCCGCTTCACGAATCCGCTGCCTTCCAAGGTGCGGAGGAGACGGAGTGCGGTGCTGGCTGACAAGTCAACAACACGTGCGGCGTCGCTCAGGCTGATGCAGCCATCGGTGCAGACCGCGCTCAGGAGGGCCAAAGCCCTTTCGACCGTCCGTGTGGAGGAATCTGCTGCCACTGCTTGGCCTGCTTTCAAGTGGTCTGAATCACCATGTCTTGCCACTAAGTAAAAATGAACTTTCATCGGGTGGCAATAGATTTCTGGAAATTGTCTGAGATTCCGGGATTTGAGACATTCTGTGGCGCCAGGGCATATCGGTGGTGTTCGGGCCCGTTAATTGTCGCGGTTCCGTGTCGGAACCCTTGTCATGGGGTGGCATCTGGTTTTTACTTGGTGGCAGACATAATCGGAGGAACACGTGAATACCGTCAATCAGCTCCTTGACTCAATCAAGGACGTGGGCCGCGATGCGGCGCGCGGGGGATACTCGAGGGCCGTCTACTCGACGCCCGAGCTCGACCTCAGGCACTGGTTCATCGAACAAGCCCAGCACCGCGGCCTCGAGGTCGAGACCGACCGCAACGGCATCATCTGGGCCTGGTGGGGAAAGCCCCAGGACGGCGCGCTCGTCACAGGAAGCCACCTCGATTCCGTCCCGGGAGGAGGGGCCTTTGATGGGCCGCTTGGCGTCGCGTCCGCACTCGCCGCCGTCGATGTCCTCGTTTCCCGCGGTCTTGAGCCTGGGCGTTCCCTGGCCATCACCGTCTTCCCGGAAGAGGAAGGATCCCGCTTTGGGGTGGCCTGCCTGGGTTCGCGACTATTGACTGGCGCCATCGACATCGACAAGGCGCTGAACCTGCGCGACGTCGACGGCAACACTTTCGCCGACGTCGCCCGAAGCAACGGCCTGGATCCCCGGCACGTCGGACCCGATCCGGAGGCCATGGCGCGAATCGGCAGCTTCGTTGAACTGCATGTGGAACAGGGAAAGGGACTGGGCCAAGGCGGGCCGACCATCGCCGTCGGAAGCTCCATCCTGGGCCATGGCCGCTGGAAACTGAGCGTCAGCGGCCAAGGCAACCACGCCGGGACGACCCTCATGACCGACCGCGCCGACCCGATGGTTGCGGCCGCGCAGATCGTCGTTGCAGTCCGCGACACGGCGGCGAGGCAGCCGGATGCGCGGGCCACCGTGGGGCGCTTGACCCCGGTTCCCGGCGGCACCAACGTGATTGCCTCGCGCGTCGATCTCTGGCTCGACGCCCGGCATCCCGACGACGCCGTGACCGCACAACTGATCGAATCCATTTACCGCGCAGCCCGGGAAATCGCGGCGGGCGAGGGATGCACCGTTAGCCTCACCGAGGAGTCCTACAGCGACACCGTGCACTTCGATCCCGAGCTGAGCCGACGCATCGGCGAGCTCCTGCCGGGAGCACCCGTGCTCGCGACCGGCGCCGGGCACGACGCCGGAGTCTTGGCTGGACATGTCCCCTCGGCGATGCTTTTCGTGCGCAACCCGAGCGGAATCTCCCATTCCCCGGAAGAATACGTGGCTGACGAGGACGCCTCAGCCGGCGCCGTCGCCCTCGCCGACGTTCTGGAGGGACTCTTGTGAGCGGGTTCTGGTGCGAAACCGCCTTGGTAAACGTCGACGGCGGCAGCGACGGCGGTGCGGTTGTCGCCGCCGGTGTGCGGCTGGAAGTGCTCGAGGGCCGCATCTCCGGGATCTTGACCGGCGTCGGGCCCGAAACGAGTGACCGGATATTGAACGGTGTGGTCTTCCCCGCGGCGGCAAACGCCCATTCGCATGCTTTTCACCGGATCCTGCGTGGACGGACCCATGACGGGCGCGGCGACTTCTGGGTTTGGCGGGAGCAAATGTACAGGAGCGCTGCGGAACTGACACCGGAGAAATACGAGAAGCTCGCCACGGCGGTCTTCGCCGAAATGGTGGTCTCGGGTTTCAGCAGCGTGGCCGAGTTCCACTACGTGCACCACCAGCCCGACGGAACGCCGTACCCGGAACGGCACGCGATGGAACTGGCGTTGGCAAGGGCAGCCGTTGCGGCCGGGATCCGACTGACATTGCTGGACACCCTGTACCTCGCGGGAGGCATCGGGACGCCGCTCAGCCCGGAACAGGCACGGTTCGGCGACGCCGATGCCCAAGCCTGGCTGGACCGGCTCGGCTCACTGCGCGCCGAGGTAGCGCAGGGCTTCCCGGCGGACATGGTGGGCGTGGGGGCAGCCCTGCATTCCGTCCGCGGAGTGCCCGAGGAAGCGCTCAAGACCGTCGCGCGGCAACTGCCTGCGGACATCCCGCTCCACATCCACCTCAGCGAACAACCGGCCGAGAACGATGCCTGCCTGCAGGCCTACGGTGTCACCCCCGCTGGGCTTCTCGCCCGGCACGGACTGCTGTCCCCGAGGCTCTCCGCGGTCCACGCCACGCACCTGACGCCGGACGACGTCCAGCTCCTCGGGGACGCGGGAGCCACCGTCGTGATGTGTCCCAGCACCGAAGCCGATCTTGCCGACGGCATCGGGCCGGCACGCGAATTGTCCGACGCCGGAGCGACCATCGCGCTGGGAACGGACCAGCACGCGGTGATCGATCCCTGGATTGAAATGCGCACCTTGGAACACGGAGAACGACTCGGCTCCGGCCAACGGGGCAGGTTCTCCCCCCAGGAACTGCTGCGCGCCGCCACCATCGGTGCAACAGCTTCCATGTCCACGCCCATAGCGTCGGCACTGGAGGTAGGGGCAGTGTGCGACCTCATGGCCGTGGCCCCGGACTCGGCGCGGACAGCCGGTTCCATGCCGCAACAGTTCGCGTTCAGCGCGACCGCGAGCGACGTCACCGCCGTCGTGGTTGCCGGGGAGCTGGTGGCCTCCAACGGCGTCCATGTTCGGCTGGGTTCTCCGGGGAGCCTGCTCACCGAGGCGCTGAAGGAGTTCTCCTAGGTGCCGTGGCCCGGCCGTCACGCTGAGCAGGTTTTTGGAGGAGCTGCCAGCGCTCCACCCCGGAATTCCGGGGCGCCCGGATGCCGAAGCCACCAAAAGATTGCGTGGCGTGACAGGGCCGGAGCCTGGTTCAGTAGTGCCGAAACCGACGACGGCGGGTGCGTGCCGCCGTCGGGCATCGACGCCTATCAGTCGAGCGGGAGGGTAACGGTGACGCAGGTTCCGTTGCCTGGACTGGAGGCGACGGAGACCTCGCCGCCCACTTCGCTGACCGCGATGGACATGAGGCGGAGCCCGAATCCGTGGTGTGGACCGGCGGGTGTTGCCTGGCCGTCGAAGCCGGCGCCGTTGTCTGTGATTGTCAGCCGGATCCCGTGGTAGACCGCGGCGAGCCGGACGGTGACGTCGTGGGCATGCGCATACTTGAACGCATTGCTGAGCACTTCTTTGGCTGCGTGGTAGAGCAAGGACGCGGAGTCGGACGAGATTTCGACTCCATGGTGCGGCGTCTCCCAGTGGATTTCGGTCCCTTCCCGGCGGAGCGGGGCGGCCAAGCGGTCGATGCAGCCCGCGAGCCCCAAAGCGTGGAAGTCAACGGGTTGCTGATCGGTGATCACTCCGTTGATGGCGGTGACTTCGTCCCGGGCTGTTGTTGTCTTCATGGCCGGTCCTGCTCCCCTTGCAGCTTTGGTGCTTTCGCCGGCGAATGGGTTCCGCCTGGGCTTGCATTAAGACTGGACCCGAGGAGTTAAGGTTCCCGCGATATTCAGTTAGTTTCGTCCTAATTTCTTGTCAGGAATTTTCGAGGAAGCCAAGCAAGGCCTGGTTGACCTCGGCACCATGCGTCCACAGCAAGCCGTGCGGGGCGCCGTCGATCTCCACATATTTGGCGCCGGGGAGCGCTTCGGCGAACCTGCGGCCGGTGACGTCGATGGGGAGGATGTTGTCCGCGGTGCCGTGCACGATCAAGGCGGGCACGTCGATCTTGGGGATGTCGGACCTGAAATCGGTGAGCCACGTGGGCTGCGCTGCCACCGAGGCGAAGGCGCCGGATTGGGCTGCCAGGTTCCAGCTGGCGGCGACTGCTTCGTGGCTCAAGCGGTGCGTTCCGAGGAAAGTGGAAGCGTTGTAGAAGTTGTTGAAGAATTCGGTGAAGAACGCGTAGCGGTCGGAAATGACGGCTTCGGAGAGTCCGTCGAACACGGACTGCGGGACGCCTCCGGGGTTGTCCGCGGTCTGCAGGAGGAACGGTTCCAGGGATGCCAGGAACACGGCCTTGGCCACCCTGGCCGAGCCGTACGTGCCAAGGTAGCGGGCCACTTCTCCGGTCCCCATCGAGAAGCCCACGAGGACGGCGTCGTTGACATCGAGGGTGTTCAACAGGGTGTTAAGGTCCGCGGCGAAGGTGTCGTAGTCGTAGCCCACGGTCGGCTTGCTGGACTTGCCGAAGCCGCGGCGATCGTAGGTGATGACCCTGTAGCCGGCGTTGAGCAGCGCGGCGGTCTGCTTCTCCCAGGACGAACCATCCAGCGGATAGCCGTGGATCAAAACCACTGCCTGGCCGGTCCCGTGGTCCTCGTAGTAGATCTCGATCCCGGTGCTGTTTTCATTTCCGACGGTGATGTAAGCCATGACTACGGTCCTTTCGTAGCGGATCTTGCCGAGCGTTTCCAGCCTACTGTCCGGGTACGACGGTGGCACACCCTCCGCCCCGCTTCGCCCTGAGGGAAAGCTCTAGTTGCCCCCAGCAACCAGTCGTAGACTGGCCTTCGAATCACTACGTGAGTTGGAGAACGATGCTCTGGAAACTTCTCGTTCAGTACCTGCGGCCACATCGGCGGCTCCTGATCGCCGTCGTCATCTTCCAGTTGGCGCAGTCGATAGCGTCGCTGTACTTGCCCACGCTGAATGCCGACATCATTGACGAGGGCGTGGCCAAGGGGGATACCGGGTACATCCTCGGCACCGGCAGCCTCATGTTGCTCATCACGCTCCTGCAGATCACCTGTTCGATCACGGCCGTGTACTTCGGCGCGAAAGCCGCCATGGGCTTAGGCCGGGACCTGCGCGGCGCTATTTTCACGAGGGTGGGGGAGTTTTCCGAGCAGGAGGTCACCCGCTTCGGCGCGCCGTCGCTGATCACCCGTTCAACCAACGACGTGCAGCAGGTCCAGCAGCTCGTCCTGATGTCCTGCACGCTCATGGTTGCGGCGCCCATGCTCAGCATCGGCGGGGTCATCATGGCCGTCCGGCAGGATGCCCAGTTGTCCTGGCTGATTGCCGTGAGCGTCCCCGTGCTGCTCGTTGCGGTGGGCCTCATTGTCAGCCGGATGGTGCCGCTGTTCCGCAAGATGCAGGTCCGGATCGACACCGTGAACCGCGTCCTCCGGGAACAGCTCGCCGGCATCCGCGTGGTGCGCGCGTTCGTGCGTGAGGACATGGAGACCGAGCGCTTCGCCTCGGCCAACCAGGACGTCACGGAAATGGCCCTGCGTGCCGGGCGGCTCATGGCCCTCATGTTCCCGGTAGTGATGCTGGTGCTTAACGTCTCCAGCGTGGCCGTGATCTGGTTCGGATCGTTCCGGATCGACGACGGATCCATGCAGGTAGGCACGTTGATCGCGTTCCTGAGCTACCTCATGCAGATCCTCATGTCCGTCATGATGGCGACGTTCATGGCCGTCATGATCCCGCGTGCGGCTGTTTCCGCGGACCGCATCGGGCAGGTGCTCGAGACCCCATCCAGCGTGCGGCCTCCCGAGAACCCTGTGACGGAGACCGCCGGCCGCGGCGAGCTTGAATTGCTCGACGTCGGATTCGCCTACCCCGGTGCCGAGCAGCCGGTCCTCAGCGGCATCAGCTTCCGGGCACGAGCAGGCCAGACGACGGCGATCATCGGCAGCACGGGCGCCGGCAAGACCACGTTGGTGAACTTGCTGCCACGGCTCTTCGACGCGAGCAGCGGCTCGGTGCGAATCGACGACGTCGACGTCCGTGAACTGCACCCGGACCTCTTGTGGGGGCACATCGGACTCGTTCCGCAAAAGCCCTACCTGTTCTCCGGCACGGTCCGAAGCAACCTTCTTTACGGCAAGCCCGACGCCACGGAGGAAGAACTCTGGCGGGCGCTCTCCATTGCGCAGGCCCAGGACTTCGTCGAAGAGATGGAGGGCGGCCTGGACGCACCGATCTCGCAAGGCGGCACCAACGTGTCCGGCGGCCAACGGCAGCGGCTGGCGATTGCCCGGGCACTCGTGAAGCAACCCGAGCTCTACATCTTCGACGACTCCTTCTCCTCCCTGGACACCGCCACCGACGCGAGGCTCCGCCAGGCGCTCAAGCGCCACACCTCCGGCGCCACCATGGTCATCATTGCGCAGCGGGTATCGAGCATCGCGGACGCCGAGCAGATCCTGGTGCTCGACGACGGGCGGCTGGTGGGGCGCGGAACCCACGACGAGTTGTTGGAAACTTCCGAAACATACCGTGAGATAGTTTCCTCGCAGCTGGCAGCGGAGGAGACGGCATGAGCAGCGCACCCAGCACCGGCACGGCAGGCACCGCAAACCGCCCGCAGCGTCCCCCGATGGGGCCAGGCCGCGGCGGACCCTTCGCGGGAATGAGCATCCCGGCCGAAAAGGCCATGAACTTCCTGCCCTCGGCCAAGCGGCTCCTGGGCACGCTGCGGCCCGAGCGCATGTGGCTGACCCTGGTTCTCTTCCTCGCCGTCGCAAGCGTGACCCTGTCCGTGATCGGCCCACGGCTTCTGGGTGAGGGCACCAACCTGATCTTCGCCGGCGTCGTATCCAAGCAACTTCCCGCCGGGGTGAGCAAGCAACAGGTCATCGACGGGCTGCGCGCTTCCGGCCAGGGCTCCAAAGCGGACATGTTGAAGGGCATGGACCTGACTCCCGGCGTCGGAATCGACTTCGGGGCGCTGTCCTCGATACTGCTGTGGGTGCTGGTCTTGTATGTCCTGGCCTCCGCGTTCGGCTGGATTCAGGCGTACGTTCTCAACGGCGTCGTGCAGCGGACGGTGTACCGGCTTCGTGAGCAGATCGAAGCGAAAATCAACCGGCTCCCGCTGCGCTACTTCGACTCGGTGCAGCGTGGCGAACTGCTCAGCCGCGTGACCAACGACGTCGACAACATTTCGCAAAGCCTCCAGCAGTCCATCAGCCAGGCGGTCACGTCCCTCCTCACGGTGGCTGGTGTCATCTTCATGATGTTCCTGCTCTCGCCGATTCTGGCGTTCATCACCTTGGTCACGGTGCCGTTGACGCTCGTGACCACCGTGCTGATTGCCAAGCGCTCGCAGAAGCTGTTCGTGGCCCAGTGGAAGAACACCGGCGAGCTGAACGGGCAGATCGAAGAAACCTATACCGGTCATGCGCTCGTGAAGGTGTTCGGACGCCAGCGCGAAGTGGAGGAACGCTTCCGCGAGAAGAACGCAGAGTTGTTCTCGGCCAGCTTCGGCGCCCAGTTCATCAGCGGCTTGATCATGCCGGCACTGACATTCATCGGCAACCTGGTCTATGTGGGGATCGCCGTGGTGGGCGGCCTGCAGGTGGCCTCCGGTGCCATGCAGTTGGGCGATGTCCAGGCCTTCATCCAGTACTCCCGGCAGTTCACGCAGCCGCTGGCCCAGCTCGGCTCGATGGCCAACCTGCTTCAGTCGGGCGTGGCATCCGCGGAACGCGTGTTCTCGCTGCTCGATACTGAAGAGCAGAGCGCGGACCCCGAGCCCTCGGCCGTCCCCGACGTGACGCGCGGGCGCCTGGTGTTCGAGAACATTTCCTTCTCCTACTCCGAGGACAAGCCGTTGATCCAGAATCTGAGCCTGGTGGCCGAACCTGGGCAGTCTGTGGCGATCGTCGGGCCCACCGGAGCGGGCAAGACCACCCTCGTGAACCTGATGATGCGCTTCTACGAGCTCGACGCCGGGCGGATAACGCTCGACGGCGTCGACGTCGCCTCAATGTCGCGCTACGAGCTGCGCTCGCGGATGGGCATGGTGCTGCAGGACACGTGGCTCTTCGGCGGCACGATCAGGGACAACATCGCCTACGGACGGCCCGACGCCACCGAAGCCGAGATCCTGGAGGCGGCACAAGCAACCTACGTGGATCGCTTCGTGCACTCCCTCCCGGAGGGCTATGACACCGTGCTCGACGACGAAGGCAGCAACGTTTCCGCCGGTGAGAAGCAGCTGCTCACCATTGCACGGGCGTTCCTCGCCCGGCCGTCAGTCCTGATCCTGGACGAGGCTACGAGCTCCGTGGACACCCGGACCGAGGTCCTGGTCCAGAAGGCCATGAGTGCCCTGCGTTCTGACCGGACGAGCTTTGTGATCGCGCACCGCCTGTCCACGATCCGCGATGCCAACCTCATCCTGGTGATGGAAGCCGGGCAGATCGTGGAGCAGGGTACGCACGCAGAGTTGCTGGCCGCTGGGGGCGCCTACTCGAGGCTGTACGAAGCACAGTTCGCGGCGCCGGTGACGGAGGTCTGACGGCTCTGTCCACATAGCCGTTCCTCCAGGCAGGCCTCCGGATACGCGAACGACGGCGGGAGGTGGCTCCCGCCGTCGTCGTTGCTTTGCGTCCGAAAAGGCGCTGTTTACAGGGAGTGTGCGTCGAAGGCGGTGGCCTTGGCCGCGTTGCCGTTCAGGCTGACAGTGAAGGTGTTCGGCCCGCTGCAGGTGACTGCAATGCTGGCCTTGGAGGTGTTGTGGCGCACCGAGAAGTCGTGCACCAGGGCGTCCAGGGTGTGGTGGGTGGTTGAGCGGTCCCAAATTTTGAGGGTTACGGAATCGGCAGTTTCAAACGTCATTGTTCAGTGCTTCCATTCATGAATCCGGATATCCGGCTATCGCGCCAGTGCGAAAGCCGCCGTACAGCTTTTCCATAGTGCACAGCGAGGCGCGGACTGCTCAAGCCAGAACGGCGTTTGTTGCTCGTGAGACTCATCACAGTGGCGCCTAGTGGGATGCAAGATGCAGAGCGCCGAAGACCGGATCCTGGGTCAGGACCTGCAGAGTGTGGAGACCCCGGGTTGCGAGGGCGATCCGCATGGCTGCCTGCAAGGTGGGCTGGTTCATCCCGAGGCCACCGCCAAGGACAATGGGGCCCTCGATGTCCAGTTGCTCGGCGCATTTTGCCGCCAAGGAGGCGAGATCGGCGCCTGCTTGGAGGATCATGTCCAAGGACGCTGTGTGCCCCGAGGCCGCGCACTCAAAGACGATCGGTGATTTCGACGCCCAAAACTCGCGTCCCGCGTCGCCATGGAAAAGGGCAATCAATCCCTCCGGACCGGCGAGACCACACGACTTCACCAACGCTTCCGTCAGTCCGTCGGGACGCAGCCCGCTGTTCATGCGTTCGAGGCTGTACCTCACCGCTTCACGACCGAACCAGTACCCGCTGCCTTCGTCGCCGAGCAAGTAACCCCAGCCGCCAGCGCGCGCCTCGTCCTCGCCGTTGGTGCCCCAGGCCGCGGACCCGGTACCGGCGATCACGGCGATTCCAACGCTGCATCCGGCGGCAGCCAGCAGAAGGCGCGTGTCGTGAACAACGGAGACGGCGGCGTCGGGAGCCAAGGGCTGGATCAGTTCCTTCAGTGCGTTCGCGTCTTCGGCAGTGTCGATCCCTCCGGAACCGACCACCACCCGCGCAACGGACCCGCCCTGGAGGGTGGCGAAGACACCCTCCAGGTTGGTTCGGGCTTGGGCGCGGCTCACGTTCTGGACATTGGCGCTGCCGCCGGAAGTATCGGCGACGGCGGTGCCATCCAGCCATTTGATGCCGCGCGTCTTCGAGCCTCCGATGTCCAGACCTACGACGGCGCCGATCGTGCCGGGGTGTGTCATTGAAATGATCCTTCTTCAGTTGAGTTCGAGAATGCGAATCCGGCGGGTGGCATGATGCTTTCGGCTCGGATTCCGACCCCCTGCAGCACCGGATACCGCGACCATGCCTCAAGTCCCGGCCCGTCGGCACCATCAACCGTGGAGGCGACCCGGAAGGTATGGCTTTCCCCGGGCAGCAGTGAGATGCATTGTTCGGAGACAGTCGCCTTGGGGTCGAGCCGGTCCGCCTGAAGAACCAGATCGCGCACAATACTGTCAGCGGTGACAGTCACTTCAACGCCGTCGGGGACTTTCGATGCCCGGGCGGTGACCCGCGCCGGCTCCTTGATGCGATCCTTGTCCTCGGCGTAGAAGTGGAGGATCCGGTCCCCATGCCCGAGTCCTGCGCCTCGCGCCACGAGAACATCGGTCAAGGGCCGCTCAGCCTCGTGCAAATCCTTCGGAAGGCGGATTTCTGTCTTGCCCCGGGGTTCGACCTCGAACGCGAATTCATGGGACGCCTCCAGCCGGACGCCCCCCGCAAAAGCCTCCTTCGGAGAATCCGTGCCGACGCGTTCCACGGTGAGGGCTCCACTCCAGGCCTCCACGGAATCGTTGACCAGAACGACGGCGAGCCCGTCGCCGCGGGGCTGGATGGTCGCCAGCCGCGGCCGGTAGGCCTCACGGATTGCATACCACAGCGGTTTCAGCTGACCATATCCATCGATGGCGGCCCAGGAGGTGACGGGCCAGCAGTCGTTGAGCTGCCAGACAATCGATCCGGCACAAACAGGCGATCCGGCACGGAAGTGCTCGATGCCGAAGCGGATGGCGCGGGCTTGGTTTACCTGCGTGAGGAAGTGCCATTCCTGGAAATTCGCGGGCTCGGGAAGATGTGCGGAGAGCCCTCTCTGCAGCTTCCCGGTACCGTCTTCGGCCTTTTGGTGCTGGAGGAATGCCGGGGATTCGAGGTCCAGGTCCGCCGGCTCCAGGACGCGGGTGAGGGTGGACCAGTTGGGTGGGCCCTGGAATCCGAATTCGGAAACGAACCGTGCATTCCACTCCGCGTAGTGCGAATAGTCCTTCTGGTTCCAGACATCCCAGATATGCACGTTCCCGTGCCTGGGATCGTTGGGATGCAGTTCGGGATCTCCCGAATATGGGCTGCCGTTCCAGTACGGGCGGGTGGGATCCAACTCTGTTACCAAAGCGGGCAGGAGCTCGGAATAGTAGCCCCATCCCCAGTTTCGACCATCGAGCTGTGGCTTCCAATCCCAATCCCAGAAGCCCCAAACGCATTCATTGTTTCCATTCCACAGCACCAGGCTCGGGTGGCTCATGAGGCGTGTGACATTGTCCCGGACTTCGCCAGCGACTTCTCCGGACAGCGGCCCATCCTCCGGGTAGCCGGCGCAGGCAAAGAGGAAATCCTGCCAGACGAGAATCCCCATGCGGTCGCACAGCTCGTAGAAGGTGTCCGATTCATACACCCCGCCGCCCCACACACGGAGCAGGTTCATGTTTGCCGCAGTCGCTTGCGAGAGGCGCTGCCGGAGCCGGTCTTCGGTGATGCGTGACGGGAAGCAATCGTCCGGGATCCAGTTGGCACCTTTGACGAAGATGTCGGTTCCGTTGATGGCAAAGACAAAGCCGGTTCCGGCTTCGTCCTGTTCGGTTTTGAGCTCGAATTGCCGGAACCCGATGTTTTTGGACCAGACGTCAAGGCCGTGCCCGTCGGCCAACAGTGTTACCGTCAGTTGGGAGAGCGGTTGGGCACCCATATCGTGCGGCCACCACAATTCAACACCCTCGAGATCCACCACTACCCGGGCCTTGTGGGAGCCCGCCGGAATGGACAACGACTCGGTCTTGCCTTGGATGGCGACCTTGAGTCCGAGCTCGCCTGAAACGCCCGGCGCCCGCAGAACCTCGACCTCCACTTCCACCCGGGCATGTCCGTGGGTGGGGAGTTCTCCCGGTCCGGTCCCGGGTACAACGGTGGTGGTCACCGATGGACGAACGGACTGCAGCCGTGCCGTCCCGTACCGCCTGATGCCCACAGGCTTCCACGGTCCGGCCGTCACGAGGTTCGGGCCCCAGTCCCAGCCGAAATTGCAGGCCGATTTGCGGACATACTGGAATGGCTCCGGATTGCCGTTGGGTTGTTCACCCACGGAGGCCCGGATGTGTTCGGCGTACTCGCGTACATTCTTGAAAACGATGGCCAGGTCATTGGCACCCGGCCTGACCACGTCGGAGACGTCCACGACGTAGCTGCGGTGCTGGTTGTACGTGTGCGCAAGGTCCTGCCCGTTGACCCGGATGACGGCGACAGTGTCGAGACCTTCGAAGACGAGCTCTGTCCGCCGGTCTTCATTGCCGTCGTGGTTGAAGGTTGTGGAGTATTCCCACTCGCTCCGGCCCACCCAATGCTGGGACTCCTCGTTTTGCCCCACGTAGGGGTCCGGGATGTGCCCATGGTCCATGAGGACCGTGTGCACAACCGACGGAACGGAGGCATCCAGCTTCCAGCCCTCGGCCCCGGACGGGGCGTCCGGGGCCGGAGCGGTCACTCTTAGAGTCCATCCCTTGGCGAGGTTGCTCGTCTCAATCATCATGTGTGCCTTATCAATCGAATGTCTGTTGCCAAGGGTGGCGGGGTACGGCAGGCGGCTGGAGGTGCTTAGCCCTGGTCTGCGCGGTAGAAGTACATCTCCCGCGAGCCCGAAGGGGCATCCCAGCCTTGGGCGAACATCCAGGTTCCGCCGAACTTCAGGAGCCCGCCCCAAGCCAGGGAGCCTCCTCGGTGCATCGCCTTCTGGGTGAACGGTTCGTTCATGTCATAGAGCGCCTGTGCGGCGGAAAACTGGCCGTCTGTGTCGCCGTAGAAGAAGTCCAGCACCAGCTTGCCGCCGTCGCTCCCGGTGTTGCCGCCGTCGTCGACGATGGCGCAGGCCACTTCGTGCAGTGAGCCGCCCAGCGGCCCTAGGTCCAGGTACTCCTGTGGCTCGAACGTCCAGTTCACCATGTCGGTGGACCGGCCCACGTGGGTGGTTCCGCCGCAGCCCTCGGACAGGTACATCAGGTAGTGGCCGCCGATCTTGACGGCGTCGCCCTGGGCGTTCCGGGGGATGACGGCCCCCTTGGCCCAGAACCGCGAAACCTCGTAGGGGACGGCCAGGCCGAGCTTTTCCCAATGGATCAGGTCGTCGGATACGGCGACATTGATGTCGCAGCCGACGTCGCCCAGGGGATAGACATCCGGGTCCTGGTCAGCCTGCTCCTCGCTGCGGTCGATCGTCCAGATCCCGTTGTAGAACATGTAGTAGCGGCCATCGGCCTGGTACACCTTGGGATCTTCGCAGCCAAGGATCTCATTGTCCTGGGTGGGGTAGATCACCGGGTTGGAGGGGTTGTCCTGCCAGCCGGTTTCGGGATCGTAGACGGCAACGCCGATGCGGCTCGAGACCGATTCCTTGCGCGGGGATGCGCGGTAGAAGAGGTAGAGCTTGCCGTCGCGTTCCATGACCGAGGGGTTGAAGATCGAATCCGCCGTCCAGCCGATGCCGGTCGGATCGGCCCAGTCCTGGACTTGCCGGAACGTCAGGGAATCGTCCTTGCGGAACGGACCAACAGCCCATTCAGGGTGCTCGGGATACGCGGCGGAAAACTGGTCGGTGGAAATGGTGTCGGTCAGCGGATTGCTGAACGTGAGCGCTCCCTCGTAACTGTGGAGCAGGGCTTCCGTGGTGATTTTCTGCATGGGTTCTTCCTGTGGTGATAAGTGTCAGTTGTGGACCAGGGTCACCCAGGTGAACCCACCCGGGGCTACGGTGACGCGGCCGGAATGGTCTGCCCCGTTCTGGTCGGGACCTGGTGCGACGGGCTGGCCGGAAGCATCGAAGGCCTGCTGGCTCAAATGGAACCCTTGGGGCATGTCCACTTTTCGATCGATGCTTCCCGGAGCCGCGCTGATGTACAGGGTTGATTGGCCTCCGGAACCGGAGACGGAAACCGAGGAAATCTGCGGCTGCAGCAGCACACCGTCGATCGATACGTCGCTTCCGGCCTTGGCGGTCACGCTGTCCTGGCCGGCCGGCAGGGCCCGGTCAAGGGAGAACGGGAAGAGCTTGCCGGGAGTTGCCGTGATGCCTTGTTCCCCTGCCCCGCCGTTGGGCGTGATACCGAGGAAAGTGCTCCCGGCAGTCCACGACGTCGTTCCGGCGGCTTCGGAGCGCTGGTTCACGATCGGGTACGCATTACGTGCCTGGCCCGAAGCCGGGACCGGGATCTTCACGGTGCCGCCCGCGTTGAGGGCGACGTATGCACCGCCTGACCAATTCGCCTCACCGGTCCATGCGGAGGCTGGCTTGACGACCGCGCCGCCGGTGATGGTTCCGGCTTCGGCTTCGGCTACCTTGAGTCCGTCCGTCCCCACGGTGCTACTGATCCCCAGGGCCTTGGCCTTGAGCTCCGGATTGGCGTCCAAAGCGAGCATGGACAACAACGTGTGGATGGTGGATTCCGCCCCGGAGTTGGGGTTGACACGGCCGTCGGTTTCGATGCCGTCAATAGCGGTGCCTGTTGCCGGGTTGTAGGCGGGCTTTCCGCTGCGGTTGGCACCGAAGTACCAGCCTGCGGCAACCGCCGCGACGTCGAGTAGTCCGGGAGCGTTCGCGGCTTTTGCGGTCGCCACGAGTCCTTCAACCCGCGAGTCCACGCCGTAGGCTATCTGTGCCTCACCGGGGGTCGGGCTCCAGGCGTTGTCCGGTCCTCCCGCGGCGAGGAGCTGCGGAGTGAATTGGGCGGAGTCCTTCACAGCGGCGGTCAACAGCTCAGGGCGATGCAGCAACGGGGACGCGGTCGCGACGGCGGCTGCAGCCATTCCGCCCCATGCATGCCACAGGGTCTGGGTCTGGGTCGACGGAAGAATCGCGCCGAACGGCCACTGATGGACCGATCCCGAGGACATCGCGGCGATGCCCTCGGTGAGCTGGCCCAGCGCGGTGGCGGCAGCGCCGTCGTCGGGCGCTGCCTTTGAATAGGCGGAGAGTCCGAGCACGGCTTCCGCGGAGGCATCCGCCCCTCCGGTGATCAGCCAGGCAGGGACCTTGGTGCCGTCGGCAACGTCGTACTTTCCGTACTTCGAGAGGGACTGCTTGTTGAGGGACGCGACGGCAAGGTCCATCCTGGTCTGCAGGAACGCGGCAAACTGGGGATCGGCGGATTTGAACGCCGCATATCCTTCGCCTAGGGCCCACACGGTCCGGGCCAGCCAGTAGGACTCGGCCGAATCGCTGGGGTCAGGAAGTTCCACCGGCTTGGCACTCGGCGTCAGGGTGCCATCGGCTTGCTGCCACAACACCACGTTGCCGGCATTGGGACCGGAAGACGTCTGCAGGTACGTCAGCTCGCGCAGCACGTCGAAGGCATGGGCGCGGCTCGACGCGTCGCCGGTCTGCTGCCAATGGCGCAAGTAGACGACGGCGGTGCGGGCGATGTCGTCCGCGTTGAAGGCCCCTTGGCTCCAGTAACCCGTGGTTGCGTCCTTGGAACCTCCTCCTACCCGCGTGTAGCTGCCGTCGGCGTTCTTGTTGGCGTACGTCCACGGCGCCTGCGCCGCGGGGTGTTCAGCGATCTGGTAGGTGGTGTGGCCATCCACGGCGTTCAGGGGAACCGTGTCCAGCAGGAAATTCAGGTGGGACAGATTGGTCAACGGTGCCTGCGACGCCGACGCCGGCGCCTGCGACGCAGCGGCCGGAACCGGCTGCGCCGCCGAGGCCACCCCAGCCCCGGCCAGGAGCATCGACAAGGTGGCAACAACTGCGACCGGGGCGGATTTCAGCCGCGCATAAACGAGGGGAGGTGTCATGGCTAACTCCTAGGGGCATGGAAGAAAGGCTGGACTGCTGGGGCGGGGTGGTGCCTTGGGGCGCGGTCCGCCCTACGCGCGGTCCAGCCGCGCCACGCCGATCTTCGAATCAGCCATGCCATAGAAGACGAACAGCTGCTCGCCGATCTTCTCTATTGCCGTGGGAAAAACGACATTGGGGACGATGCCCGAGATCTCGTCTTCCGTCTCCGGCTCCAGAAGCGGCTTGTCGCTGCGGGCGATCACGATGGAGGGATCGTCGCTGTCGAGGATCATCGCCGCGGCTGTGTAGTTGACGTTCTGCTGGTGGTCGAAGGCGGACTTTTCCATCGATCCGGAGACGCCGTGGTAGATCAGGAGCCAGCCCTCGTCGACCCGGATCGGGGCCGGTCCGCCGCCGATCTTGAGTTCTTCGAAGGGGAACTCGCTCAGGGCCACGAGCTTGTGCTTGCGCATGTGAACGAGATTGCGGATGTCCCTCTCGACATCGTCAACTGCGACATAGGAAATCCAGATACCGGGGCGGTTGTCTTCGATGCCGGCCGGCAGGTGCTCGCCTTCGCCTTCGCGGATCCAGCCGAGATCCCACATGGGGCGGTGCAGCAAAGCGTAGGAGGGGACCCCGTCGGGGTCCTTGATCGGTTCCGGGAAGAAGACTGCGTCCTTGTTGGCGAACAAGTTCAAGTCCATGGACAAGTCGGCCTGGTACTCGAAGTGGCAGGGCCCCAGGCGGTCCCACGTACGCAGGTCTTCGGAATGGGCGAAGGCCAGGCGGGGCCCCAGCGGTCCGTAGGCTACATAGGTCATCAGGTGGCGGCCGAGCGACGGTACCCAGGTGATGCGGGGGTCTTCGGTTCCCGCGTTGTTGCGGCCCCGTTCCCATCCTTCGTCCGGTGCCAGGACAACGCCTTGGCGTTCGACGCCGGACGGGACGCCGTCGTCGCCGACGATCACCTTGGCGAGCCCCACGCGGGAGACATTGCCCTTCGCCACGAGGCGCGGCAGGAGGTATAGCTCGCCGTCGGGTCCGCGGCCGCTGGCGGGGTTCAGGACGCCTTCGGCTTCGAACTCGTTCCCGTCTTCCGGGGTCATGATGACGCCGGCGCGGGTGAGGGTGAACGGGACAGTGGGGAGTGCTGAAGTTGAGGAAGTCATAGAGCTTAGCCCTTTACGCTTGATCCGATATTGGTAGAAATGAATTGGCGCTGGAAGAAAATGAACAGCGCGACGGCGGGGGCCGCGAGAACGCAGGCACCGGCAAGGATCGCGCCGAACGGGTTTGATGCCGTGGCGGCGATGTTCGAGATGTAGTTCGCCAGGGAGACTGCGAGCGGCTGAATGGCTTGGTCCTTGGTGACGAGGAATGGCCACAGGAACTCATTCCACGGCCCGATGAACGTCAGCAGGACTGCCGTGACGATGGCTGGCCGGACAAGGGGGATCGCGATCTGCCAGAGGATCCTCAGCTCGCTTGCTCCGTCAATGCGGGCGGCCTCGAACAAAGTGGAGGGCAGCTGCATGAAGTACTGACGGAAGACGAACACCGCGGTGGAATTGATCGCGAACGGCAGGATCATGCCCAGGTAGGTGTCAGCGAGCCCATAGTCGCGCACGATCATGACGTACAGCGGGATGAGCAGGAGCTGGAACGGGATCATCTGCACCAGCAGCATCATCCCGAACACAAAGCCCTTGCCCCGGAATTGCATCTGGGCGAGTGCATAGCCCACCAGGAGCCCGAACACCACCGTGAAGAAGATGACGCCACCGGTGAAAATACCCGAATTGGCCAGGCCTTTGAGCAGGTCGATCGAGTTGTTGATGTTGCTGTAGTTCTCGCCGGTGATGTTTGCCGGACTGGGGAACGCGCCACCCACGGAGGTGTCCGGATTGGTCTGGAGCGAGCCGATGAACATGTAGTAGAAGGGGAACAGGAAGACGAAGGCTCCGACGGCCAGGAGCACGAAGCTGCCCACGCCCAGGTTCTTGCGCTTCGACACGGAACTGCCCTTGCGGGAGGCCGCGGATCCGGGGACCGGGGCTTCGGGACCCGCTCCTTCGGGAGCGCCGGCACCTGGCCGGCGGGCGCCGTCGTCGTCGTTCCGGAGAGGCGCTTTATTGAAAATAGACACGTCAGTCCTCCTTCCCGCCTACGAGGCGTTTTTGGATCAGGGCGATCAGCAACACGCCGATCACCAGCACCACTCCCAGCGCCGCTGCCACATCGGGGTTCCCCTGCAGGATCCCCTTCTGGTACATCAGGAACACCGGTGACGTCGAGGCGCCGTCCGGACCGCCTCCGCCAGTGAGCAGATAGGGCTCGGTGAACAGGTTCGCTCCGGTGATGGTGGCAAGCAGGGTCACCAAGACGCTGGCGGAGCGCACTCCCGGAACGGTGATGTTCCAGAACTGGATCCATTTGTTTCCGCCGTCCACCGAGGCGGACTCGTAGAGCTCATCCGGAATGTTCTGCAGTGCGGCCAAGTAAAGCAGGATGAAGAATCCCAATTGCTTCCACGTCACGTACAGGGCCACCGTTGGCATTGCCAGCCAGGAGTTCGTCAACCACGAGGGGTTCGGAGCCAGTGGCCCCAGAATGGCGTTGACCAGCCCGTTCTGCTGGAACAGGAACAGCCAGACCCCGACGACGGCGACGCTCGCCGTGACGTACGGGACGTAGTAGCTGACCCGGAAGAAGGTCTTGAGCCGGGTCACGCGGTTCAAGGCGTTGGCCAGGACCAGGGACAGTCCCACGGTCAGCGGCACGTTGATGACAAGGAAGACGCCGATATTGGCGAAGGACCGTTGTACTTCCGGATCGGACAGGACAGTGATGTAGTTGTCCAACCCCACGAAGGGCCGGTCAACCTGGACGCCCGGAGCGGTGAAGAAGAACTGGTGGAAGGAGATGTAGACGGCGTACCCCAGCGGGTATGCCAGCACTCCAAGGACGAAGACGACGTAGGGGGCGCTGAACAGCAGTCCCAGTGGCTGGCGGCCCAGGAAGTTCTTGCGTTTCCTGGGCGCCTGCCGCTGATCCACGGTCCGCCCGGCAGTGTCTCCCGTAGTGGGACCCCCAGCTGAGCGTAGTGACATGGGGATTCGCCTGCTACTTCTGGGCTGCCAGTTGGTTGATCTTGTCGGAAGCACCCTTGAAGGCGTCATCGATGCTCTGGTTGCCGAAGATCACGGACTTGCTCCAGGCATCCCGGAAGGTCTGCCAGATCTGGACTGAGTTGGAGACGTTGGGGACTTCCACGGTGCGTGCGGCTTGGTCGGCGAACGTCTTGTAGGCCGGGTTCTGGTTGAAGTAGTCCGGGTAGGCGGTGGTCAAGTCCTTCCGCATCGGCATCTGGCCGGTTCCGCTGAGCAGCTTGCCGTCTTGTTCCTTGCTGGTGGCGAACTTCATGACCTCCCACGCAGTGCCCTGGTTCTTGCACGCCGAGTACATGGCGATGTTCTTGGCGTCAGAGAAGGTGGAGCCGTCGGTCTGGGCTTGGGTGCCCGGAACCGGGACAGTTCCCCAGTTCACTTTGCCCTTGTAGGCGTCGATGGCCCACGGGCCTGCCAGGGCCATGGCGGACTTGCCGTCCGCGAAGGAATCTCCCTTGTACGCTTCCTTGGATGCCAGGTTCTCCTTGTACAGGGTCTGGAACATCGTGGCGACCTGCTTGCCCTGATCGCTGTCAAAGGTGGACTTGCCATCCTTGAGCAGCTGGGTGCCCTGCGTACTGGCGGCATAGAACGGGTAGAAATCGAACCAGGGCTGGTAGAAGTCGCTCGTGGGCGAGGGCCAGATCGCGGTCTGGGTCGCGCCGGACTTCACAAGGGTCCGGGCGGTGTCCAGGAACTCCTGCTGGGTGCCCAACTTGGGGTTTGCCGGGTCGAGCCCGGCCTTCGCGAAAAGGTCCTTGTTGTAGAAGAGGACCACCGGGTTGGACTTCCACGGAAGCTGGTACATCTTGCCGTCGGATGACTTGTACTGATTGGCGAGATCGCCGGTGCGGTCCTTGATGTACTGTGCGCCGTCCGGGAAGGAGTCCAGCGGGACCAAGCCACCCTGCTTCTGGAACTGCGGAACAGCCACCGGTGCCGTGTTGAAGACCAGGCAAGGAGCATTGCCGGCGGTAATCGCTGCCCCGATGACCTCTTCGGAGGTCTTCCCGGCCGGGATCTCCTGCGCATCGATTGGCTGGTCCGGGTGTGCAGCGTTCCATGAGGCCACCATGTCCTTGCCCCACTTCACCTCGAACTCGTTGTTGGAGTACCAGATCTTGATGGGGCCTTTGGCCGTGGTGGCGGAGCTCGCGCCAGATGCTGTGTTGCTGGAGGCGCCTCCACCGCATGCTGCCAGGCCGGCTCCGATAACGGCAATAGCCGTAAGGGAGAGGACTCTCGAACCAAATTTTCCGTGCTTCATTGCAACTCCTTTTGCGGGTAAAAACTGAAAATGCGGCGGCGACATTGCCTTCCAGGGGAATGGCAAATAGCCCCACCCAATGGCGGGTAAATCGGTCTTCGTAGGGATTAGTTATTCGGCATGCTGGGGGACCGGTCCGGTGGAGGCGCGGACTACCAGCTTGGGAGAGGGCAGATAGACGTCCGCCGCAGGCGCTCCGCCGAGGAGGCTCAGCAACTGCTGGGCCGCAACACGCCCCCAGAGCAGCGGATCGGCGGGGACAGTGGTCAACGGAGGGTTGAGGTAGGTGGCGAGCTCTGTGTCGTCGTAACCCGTGATGGACAGATCGTCGGGAACGGTCAGTCCGAGGGACTGGGCGTAGGACTGTCCGGCAGTGGCCATCAGGTCGTTCGCGTAGATGATCGCAGTGGGCCGTTGGGCCGAGCGAAGCAGTTCAGCAGTTGCCGCCAGTCCTCCGGCTGCCGTGAAGTCCGCCTCAATGAAGGAACTGGCCTCGAGCCCGGCTTTCGACATAGCGTTTTGCCAGGCCACCCGCCGGCTTCGGCCGTGAATGTAACTCTGAGGCCCGCCCACGTGCCCAATCCGGGTGTGCCCGAGGGAAACCAGATGCTCGACGGCGGCGGCAATGCCGTCGGTATCGTCCATGCAGACGGCGGGGAACGGCGAGGAGGTTTCGGGCCGATTAAGGGTGACGGCCGGAATCTTGAGGCTCTTCAACAAAGCGATACGGGAGTCGTCAACCCTCATGTCCGTAAGGATGACGCCGTCCACGCGGCTGTCGGCAGCCAGCTTCCGGTAGCCCATTTCTTCGGCGTCGGCGCTGGCGGCAACGGTGAGCACCAGTGCGTATTCGTGCTCAACCAAAGTGGTCTCGATCCCGGCGATGAACGCGGGGAAGAAGGGGTCTGTTCCCAGAAGCCTGGGGTCCCTTGCGACCACAAGCCCGACCGCGAACGCTTTGGCTGAAGACAGGCTCTTAGCGCGAAGATTGGGCGTCCATCCCAGCTCCCGGGCCACCTTGAGAATGCGCTCCCGGGTGTCGTCACTGACGCCGGGCTGCCCATTCAACGCGTACGAGACGGCACCCTTGCTCACGCCGGCTGCCTGCGCAACGTCGTTGATGGTCACTGTCATGTTTGCCTCATTGCCACTTGGTGATTGGGATCACTGAACCGGTTTTGTTATATCTACTGAACCGGTTCAGAGAGCGCTTGTCAAGGGCAATCAAGAAATTATGGTTATTTGCGGGCCGTTCATTGGCGGCGACGGACACTGGCGGCCGCCCGTCGTCGGGGGCGGCCGCCACTGTCAGTGGGCTGTGGGCGTTACTGCTCTGCGTCTGCCGCAGCAGCCTTCTTGGCGTCCTTCTCTGCCCGCAGGGCCTCGGCCTCGTGCTGTTCCTCGGCCTTTTCCTGGTGGATGACCACCGCGAGGAGCTTTTCCATCTCCTTGGCCACGCCGGCGGCGGAGGCTGGATTCTGCCCGGTCACCAGCCGGTCGGAGACCACGACCTTCTCTGCGAAGACGTCGGCGAAGACGTGGGTTGCACCCTCTTCCTTGAGCCGGTCGGCCAGGAAGAACGGGATGACCTTGTCCATGCCTGCTGCAACTTCTTCGTCGTTGGTGAATGCGGCCACTTCCCGGCCCCCGACGAGCCGGAACCCGTCGGCCAGGTCCACGTTCACCAGACCCGCGGGTCCGTGGCAGACAGCGCCAACCACTCCACCGGCGTCGTACACGTTCGCAACCAGTTTCTGCAGGCCTTCGCTGTCCGGGAAGTCCCACATGGTGCCATGGCCTCCCACGAGGAAGACTGCGTCGTACTGGCCCGGATCAACGACGTCCACGCGGGCCGTGTTGTAGAGTCCGGCGCGCGTAGTCTCGTCCGTCGTGAAGGCAACCTGGATGGGATCCTGCGGGTCTACTTCATCCTGCGGAGGCTGTCCGCCCTTGATGGATGCGAAATCGACGAAGTGCCCGGAATCCTTGAAGACCTTCCAAGGATGTGCGGCCTCGGCCACGTTGTAGCCGGTCTTCTTTCCCGTATCGCCGAGCTCGGAAACGCTGGTCAGTACCATGAGGATTTTCTTCATGAAATGCTCCTATCGTCCACATTCCACCCTACGCCAAGCCCAAATTCAGGCCCACCCCCGGCGCTATAGCACCACAACTAGCTCGCAGTTGTTGTCGTTTTGGAGGCTCATAACGACAACAACTGCGAGCTAGTTGGGACGGGGGACGGGACTCAGCAGCCCTCGAAATCCGTGAGCACCTTGACCTTGTCGGCCGAGGCCGAGGCCGGGTCGAAGGCGTAGCCGAGCCATTCCCGGGCCAGCCTGCTGGCCAATTCGATCCCGACGACGCGCTGGCCCATCGTGAGCACCTGGCAGTCGTTGGACAGGATGGATCGCTCCACGGAGAAGGAATCGTGGGCCGTCGTAGCGCGAATGCCGTCCACCTTGTTCGCCGCGATGGCCACGCCGATCCCGGTGCCGCAGAACAGGATGGCCCGGTCTGCATGGCCGTCGCGGATGAGTTCACCGGCCTTGATCCCCACGTAAGGGTAGGGCGTGGTGAAGTCTTCGGTGGAGTCGCTGCGGTTGACGCCGATGTCGATGATCTCGCTGATCCGCGGATCGTCCCGCAGGTCCGCCATGATGCGGTCCTTGTAGTCGACGCCTGCTTCATCGGCACCCAGGATGAGTCGGAAACCTTTCGTGCTCATGCCGTGACCTTCCCGGCACTCACAACGTGGGGGCCCATGACGGTGAAGATCATCGCGAGCGAAGTAGCTCCGGGATCGGCTGTGCCCAGGCTCTTTTCCGCCAGCGGCCGGGCCCTTCCCTTGAGCGGACGGAGCGAGGCCGTGGCTTGCGCGGCCGAGGTGGCCGCCTCGGCAGCTTCAGTCCAGGCGAGCTCCGGAGGAACGCCTTCGGCGACGCGATTGCTGAACGTTTCGGCGAAGGGGAGCAGGGCGTCCACCATGGTCTTGTCGCCGATCTCGGCCTTGCCCAGATCGGTGATCCGCGCGGCGAACGCTGTCACGGCAGCGGCGAGTCCAGCCGGTTCGGGCGCCTCGTCATTGCCGAGGGATTCGCCGAATGCCCGGAGGCCCGCGCCCCACAGGACTCCGGAAGTTCCGCCGGCCTTGTCCGCCCAGGCGTCGCCCGCGGCTACCAACATATCGCCGGCTCCGGCACCATCGGCCAGGGCCTTCGCGGCTGCGGCAGTGGCGGCGTCGATTCCGCGGACCATCCCGCGGCCGTGGTCGCCGTCGCCCGCTACCGCGTCCATGTCGCCAAGGTGCGATTCGGCGTCGTGCAGTGCATTCCGGGCCGCCTCCAGCGCGGCAGCGCAGTTCGCGGCGTAGTTGCGCGAGTCCAAAGTGGCCGCAAACTCCGTGGCGGTTGGGCCGCCGTCGTACGCTTCCTCGGCAAACAAACCGCCAGCAAGGGCGGCGTTGCCGCGCCGGTAAGCGGGCGTTTCCGCGGGGGCCGTCCAGAGCGGCTCAAGTTCCTCGTCCAGCCAGGTGATGGTGAGGGAGACGCCGGACATGTCCAGGCTCGTGACCAGTTCGCCGACCTCCGGCATGACCAGGGTGTACCCGGCGGCGCGCAGCAACGGTGCCACGGTCAGCCACAGGACGAAGAGTTCTTCATGCTTGGTGGAGCCGAGTCCGTTGAGGATCACGGCCAGGCGGTTGCCCGCCCCCTGCGGTGTTTCTGCCAGCAGCCGGGCGACGAGTTCCTGGCCGAGTTCCTTCGCCGGAGGGAGATCGGTGTCGAACAAGCCGGGCTCGCCGTGGATGCCCAGGCCAAGTCCCATCTGCTTGTCCTTGAGCGTGAACAGCGGAGCTTCGGCGCCGGGGAAAGTGCAGCCGTGGAAAGCGCTGCCGATGGTTCGGGTCAGGCTGTTGGCCTTGCGGCCCAAGCGCACGACGTCGGCCAGCCCGGCTCCCGCTTCGGCGGCGGCGCCCATGATCTTGAAGACGGTGAAGTCACCCGCGATGCCTCGGCGTTTGGCGGATTCCGACGGCGGAGCGCTCGCGATGTCGTCCGTCACCAGCACGTTTTCGACGGCGATGCCTTCCGCCGCCAAGCGCTCGCTGGCCATGCCGAAGTTGAGGATGTCCCCGGCATAGTTGCCATACGTGAACACCACCCCGGCGCCGCTATCGGCAGCCTTGGCCACGGAGTAGGCCTGCTGCGCGGACGGCGAGGTGAAGATGTTGCCCACGACGGCGCCGTCGGCAAGTCCCGCGCCGATGAGTCCGGCGAATGCCGGGTAGTGCCCGGACCCGCCGCCGGCCAGTACTGCGACTTTGGGCTGCTCGGGGCGGTGGCGGCGCACTGCGCCGCCGGGAACCTGGCGCACCAGGCCGGAGTGGAGGTCGCAGAAGCCGGCGAGGGCTTCGTCCGCGAAATCGGCGGGATCGTTGAAGATTTTGGTCATCGTGGGCTCTTTCGGCTACGGATGCGGGACTGCTAGTGGATGTGGCTTCCACCGTTGATGTCGATGGTGGTGCCTGTGAGGTAGGCGGATTCCTCGGAAGAGAGGAACGTGATGACGGCGGCGATTTCCTCCGTGGTAGCGTTGCGGCCCAGCGGGATGCCGGCGTTGATGGCGGCTTCCTGCTCGTCGGTGCTGCCGACGCGGATGTTCGTGTCCACGGCGCCCGGAGTAATGGCGTTCACGGTGACGCCGGTGGAGCCGATTTCGCGGGCCAACGCCTTAGTGAAGCCGAGGATGGCTGCCTTCGCAGCGGAGTACGGGACCTTGCCGAAGACGCCGCCGCCGCGCTGGGCGGAAACGGAGGACATGTTCACGATGCGGCCCCAGCCGCCGGCGATCATGTCCGGCAGGAAAGCCTTGGTCACCAGGTAGGTGCCGGTGGCGTTCACGTCCATGATCTTGTGCCACAGTTCCAGCGTGGTTTCGAGGAACGGGACAGGGGAGGTGATGCCCGCGATATTGGCGAGGGCGCCGACGGCGGGGAGGTTGCCTGCGCTGATTTCGGCGGCGACCGCATTGTACGCCGCGTTCACGGAAGCTTCGTCGGCGACGTCGATCTCGTAACCGAACGCGGGGACGTTGAACTGGTTGCCGATTTCCGCTGCGACTTTGGCGGACTTCTCGCCGTCGAGGTCCAGGATCACCACGGCCCAGCCGTTACTGGCGTAGCGGCGTGCGGTGGTGATGCCGATGCCCCGGTCCGAGGTTGCCCCGGTGAGGACGGCGGTGCGCTGGATGGTGGTGGTCATGATGCTCCTTGGTTTTGTTGGTGTGAAAGTCAGATGAGGTCTGTGATGAAGCTGGCGGCTTTGGCGGCCGCCGCCGGGCGTTCGTCGTGGGTGACGTCGCGGGTTTCGAGCTCGAGCGAGAAGTGGCCGTTGTAACCGGTGGCTGCGAGCGAGCGGAGTCCGGCGGCGAAGTCCGCCTGGCCGTTTCCGATGCTGAGGTTGATGTTGCCCGGAACCGCGTCCCGCAGGTGGACATGTGCAAACTTGCCCCGATGCCGCTCGATGTACTCGAGCGGGTCTTCGCCCGCGGCGACGATGTGGCTGAAGTCCATGACAATCCCGACGCCGGAGCCCGCCAGCCGTGCGGCCAGCAGTTCGGCACGTTCCAGGTTCCAGCAGAACCGGAGGAAGTGCAGGGATTCGGTCCAGAGTTCGACGCCGAACTCCGCCGCGCGCTGCCCGGCACCGATGAGTTGGGCAGCGATGGTGTCCAGATCCTCGTCGAGGCTGCGGACCGGATCGTGTGACAACGCTCCGCACGGGAGGACCAGCGCCTTCGCGCCGGTGTTTGCAGTCAGGGTGAGCAGCGCATCGAGGTGCCTTTGGCGGGCGTCGCGTTGGCCGGCGTCGAGCACTGCATTCAGGTCGCCTATATCGCCGTTCACCGAGCGGACCCGCAACCCCGAGGCGGCGACCTCCGCAGTCACGGCTGTGACGGCGTCGGCATCCAGTTCATAGGGAACGTGATCGCAGACGCCCGGGAGCGCGCCGAGGTCGATTTCCTCGAAGCCCAGGCCATTGATGGTGCGCAATGCCGTGGGTAGATCCTGGTGCCGGAAGCTGATGGACGAGCAACCAAGCCGGGAGTTGAACATCTTCGTTTCCTCCAGTCGTGCCCGAAGGCAGTAGTGATGGGAACCACAGTAGCTAAGTTAACTGTCAACAGTCAACCCTTGAAGTTGACTGTTGACAGAAGTAGATGATGCAGGTCACACTGGCATATCATGTGTTAACAGTCGACAGTGCTGAAGCGCCAAGCCTCAGTCGCTCTTCGAAAGGGATTCACCAATGAGCAAAGAAGCTCTGACCATGCGCGGTCCGGTCCACGGCACCAAGGACGCCAGGCGTGTTGCCATCGGCTCCGGCGTCGGCGCGGTCATCGAAACCTATGACTTCATCGGCTTCGGCACCGCGGCTGCCTTGTACTTCGGAACGGCATTCTTCCCCACGGGCGATCCCGTGACCGGCACCCTCGCCGCCTTCGCGACCCTCGGCGTCGGCTTCGCCGCCCGTCCCATCGGCGGGATCATCGGCGGCCACCTGGGTGACAAGCTGGGGCGCAAGCCGGTCCTCGTCGCCTCCCTCATCCTGATGGGCGTGGCCACCTTCCTGATCGGCCTTCTTCCCACCTACAGCCAAGTGGGCCTCCTGGCGCCGGCGCTCCTCGTGTTCGTCCGCATCGTCCAGGGCCTGGCCTTCGGAGCCGAATGGGGCGGCGCCATCCTGATGAGCTATGAGCACGCACCATGGAAGACGAAGGGGAAGTACACGGGCATCGTCCAGGCCGGATTCCCCGTGGGACTGCTGCTGGCCAACCTGGTCTTCCTCGTCAGCGTCCAGCTCGGCGGCGAGCTCGCCTGGCGCATTCCGTTCCTTGCCAGCATGGTGTTGGTGGTCGTAGGCCTGATCATCCGTTCCAAGGTCCCGGAATCCCCCGTCTTCGATGAGGTCAAGGACAGCGGTGCCATCGTGAAGTCGCCCATCGTCGAGGTCCTGAAGACCGATTGGCGCAACATCGTCAAGGGCATCGGCCTCCGCATTGCCGAGACCGCAGGCTACGCCGTCTCCATCACGTACATGATTTCCTACCTGAACGGCCAGCACTTGGCCGATAAGACCCAGACCCTGGTGGCCCTCTGCATCGCTTCGGCCATCGGCATCTTCGCGACCCAGGCCTGGGCACGGCTGACGGACAGGATCGGACGCCGCCCCGTCTACATCTGGTCATGCGCCTTCGCCGTACTCTTTGCCATTCCGATGTTCCTGCTGGTCAACACCGGTTTGTTCATCTTCATCATTGCCACGATCGCCGTCTCCTACGGCGTCTGCCAGAACTCCCTCGCCGGCGCCCAAGGCGCTTGGTTCCCCGAGCTGTTCCAAGCGAAGACCCGCGCCTCGGGCGCCTCGCTGGCCTACCAGATCTCCGCCACGATCTCCGGCTTCACCCCCTTCATCACCACCCTGCTCTTCGTCGCCATGGGATGGATGGGCCCGGCCTTGCTCTTCGGCCTGTACGCCGCGATTGGTCTCTGGGCAGCTTTGGCTACCCGCGAAACCTGGGGCAAGCGGGAGCGCCAGTTGGCCGATGAGGCCACCAAAAGCACTCCCCAGTCGGTGAATGTCTAATGGTGGTGGTACAGGATCAATTCACTGCCGGACGGGTGGGAGAAACCGTGAAGGACCGCATCGAGCGGGTAGCTGCAGCCGCCAACCGGATCAGGCACCACGCCCTTAACATGGGCGAAGTCCAGGGCCAGGGCTACGTAGGCCAGGCCCTCGGAGCGGCGGACATGCTCGCCGCGGTCTATGCGGACCAGCTCCGCTACCGCGCCAATGATCCCGAGTGGGAGGGCCGGGATCGTTTCCTGCTTTCCACCGGGCACTACGCGATCGGCCACTACGCAGCTCTGGCCGAGGCGGGGATCATTCCCGTGGAGGAACTCGAAAGCTATGGTTCGGACGATTCCCGCCTGCCCATGTCCGGGATGTCGACGTACACGCCGGGCATGGAAATCTCCGGAGGATCTCTTGGCCACGGGCTCTCCATCGCCGTCGGAATTGCCCTTGGCCTCCGGCACCGCGCGCAATCGGGGGAGGGCTCCAGCGCGAGGGTGTACAACTTCCTTTCCGACGGTGAGTTGGACGAAGGTTCCACATGGGAAGCCGCCATGGGCGCGCACCATCACCAATTGGGAAACCTCACCGCCCTGGTGGACCTCAACGCGCTGCAGGCGGACGGCAAGACGGACACGGTCCTCCGGACCGAACCCGTGACGGAGAAGTGGGAAGCCTTCGGCTGGTACACGCAGCGGGTGGACGGGAACGACGTCGGTGCGTTGCTGGCGGCGTTCGACAATGCCGCCGCCCGGGCCACCGCCGTCGGGCGCCCTTCCGTGATCTTGTGCGACACGAAGGTGGGCCGCGGCGTGCCGCTGCTTGAAGAACGTGAAAAGGCGCACTTCATGCGCATCGAAGAACACGAATGGCAGCTCTGCCGCAAGCAACTGACCGCAGGATCCACCGGGAAGGCCGGCCGATGAGCACCGTCACCGCGTCGAAGGGCGCCGCCTCGAGAGGCACAGCACCGCAAGGCGCAGCCCCCAAGCTGAAAACCTCAGCGATGATCGCGTCCTTCGCGGATCCCGGCCAGAAGACTTCTTCCGCGCCTTTCGGCCACGCGTTGGTCAAGGCTGCCGAGGCCGACCCGCGTATCGTCGGACTCACCGCTGACCTCGGCAAATACACGGACATGCACATCTTTGCGAAGGCCTTCCCCGAGCGGTTCTTCCAGATGGGCATGGCCGAGCAGTTGCTCTTCGGCGCGGCAGCGGGGTTGGCCGAGACCGGCCTGGTGCCGTTCGCTTCGACTTATTCTGTGTTCGCCGCGCGCCGGGCCTACGACTTCTTGTGCCTCGACATCGCCGAGCCGAACCTCAACGTGAATATCGTGGGCGGACTCCCGGGCCTCACCACGGGCTACGGCCCCAGCCACCAGGCCACTGAGGACATGGCGATTTTCCGTGGAATGCCGAATCTGACCATCGTCGATCCGTGCGACTCCGTGGACATCGAACAGGCCGTGCCTCAGTTGGCGGCCAGCGACGGACCTACGTACCTGCGCCTCCTTCGCGGCAACGTCCCCACCGTGCTGGACGAGTACGACTACACGTTCGAACTCGGCAAGGCGAAGGTGCTGCGCGGCGGCAACGACGTCGTGTTCGTCTCGAGCGGGTTGATGACCATGCGCGCGCTGCAGGCAGCGGAGGCGCTCGCGGCGCACAAGGTGGATGTCGCCGTCGTGCACGCGCCCACCATCAAACCGTTCGACGCCGGCACCGTCCTGGCGGAACTGAACACCGACCGCCTGGCCGTCACGCTGGAGAACCACAGTGTGGTGGGCGGCCTGTTCGAAACCGTGGCCTCCGCCGTCGTCTCGGCCGGGCTGGGCAAGCGCGTGGTTCCTGTGGCACTTCCGGACGAGTTCCTCGATGCCGGTGCCCTGCCCACCCTGCACGAGCGCTACGGATTGTCGGTGCAGCGGATCGTGGCGAAGGTCCTCGCGGAACTCGGCTGAGCCTGGTAATTCCTTGGCAGGAGCGCGGAGCAGGCGTGGGCCGGTTCCGCGCTCCTGACGTAAGATCAACAGTTAACACACCGACTGTAAACAGTCGACCACTGACATTGAGGACGGACAAGATGGCCGGAGCAACAGCACCCCTTCTGGGACTGGAAAAGAAGAGCCTCCGCGAGCAGGCGCTCTCCGCCTTGCGCACCGCCATCACGAGCGGCGAGCTGGAACCCGGACGGCACCTCGTGGAAACCGAGCTGTCGGACATGCTCCAGATCAGCCGGGGGACGCTCCGGGAGGCCCTGCGGCAACTCGAGCAGGAGGGCCTGCTGTCTGCTGGACCGCGTGGCCGGCTTTCTGTCCGACACCTCGATGCCAAGGAAATCCGCGATATCTACTCCGTGCGGGCGGCCCTGGAGTCCCTCGCGGCGCGCACGCTCTGCGAGCTGCCGGACCGCCAGCAGGTGATCACTTCGCTGCGTACCGCCATCGACGCCATGGCGGCCGCCGCCAAGGGAAGCCTCGAGGAACGGATCGAGTCCGATCTGGAATTCCACCGCACCATGTGCCGCCTCACCGGCAACGAGACGTTGCTCCATTCCTGGGAATCTTTGGAGGGATCCATCCGGATGTCCATCATGTTCGCCGGACTGGAAAAGGGCGTGAAGAACATGAGCGTCGAGCGGCACCACGACATCGTGGCGGCCATCGAGACCGGTGATGCATCGCTGGCGCGCAAGACCATCCTCGAGCACATGGACAGCGCCGCCGCGGAGCTGGTGGCTTAAGCGCCCGACGGCGGGTGCCCGACGGCGGCGGGCGGCCTTGCGCTCGCCGCGTTTCCGAGGGACATCTCCGTGCTTGTCGCCACAATTACGTTACATGTAACATCGATGCTATGACAGTCAGAGATCGGGTTAGTGAGTACCGTAAGCGGATGCGCGAACACGGCTTCCGCCCAATCCAGGTGTGGGTGCCTGACGTTCGAGCCGATGGATTCGACGCGGAAGCACATCGGCAAGCTGCTGCCGCCGCAGCTGCCGACCGTCACTCTGATGACCAGGACTTCATCGAGGCTGTGTCAGCGCCCTGGGACGAAGTGTGAACCGCGGCGAACTCTGGACCGTGGCCGGCGGCGTCTACGCTTCCAAGCCACGGCCAGCGTTGGTCATCCAGGATGACCGATTCGACGTCACCGATTCCGTCACGGTTCTTCCCCTGACAACAACCCTGATCGATGCACCCCTCCTGCGGGTCAGTGTCTCAGCCTCGGAGTTGTCCGGCTTGCGGCAGGAAAGTCACGTGATGATCGACAAGTTGACGACGGTCCGGCGTTCCGGTGTGCAAAGCCGGGTCGGCCGCTTGACAGCCGCTCAGCTCGTTGAGATTGAAAGGGCTTTGCTGGTGTTCCTCGGACTTGCCGGCTAGCACACCGTCAGGGGCCCCGACCGCGCTCGCTGTGCTTACGATGGGGGTCACTGCCAGTACCCCTCAGGACAGAGACTCCCTTATTTTCTGCATGGGCTGTTTCGTTAAACCATGACTCGTCCCGAAACCACTTTTCCGGCTCCGGTTCCTCCCTCAGCCATGGCCGATGCTCCCCGGGCACTGCTCACGCTTATCATTGCGTCGCTAGGGTTCTTCCTGATCACCCTCGACATCCTGATCGTCAACGTCGCGCTCACCAGCATCGGCAAGGAACTCGGGGGCGGAACGGCAGGCCTGCAGTGGGTGATCGACGGCTACACGCTGATGTTCGCCGCGTTGTTGCTGTTCGCAGGGAACCTGTCAGATCGGATCGGCGCGAAAAGGGCGCTGGGATGGGGTATCGCCCTCTTTCTGGTGGCGTCGGTCGCGTGCGCACTCGCGCCGACGTCGGGAGTGCTCATTGCCGCCCGCTTCCTCCAAGGAGGTGCGGCATCGATCATGCTGCCGGCATCGATGGCGCTGATTCGGCAAGCCTTTCCCGATCCCCGCCGTCGGGCACATGCCCTTGGGATCTGGGCGGTTGGCGGGGCCGTGGCCGGAGCCGTAGGCCCGCTTGTCGGCGGCCTCCTCACCACACTGGACTGGCGGCTCGTGTTCGGGATCAACCTTCCCGTCTGCATCGCGATGCTCATACTCCTGGCTGCCGTCGCCAGGTCCCCGCGACGGCCGACTCCGTTCGACTGGGCAGGCCAGGCCGCAGCGATCGTTGCCTTGGCCGCGTTGATGTACGGACTCATTACGGGAGGGACCGAGGGCTTCGGCACGGTGCCCGTGATCGGTAGCTTGGTGCTCGCAGGGGTTAGCCTCGCGGCTTTCCTTTTGATCCAGGCGCGTGGCCGGCACCCGATGATGCCGCTTGAGCTGTTTCGCTCCACTGGCATGAGAATTTCGCTCTCGGTCGGTTTCGCGTTCATGGTTGGCCACTTCGGGACCGTCTTTGTGGTCAGTCTGTTTCTCCAACAGCACCTCGGGCTGACACCTCTTCAGGCCGGTTTCACGTTCCTTCCTTCGGCGGCGTTCAGCATCGTCGGGAACATCGTCAGCGGAACCCTCTCGAACCGCTTCGGGACGCGGGTGCCGGTGGTCGTCGGATTGACGTCCATGGTGGTGGGGCTCACCGCGATGCTTCTCACTGCGCCGCTGGGGTCGCCGCTACTCGTCGGTATCTTCTTGATTTTCACGGGTTCGGGGGGATCGATCGCGATGCCGCAGGTCACCGCCGTCGTACTCGCGAGCGTCCCGAGTGAAAAGGCAGGTACGGCAAGCGCGGTCTTCAACACCTTCCGCCAAGTGGGCGGCGCCGTCGCCATCGCCGTCTTTGGCGCCCTCATCGCGGACCGCACCAACTTCGTCCACGGAATGCAGACCAGCTTCATCATCGCGGCGTCGCTTCTTCTTCTCACCGCGCTCGCCAGCCTTTTCATCCACTCGCCGGACGCCGCCAAGAGTTAGCCAGCCGTCCCGTTTAGTCACCCGCCCACGTAGGCCGCCAGGTGCTCGCCGGTGAGGGTGGAACGCCCGGCAACCAGATCTGCGGGCGTGCCCTCGAAAACGATCCGGCCGCCGTCGTGACCCGCGCCCGGGCCCAGGTCGATGATCCAGTCGGCATGCGCCATAACGGCCTGGTGGTGCTCGATGACGATGACCGACTTCCCGGAGTCCACGAGCCGGTCGAGCAAGCCAAGCAGCTGTTCGACGTCGGCGAGGTGCAAGCCCGAGGTGGGCTCGTCGAGGACGAGCACGCCGCCCTTTTCGCCCATGTGGGTGGCCAGCTTGATCCGCTGCCGCTCGCCGCCGGAAAGGGTGGTGAGAGGCTGGCCGAGGCTGAGGTATCCGAGTCCGACGTCGGCCAGGCGCTGGAGGATCGCGTGGGCTGCCGGGATCCTTGATTCGCCGGCAGAGAAGAACTCCTCCGCCTCTTTCACCGACATCGCCAACACTTCAGCGATGTTGCGGCCGCCGAGGCGGTACTCCAGCACCGATGCCTGGAACCTCTTGCCTTCGCATTCCTCGCACGGAGTGGCGACGGTGTCCATGAACCCGAGATCCGTGTAGATAACGCCCGCGCCGTTGCAGGTGGGGCATGCCCCCTCGGAATTCGCGCTGAACAGCGCAGGCTTCACGCCATTGGCCTTCGCGAACGCCTTGCGGATGGGCTCGAGCAGTCCCGTGTACGTCGCTGGATTGCTCCGTCGCGAGCCCTTGATCGCCCCTTGATCAATGGAAACGACGCCGTCCCGCTTGGACAACGAGCCATGGATCAGCGAACTCTTCCCTGAACCTGCGACGCCCGTGACCACAACCAGGACCCCAAGCGGAATGTCGATGTCGACGCCGCGCAGGTTGTTCTCGGTGGCCCCGCGGATCTCCACTGCACCGGCGGCTGTCCGCACCGCTTGCTTGAGGGTTGAGCGATCCTCAAGGTGGCGCCCGGTCAGGGTGCCGCTGGACCGCAGCCCTTCGAGGGTACCTTCGAAGACCACTTCTCCGCCGGCGGTGCCAGCGCCGGGACCGAGGTCGACGACGTGATCGGCGATCGCGATCGCCTCCGGTTTGTGCTCCACGACGAGCACGGTATTGCCCTTGTCCCGCAGCTGCAGCAGGAGTTTGTTCATGCGCTGGATGTCGTGCGGGTGCAAGCCGATGGTGGGCTCGTCAAAGACGTAGGTGACGTCGGTGAGCGAGGAGCCCAGGTGCCGGATCATCTTGGTGCGCTGCGCTTCACCGCCGGACAGTGTGCCGGCCGGCCGATCGAGTGAGAGATAGCCAAGACCGATCTCCGCGAACGAGTCGAGGAGGTGCCGCAGCCCTTTGAGCAGCGGTGCCACTGAGGGTTCGTCGAGGCCGCGCGCCCATTCGGCAAGGTCGCTGATCTGCATCGAGCATGCGTCGGCAATGCTGATTCCCTTGATCTTGGACGAGCGGGCGGCTTCGGTGAGTCGGGTGCCATCGCATTCGGGACACGTGGTGAAGGTGATCGCCCGCTCCACGAAGGCGCGGATGTGCGGCTGCATTCCCTCCGGGTCCTTGGAGAGCATGGTCTTCTGGATCTTCGGGATCAGGCCTTCGTAGGTGAGGTTGATTCCCTCGACCTTGATCTTGGTGGGCTCCTTATGGAGGAGGTCGTGGAGTTCCTTCTTCGTGTACTTGCTGATCGGCTTGTCCATGTCGAAGAACCCGGAGCCGCTGAAGATGCGGCCGAACCAGCCGTCCATGCTGTAGCCGGGAATCGTGAGGGCGCCCTCCGAGAGCGACTTGCTGGCGTCGTACAGTGCGGTGAGGTCGAAGTCGGTGACCGAGCCCCGACCTTCGCAGCGCGGACACATGCCGCCGGTGATGCTGAAACTCCGCCGCTCCTTCGTCGTCGTACCGCCGCGCTCGAAGGTGACCGCGCCCGCGCCGGAAACCGAGGCGACGTTGAACGAGAACGCCTGGGGCGATCCGATGTGCGGCTGGCCAAGACGGCTGAAGAGCATGCGCAGCATGGTGTTCGCATCGGTGGCGGTACCGACGGTGGAACGGGTGTTCGCGCCCATCCGCTCCTGGTCGACGATGATCGCCGTCGTGAGTCCTTCGAGCAGGTCCACATCCGGCCGCGACATGGTCGGCATGAACCCTTGCACGAAGGTGCTGTACGTCTCGTTGATCATGCGCTGCGACTCCGCGGCGATCGTGGCGAACACGAGTGAACTCTTGCCCGAGCCGGAGACACCCGTGAACACCGTCAACCGACGCTTCGGCAGCTCGATGCTGATGTCCTTGAGGTTGTTCTCCCGCGCGCCCTGCACGCGAATCAGATCGTGGGTGTCGGCAGTATGCAGCTCAGGCGACTGCGTGTCGGTGCTCGTGGCGGTGCTCATCGTGTCTCCATCTTTCACGCGGGATCGTCCTGGCGGTTTCCGTGGGCAAGTCCGGTTGGCTATTGAGGATCTTGAAGCAGCCCGAGGACGTTGCCGTCCGGGTCGGTGACGGTGGCCACCAAGCGGCCGCCTCCGACGTCGCGGGGTGCGTCCTTCAGGGTAGCGCCGGCGGCGGTTACCTCTGCCAGCTTCGCCTCGATGTCCGAGACGTGCCAGTAGGCGACGGGCGAGGTCATGGCCTGCGGGCCGCCTCCCGGAACGAGCCCGATGTGCTGGCCCGCGACGTCGAAGCCGACGTAATACGGTCCGTCGGCCTGCGGCGGTGTCCCGAGCAACGCGGTGTACACCGCCTTGGCCGCGGCGAGGTCGGATACGGGATGCAGCACGGTCTTGATTCCCTCGTTGGAAGAGTCGCTCATGATCACTCCTGGAGTCATTAGGGGACGAAGCTGGCGAGGACGGTTGTCCATGACCGCCATTCTAGGCGCGGCCCGAAAGCGGCGCTTCTCCATTCCTGACCGGTCCGGGCCGGGCTCAGCCACCACTCCCCAGGTGCAGGATCAACGCGTCGAGGATCGGCACCTGCCCGCCTACCAGTTTGGTGCGGGCAACGGCCTCCGTGGCCCAGATGGCGTCGTCAATCTCCGGATAGCTCCGAACGACGCCAGATCCGCGTGGCCATTCCAGCTCGAAGGTGTTGCTCACGATCCTCTCCGGTTCAAAATCCGACTCCGCGGTGAAGGCCGCCACGAGCTTGCCCGACGGTTGCCGGAAGATGCCCAGCTGGTGATAGTCGACGTCGGGCGGGGGAGTGCCCATCTCCTCGGCGAACTCACGCTTGGCGGCGACGAGCGGATCCTCGTCTTCGGGGTATTCGCCTTTGGGGATCGACCAGGAACGTGCATCCTTGTGGGCCCAGAAGGGGCCGCCCATGTGGGCTATCCAGAATTCCAACTCCGCCGCGGAATTCCGCCGGTATAACAGAATGCCCGCGCTTCGAATTGTCATTTACCCTCCCAGGCATAAGTTATCCGCCGGGTCCGGCGGTCGGAACACGCAGCACGGCCATGGACTCAAGCAAATACGGCACCAGATCCGGCTCCGTCCCCACGGCCCACTGCATCCACGCTTCGAAGGTCGCACCGAGATACGCGGCGCACAGATAGCCTGCCGCGCTTTCGCTGACGCCCTGCGAAACGAGGTATAGCCGTGCCCGGTCCCGTTGTGGGGCCAGGGCGTCGTAGCTCCTGCTCGCCAGCTCCGGGTGTTCTGCGATCAGGCGCAGGCGCCCGCGCGTCACGGTAAGGTCCGGGAGCGCCGAAACCCCGGCGACGGCGGCCGCCGCCAGCCCGGCGAGGATGCCGCCGTCGGACGGCTCCGCTGTGCGGGCGTTCTCCAGCGCCCGGCCCGAGGCTTCCACCACCGGTTCCATGCCGCCCCAGACGAGGTCGGCCTTACTGGGGAAGTAGCGGTAGAGGCTCTTCCGCCCGATTCCGGCCTCGCGTGCGATGTCCTCCATTGATGTCCGCTCGTAGCCGTTCTCGGCAAAAAGCCGGAGCGCGACGCCGGCCACGGCGTCCGGATCAATCGTCGCCGGGCGTCCGGTGGAGCGCCCGATGACGGGCTTCGTATGGTCTGAGGGCATCTCTCCAGTATCCACTCTTACATAATGAGACTGAGTGTCATTATGTAAGAGTGGAACGCCACCAACGGCCAGGCCACGGCCCTGCGCGTCGCGAAGGAAAGCGGCCGGGGCATATCGTCGTTGCCCCTGGCTGCCCCGTGAATCAACGTCACCGTGCTCATGCGCCTGACCCGTGCCGTGGTCGGCGCTGTAGGGCGGCTCAGCCGGTGTAGCCTTCCACCTGCTTCGGGGGCCGTGGCTTCGCCTCGTTCGGGTTCTCCCCGTACTGTCTCTTGGCCCGTCGTTGCCGCAGCAGGTCCCAGCACTGATCCAGGTCCTGTTCAATGCGCTCCAGCCTTGCGCGGTCCGGGGCGTGCGCAGGACCCGGCGGGGCAGCCTCAGCTTTCTCCCGGAGCTCCCGTTCCTCCTCCACGAGTGATTGGATGCGGTGGAGAATGCCCTGTTCGTCCATGGTGACCCTCTTCCTGAACTAGCCGTTACCAGTCAGGTTAGTGAGGTGCGCTGGGCGTGAACAGAGCCCGTGTTCGCCAGAGCCATGCCGGAGGTCTTCGGTTTGCGGAATACTAGGACGCAGATTCAAGATTTCCGCAAGCGAAGGCGGTGATTAGCCGTGAACGGCGAAAGCAGTGCATTCAAGCGCCGGCTGGAGCGAGCCATGGAGCTGCGGAACGTCCGCGCGACCGGCATGACGGCCGAAGAAGAAGCCGAACTGGAAGCCGCCGAAGAAGAAGAACGGCAGAAGCGCAAGAAGGTGGATGACGCCGCGCGGGTTGAATACCTGATCCGCGACGCCATGGCACAAGGGAAGTTCGACAACCTGAAGTACGCAGGCAAACCGATCCCCGGGCTGGGGGAGCGCTACGATCCCGATTGGTGGGTCAAAGGCCTCATTCAGCGCGAGCATCTCAGTGGCCTTGGCCCGAAGGCCATTCTCCTCCGGACCGAGGATGCCGAACTGGATGCAAAGCTCGATGCGCTTTACTCGGAAAAGCAGGTGCGCGATCTGGTGGAGGACTTCAACGCCCGGGTCATCGACGCGCGGCGCCAGCTCCAGGGCGGCCCGCCGGTGATCACGAAAACCCGCGACGTCGGCGTCGAGCTGGAACGCTGGCGCGAGCGCCGGGCGGCGGCTGCCGAGGCAACCGCGGCCCGGGAATCCGTGAACCAGGAACCTGCGGGCAAGCGGCCGTGGTGGCGCCGTATCTGGAAAGGATCGGGGTAGGTCGGGCCTCAGTGGCTTCTGCTGGTGTTGAACGCTGGCGTTCCTGCCAGCCGGCCGCCGTCGACGGCGAGAACGGTTCCGGTGACGAACGAGGACTGGTCCGAGCAGAGCCAGAGGGCCGCCGCAGCAACATCGGCCGTGGAGCCGATCCGGCCCAGCGGCACAGCGGCGGCGACGCGATCCTGGGCGGCCTGGCCCGCCTCTGCAAGCCGCTCGGTGAGGATAGAGATCGCGCTGTCGAACTCCGCGCTCGCCCACTCGGCCAGGGGTGCCGGGATTCGACCGCCGCCTGCGGCATTGTTGACCGCGACGTCCAGCCGGCCGAAGCGATCCCGGATCCGGGCCATGAGGGCTTTCACCGAGTCCTCGTCGCCCACATCCACGGTCATAGCCACCGCATTCCCGCCGCCCGAAGTAATGGCGGCAAGCTGTTGGGAGAGGCGGGCGTCGTCACGAGAGGCAAGGACGACGTCGGCGCCGGCGCCAGCCAGCACAGCTGCGACCTCCGCACCGATTCCGCGGCTCGCTCCGGTGACTAGCGCGACCTTGCCGGACAGCGGCCGGATGGGATCCGCCGTCGTCATGGCGTTGTCCGGCTTGCGCGGTGCATTTGGCTTGCCCCGGACGCATGCGCCCGGGGTTCTTGGTTCGCTGCTGCCCGGGTGCGCGGGAGCAGGAAGCCGGCGGCAACCAACCAGAGCAGGCCGCCGAAGCGTCCGATCGGCAACAGGAACTGAAGGGGCTCGATCGCCATGGACAGGAAGCTCAACTCTGACAGTGCGGCAATGACCAGGCCGGTCCAAGCCAGCCAACGTGGCATGAAGCCCAGGATCAAGGCGGGGACGGCCACGCCCGCCATGAGAAGGCCGATTCCGACGACGAAGCCGACGCCGCCGGTGATGAACGCGAGGAATGCGAGTGCGTGGGTGAGCGTCACATCCGCGGTGATTTCGGGCCGGCTCAACAGCCACGTCACGGAACCTGACAACATCAGGAAGAGCGCTGAGCTGACGCCGCCAAAGAAGCTGATGGCCGGTCCGGGAACACGAACCCCGAGCCGGAGCTGCCGGGCGTAGATGGTAGCCGCGTAGATTCCCAATGGCACTGCGGAGCCGAATTGGAGCATTCCGCCGACTCGCGTCGCGGCGACGTTTTGCTGGAAGAATGCGGCCACATGCTCCGCCTGGGCAAAGGGCGAGACGAAGGTCTGGCCTCCCGTCAGTATTGCGGACGTGATGAGGCTGGCGAGGAAAATGCCCAGGCTGACGAGGGCTAGAACGCCGGGGTGCGGGCCGCCCGACCGAGCTGGACGGCCGCCTTCATCGGGAATAGAACGACTACTCATGGCTGGACCTTTCTAGTGCTGGCCGATATCTCGTAATTGCATCACTACTAAAATAGTTCACCTCTAGAATTATTCTGTCAAGCATGTATCCTGAATCCATGGACTTAGCCACGCCGGGCCGGCCGAAACGGACTGCTTTTCTTTTGTCGCAGCTAGGGGCCGTGGCCTCCTCCCGCTTTGCCGACCGCACCCGGGAGATCGGGCTCACGCCCAGCGACGCCGGTGTCATCCGCCTGCTCGGTCGCGCTCCGGGATTGAGCCAGCGCCGGCTTGCGGACCGGCTCGGTGCCGTCCCCAGCCGGGTGGTCTCACTCATCGACTCGCTTCAGGAACGCGGCCTCGTGGAGAGGGTCCGCAGCAGCACGGACCGGCGGAACTATGAACTCCATCTCACCGACGCCGGCAAGCGCGTGCTGCGGGAACTGCGCGGAATCGCGGAACAGCATGAAGCAGAGATCCTGGCCCCGCTGACAACGGAGCAGGTCACGCAACTTGGCGACTTGCTCGTCCAGCTCGCCAACGGCCACGGGCTGGACAGGGAGCTCCACCGCGACGTCGGCCGCGAGCGTGGAGGGGCGGCGGACCTGACGGCCGATCCAGGCCCTGAGCCGGCTATCGGGCCGCGTTAAGCCGCCTGGAACGGACGTGACGAATAGGGCACGATTTTTGCCACATTGTGGGGAATAGCAGCCGCATGGTGTATGTTGCACATTCGCCAGCAAATATACAAGAGAAGAGATAACCCCAGGTGGCAACCGATTACGACGAACTCCGCTCCGACGTCGCGGAATCCCAAAGCACGTCACTTCAGGCCCTGCAGTCTGCCAATGCTCCGGATGCCCGCAGCGTTGTACGGGAGCTTGACGAGGCCGATGCTTTTGAAGGCAACGAGGTACCAGGCGGCGAATTCGTGGCCGAGGAACTCATCATTGCGGTCGTTCCCCAGAAGGAAGACGAGTTCACGTGCTACTCCTGTTTCCTCGTCCGTCACCGCTCCCAGATTGCCCGTGAAAAGAACGGTCACGCGTACTGCGTAGAGTGCGAAGGCTGAGCCTCTGAGATCCAATCCACGTGCCGCTTAGCCATCTCCCTCACCGTTACGTTCATCACAGGGGATGTAGGCGCTTCTTCTTGGCGAGCTTTTCATAACGTGCCCCGGAATCCGCTGCTCGCTGCTCTTCGGCAGCGAGCAAGGGGCGGTATGGCGAGTTGTCCTCCACCGATCCGCCGGTATCGCTCGCGAGCCGGAGCAGCACCGAGCGGCTGACAACGCTGTCCTGGTGCTCTCCTAGGATCTTCTGGATCTTCTGGGCGTTGCGGGCCAGTTTCACAGCGGGTTTCCTGTGGACGTCCCGCAGCGCTTCGGCTGCATGGCGCAGCCGTTTTGCGTCTTTACGGACCTGATGCAATGCCCTGTCGCCTTCGACGCCGGTTTGCCCGGCCGCTGCCTTCTGGGACCGGCGCAACCGCTTGACCGCTTTCCCGGCCAGCTTGGCCGTGACGGGACGGGCCTTCTTCCCCGCACGAGGTTTCGCGGGAGGCTCGTCGCGGAATTCCTCGAGTGACTCCAGGAGCCGGAAATAGCGTTTCGTTCCCAAGGAGCGGAGCATCTCGCGATACCCGGAGTTGAAGGCGGCCTCGAGTTCGTCATTGATCCTGCTGGCAGCTGGAGCGGACACCGAGCCGTCGGGTTGTTCATTCATCAATTCCCCGATCCGGTCCCGCAACACCTCGGCATCCCGTGCCTTGCCCAGGACCTTGCTCAGCCATTTGAGTTCGGCCTTGAGCTGATCCACGGCATCGGCGTCGAAGAGCTTGCCGTAAGCGGACAACGTCGAGCGGAGCCTGCGGGTGGCCGAGCGCATGCGGTGAACAGCGTCGTCGACGCCTTGCCGGACTCCGGAATCCAGTTCGGTGATTTCAGCGATCTGCGCGGCGATGTAGGCAACTATTGCGTCGCCCGCAGAACCCTTCCGACGTGCTTTCGGCGGCGCCGGCACGGCTGCCGGCCAGGCCGTGCCAAAGGCACGCGCAAGCTTGGACGCATGCCCGGAGGGGGTTGCGCCGGCCTCTGACAAGACACTCTCCGCGCTCTCGAACAGGGATTCGTCGCCGTGGACCAGCTCGATTTCCCATTCCCGCCAGCGCCTCTCCAGTTGCCTCGGGTGCAAGGTCTCTGCGGTCACGTGGTCATCCATGAAATCGGCCAGCGTGACGTCGTCGCTTCCGTGTAGCCGGTGCAAAGTGCGGCGGGTATGGATCCTGGCCACGGGCCTGAGCTCCTCGCCGCGGGTGAAGACGATGAGACGCTCCGCCAGCTCCTCCGGGACGATCTCAGGCTGCCCCAGCGGCGCCTGGATCTCCACGCGGTTGTCCCGGTCTGCCGGCAGTTTCAAATGCCAGCCTGAATCGATGCCTCCGGAGCGGCGCCGCAAGGTGATCCGGTGCTTGGCAAGGACCAGGCCTTCTGTATCGAAGTAGACGGCCTCGAGTTGATGATCCGCAGGATCTGCGACCTGTTCGACGCCGGTGATGTCCTCGAACGCGGGAAGGGGCGTTTCCAAGTCGGCGTCGTACTTGCGCTCTGTTTCCACGGATTCCTGGGTCGACATGCCGTTTCCCGTCCTTCTCGTAGCTGGTCCGCACCTATAGGCATCCTCCCACTAGGCCTCCTGCAGGGAAAGAGCGGTCAAGGTTTTACAACCCCGGTCCTTCGATTCCCTAGACCGGAATCCGCCCAAGCCCTAAGATCACTCTGACGGCACCAGCCCTGCGCTGATCGATGTCCGTCGCGGTCTCACCCTTAAGCGTGAGCGCCGGGTCCGTTCTGCGACTCCTGGGTCTTCGAACGGGCCCGGTCGACCTCCGCCGGGACCAGCCAACAGGGCCGCCAAAACGGGACATGAACCCGTGGCCTCGCCGCGCGCCCGACGCAACTCGCGATGGTTAGAGAGTAATTACTCGCAGAGGGTGACGGCGGCCCGACAACGGAGGATGCTTGATTGATGGGAGGGAAAATCATGACACGAGATGTGAGTCATTTCGAGCGCCTTTCGGCGTGGACTGAAGATGACATGAAGCCAGCCGTCGGCAAGCTGTTGCGCGGCGATGGCGTGCCTTCCGAATCGCAGGAAGACCGCCGTCCCTCGCCCTTGGACTTCCAGATTCCCGGAGAACTGGACCGCGCCCTGGAGTCGGCTTCACAAACGCTTAGCCTCACGCCCAGCGAGATCTTGCGCGAGGCCCTGTCCGAATGGCTGGGGAGCCACGGACAGCCGGCCACGGGCCACCATCCGTTCGGGAAGCACACCGCGCTGTAACGGCGGCCGGGCTGCGGGTCGCGAAGCTCCAGCCCTTACTGGCGTCTGCCCTGGACAGCGTCGCCGTGCCGCGCAGAGCGGAACGGAGAGGCCGCAAGGAGCAACGCCGCCGCCGCGAATCCCGCAATTCCGATCCACAACGTCGGCTGGTATCCGATTGATACCGCGAGGAGTCCGCCGGCCGGTGCGCCGACCACGATCATCGCGCGGTTCGCGGACCGAATTGTGGTGTTCATGCGTCCTTGCAGATGGTCCGGTGTTACCGCTTGCCGGTAACCCATCTCGTTCGCGTTGCTCAGTCCCAGGGCCAGTCCGTAGACGGCCTGCCCCGCGGCCAGCAAGAGAATCACGAGCCACTTCTGTCCGTTGCCGGTAGGCACGACGGCGATGATCGCCCAGCCGACCGACATGAGGAAATTGCAAATGATCACCGCACGCCCGGCACCCCATCGCATCCCGAACCTGGTCGAGAAGCTGCTCCCGAGCAGCCCCGCGACGCCGGCGGCCGCCAGCGTGATGCCAAGCTCGAAAGGCGACAACCTCAATTCGAGCAAGACGAAGGATACGAAGACTGTTCCGAGCATGCTGTTGGCGAGGAACCAGACGTGGGATCCGACGGCCATTGGCGCAAGAACGCGGTGCCGGTAGACCCAGCGGAGTCCCTCGGCGATCTCCGCGCGGAGGCCTCGCAGGGATGAGCCGGATACTTCCCGGGGCTCCACAACACGCACCCGGGAGATCGCCAGCGCGGAAAAGAGATAGGACACGGCGTCGGCGAGGACAGCGAAGGGAGCCCCCAGGAGCGTGACCAAGCCGCCGGCAACCAGCGGGCCGGAAGTCTGGGCGACGGCATCGCTTTGGTCGGCCCTCGCGTGTGCAGCCAGCAAGTCCTGCCTGCCCACGATCCGAGGGAGGAACGACTGGGATGCCGCGTCGCCGAAGAGGGAGAACACGCCGAAGAAAGCTACGAAGACGATGAGGACAACGAGGTTCAGCCGTCCCACGGCGTAGAGAACAGGAATGGCCAGCAGGAGGATGCCCCGCGCAAGGTCTGTTCCCACGAGCACGGGCTTCCGCGGCCGTCGGTCGACGAGGGCACCTGCGAGCAATCCGAAGAAGAGATAGGGGAGCCACCGGGCAGCGTTCAGCAGACCGACGTCGGTTGCTGTTCCTCGGAGCGAATCCAGCACCAGGACCTGCAGGGCCAAAGTGGTGATGTAGGTTCCAAAACCCGACACTGTGTAGGCCGACCAGAAAGCCAGGTAGCCGGGAATCCGGAAAACGTCCCGCGGGTTCGAACCATCCATGCGGTCAGCGTCCGTTCACAGGCAGGATGAAGCCGACACAGCGCACGCCATACCGACGCAATGCACCCGAGGACTGGGCAGCCATGGCCAGTCCTCGGGTCCGGAATGCAAGCTGGCTTTAGCCGCCGCAGTACTTGCTGTAGTTGGTGCCCGCGTTCTGGTAATCGTTCTTCAGCGCGTTGAGCTTCGCGGTATCCGGGCTGTCCTTCGAGGACTCGTCAAGGTAGTCCACGATCGTCTTCAGGGTGGGCTTCAGCTCATCCGAGGACACGGTTTCGATCGGGCGGAGCTGGTTGGCTACCCGGATGGTTCCCGTTTTGTCCGTGGTGTTCGTGGGGTTCGAGATGACGGTCTTGACCCGGCTGCAGGTGTCCGCGGTGCTCAGCTGCTGCGGTGCGGAGCAAGCCGATGCGGAGAGGACGAGCCCGGCCGCGAGCAGGGCTGTGGTGATTTTCTTCATGGTTCCCTCAGTAGTTGCTGACGTTTGATTGTAAGCAGACGTCGCGTGGCGCCCAATGCAGCTTCGCCAGCCGAACGGTTCATTTCGTGCGGCCACGGGTTCGAAGATCACAAGGGAGGGGCCCCGCGGCCGTCCGGCCGCGGGGCCCCTCCAGTGTTCGAAGTGCGCTGGATCAGCGCTGGGGGAGTGCCTTGGTCCCCTCGATCTGCACGGCCTGCAGCTTGTTCGGATCCAGGCCAAGCGTCTTCAGGATGGTCGGCGCAATCTGCGTCGTCTCAACGGCGGTGGTCACGGTCCGGGCGTGTTGGTCGTTGCCGCCTGAGATCACGAGGGGCACATCGCGGTCGTCCGCGCTGGCTCCGCCGTGTTCAGCGATCTTGGCCTTGCCGCCCGTGTACACCACGCCGGTCTGAGCGATGCCCAGGATGTCCGGGTAGCGTGCGTCGCTGGTTTTGGTGCCGAAGTAGTTTGCAACCTCACTGCCCGCGTAGACCTTGCTCAACCCCGAGGTTGTCACGGTCTTGGCGGCACCGTTGACGTCGTTGCCGGCGGCCGAGTGCGCTGCCAGGTAGTCCTTGGCGAACTTGGCTGCCGCCTGCGAGTGGTCCGAAAGCCACAGCTGCATGATGTCGTCGTCGGTGGAGAAGGCCACGAGGTCTGCCGAGCCGGGGTGCGCCGACTTCCATGCCGCGTTCAGGCCATCGATGATTGCGCTGTCAGGAACCCTGGTCAGCGTCGAAGAGTCCATCGGCGACTGTCCGTGCTTGGCCGAAAGCATCACCGTGGTGTCCTTGGCGTGACCGGAAGCGGCCAGCTCGGACTCGAACTTGCCCACGGAAGCGTTGACGAAGTCCAGGGCTTTGCTCAAAAGCGGCCCGGGGACGGTGCCGCCCTGAAGGTAACCTCCGGTGAGGCCGTCCGACGTCGGGAGCTTCTGTGCCGTCGAGACGGCCTGGAAGTTCATCCCGAAGATGCCCGGTACTCCGGCTGTCTTGGTGCCGGAGTGGTCCTTGCCGTCGATCTCGTTCAGCACGGCCTGGACCTTGTAGCCGTCGTACTGCTGGGTAGCGGCGTTGTCCTGCGTCCAGTCGCCAGTAAACGGAGCGGCGGCCTTGCTGTTGATTTCCGGGGTGAAGAGGTCATCCAGGCCCTTCCCGGAAGGGCCGTTCAGGATTTCATAGGCCGGGTGCTTATCCGACCATGCGGTGGTCAGGCCAGCGCTCTTCGCCACTTCGAAGACCGTGTTCACCTTCAAGTACTGGTGCGGGTAGACCGGCTTGCACGTCGCCGGGTCAACCGGGAGGGCTGCGGGGTCCAGGAGCGAACCGGGCTGTCCGGTCATGTTCAGGATGCTGCCCGGAAGCCCGGGCAGGCCCTGGCCGGCGTCGAGGGCGTTCTGGTCCTTGTCCGCCGCTTCGGTGAAGGCCACCTCGGCGCCGGGCGCGGTGTTCTTGCAATCCGTAGTGCCTGCCGGCAGGAGTGCCCGGTTGAAGGTGTCGTCATAGTAGACGCCGGTGGTCCCGGGATTGCCGCCGGTCAGCTGGCCGACCATGCCGGGGAAGGAATCCGAGGGCACGGGAGTCTGGGCGTGCGTGTAGCTGGTGCCGTGGTTGACCAGCGACGCGAGCGCCGACGTCGGGTGGTTCTTCACGTAGAGATCCAGGTCCTTCTGGTGAAGGCCGTCCACCGAAAGCAGCAGGACGTGCTTCGCCGTTTCGCCCTGGCCGCCCTGGCCCTTGCTGCCGTCTGATGCCTGCTGGCCCTGGACGTCCTGGCCGCCGCGTGAAGCGTCGTCGGCCATCGCCGGCGCCACCGCGGACCCGGCCACCAGCACGGCCCCCAGGACCGCTGCTGTGGCAAGCCTGTTTTTCTTGGCTGTCTTCATGGAAGTAAGACCCTTCGCTATTGCGTTCTTATCGTTCGAGAATGCGTCCCCGATTGATTCTTGTTGCGGGGAGGGCCTCCGTCCCCCGAATTGGGCCGCACGGCAGAAACGTTCACGACAGGTTCAATTGCGGGTAGCCGAACTCTTCCGGAACTCACAGGAAATCCGCGTAACCCCCGGGGTTGTGCAGGCCGTCGTGTCCCTCATCGACCGGAATTCTCACCGGGAAGGACTCGGCGGGGGCGTGCCCGTCATGGACGCGGGCGGCGCAGGGAAAGCAGCCGCCGGGTACAGCCCGGCGACCTGTGTCATGTAGTTGGCCCACTGCGGCCCCGCCAGCATGTATCCGTCGATGGCGGTGTAGAACTTGCCGTTGATCGTGACGTTTTGTCCGGCCCGGCTCTGTCCTGCCATGGTGTCGCCGAAGAAGGACGCCGTGGCGAGCCCCGTGGTGTATCCGACCACCCACGTGGAGCCGTTGCTGTTGTTCGTTCCCGTTTTTGCCGCGGTGGGGAACATGTCCTGGACTTTCGGCTGAATGTAAATGCCGGATCCCCGCTTCAAGACGTCCTGGAGTGCCGAGTTGACGCCCCGGGCAACCTCGGGCTTGATGGCGGGGTGGCATGAACCGGCTTGGGCGGGCAGCTTCCCGCCGGAGGGATCGGTGATGCCCACAATGGCGATCGGCGAGCAGTACGTGCCGTCGTCGGCGAAAGTGGCAAAGGCGTCGGCCATCACGAGCGGCGATATTTCGGTGCCGCCGAGGAGATTGCCCAATTGGTGCATGTTGACCGGTGCGTTGTCCACGCCACTGTGGAGGCCCACCGCGTCCACCACCTTCTGGATGCCGCAGAAGTCCAGTTGGGCCGCCTCGGCAAAGGTTGCGGTGTTGATGGAGTTGTAGAGCCCATAGTTGACGGGCATGGGACGGTAGTAGCCCTCGTCGTTGTTGCGGAGATCGTCAGCTGTGCCCAGGCCGGCAATTCTCTGGGCCGTGCTGTAGCCGCCCAGTACCCGCCCGCAGCTGTCCCTCCAAGGGAATCCTAGTGGGTAGACCCTCCTCGACGCGTCCACCACCGTGGTCATGGACTTGCCCTCGTTGAGCCACTCCGTGAAAGTGAACGGCTTCATGGCGGAACCCGGCTGGAAGCCTCCGGCTCCGTTGAGATCATTGCCGTTGGCGTCTTTGGAATCGACATTGAAGTTGAGTTGGGTATCGAATTTTCTGGGTTGGGGAAGAAATACCGTGTTTTGCGCCATGGCCAGGATCTTGCCCGTGCCGGGCTGCACTGTGACCAAGGAGGCGCCCCATTTGTCCGGGTTCGCGCCTGCCGTGGCATCGACCTGTGTTTGGGCGACTGCCTGGAGCCGGCTGTCCAGCGTGGTGGTGATCGTCAAGCCGCCGCTGTACAGGAGCTGTTCCCGGTCCGTGACGCTGGCACCGTACGCAGGGTTGTTGAGGATGAGGTGGGAGATGTAGTCGCAAAAGTACGCGGCCATGTTTGCGGCGGCGCAGCCTTGCTTCGCTGGTGTGATGGTGAGCTTCAAGGGAGTGACGACGGCGGCGGCATACGCTGCCTGCTGGATCTTGCCCTGAGCGAGCATGTCGGACAGCACCAGGTTGCGGCGCTGGATGGCGTTGTCCGGATGGACGGAGGGGTCGAAGTAGCTGGGGCTATTGACGAGGCCGGCGAGCAGGGCGGCCTGCGGAAGACTCAGGTCCTTGGCGGAAACGCTGAAGAAGTGCTGCGCCGCGGCTTCGATGCCGTACGCGTCCCGGTTGAAGAACACGATATTGAGGTAGCCCTCCAGGATCTGGTCTTTAGTGAATTTCTTCTCCAGTTCGACGGCGAGTTTCATTTCGCGCACCTTGTCGCCAATGGTTTTCTGACCGCTGAGCACCACTTGCCCGGTCTGGCCTGCCGCCAAACGGGACTCGTTGAGTACGTTGGTCACGTACTGCTGGGTCAGGGTCGAGGCACCCTCGTTGGTGCCCTTGGTGAAATTGGATGCCAATGCCCTGAGAATCCCTTGGGGGTCAATGCCGCCGTGCTCGTAGAAGCGGTTGTCCTCGATGGCGACAATCGCTTCCTTGATGTAGGGCGACATCTGGTCCAGGCTGACCCGAACCCGGTTCTCGGCATAGAAGGTGGCGATCGTCCTTCCGTCCGCGCTGAGCACTTTCGTGGACTGCGACGGCGGGTTGACCACCAGATCACCCGGGAGGTTGTTGAAGTACTCGATCGAACCGCTGACGGCCATCCCGGCCGACGCTACGCCGGGGACCACGAGCCCGGCAGCCAGCACGCCGCACAGCGCACTCACCACGAAGAATCCGAAGATCCTTCGCAGGACCCGCGCCAAACCACTTTTCGGGCTGTTCTTCGGAGCCATTTTTCCAGCTATCGAGCGTGCGTGTTTACAGATTACGCCGCCATTCGTCCCTTCACATAGGCCCTGAAATCCGTGGCGACACGGCCCTCGTGGTTATGTTCGTCACTTCGCCCGCGCGCTGACCGTGTCCGGCGTTTTTGCGGATGCATACTGAAGTTATTCGGGCGCGGTGATGGAAGGCAGGTGGCAGCCGGTGGAGACGCTGATGGCTGTAGTGAGGAGCGAGTATTTTCCGGCGGGAGCCGTGCTGTTGGGCGTGGTTTTGTTCTGGACAATCGGCTTGCTCGGCGGGTTGTCCTGGTTGAGCGGAGCCCAGCAGCCCTTGGCAATCCTGACGTGGCTGATCTTCATCTACGGCGTGGTTGTGCTGTCTCCCCTCGCTGGAATCTGGGCCGCCGTGGACCTTGCCCGCCGTTGGTTGCGGAACCGCCAGGCCCGCCGGCAGCAGCTCGGATCGGCCGACGTCGAGTCCTTCTAAGTCCCCACCGGCGTGAGCCCACACGGTAGGCGATAGCCTGAGGCTAGCGCCTGCCCACGATCGGACCGCACGGAACGAGGACCTCCCATGATCACACGCGTCGACGTCGATGAAGCCGCTGCCCGGATTGCGGGGAGGATCCGCCGCACACCCGTCTTCGAGGCGGATGCCGGGACGGTGGCCGGACAATTGTGGTTCAAATGCGAGTTCATGCAGCACACGGGGACGTTCAAGGCGAGGGGCGCGCTCAACCGTGTGCTGGCCGCACGGGAACGCGGCGAGCTCAAGGAAGAAATCGGGATCGTCGTCGCCTCGGGCGGCAACGCGGGGTTGGCGAATGCCTACGCCGCAGCCCAACTCGGTGTGCCCGCAACCGTTTTTGTCCCGGAAACCGCCCCTGCCGTGAAGGTCAGGAAACTCAAGGCCAGCGGAGCCACGGTGGTCCAGCGCGGAACCGAGTACGCCGAAGCATTTGAGGCCGCCCTCGACTACGCCACGGAAACCGGGGCGGTCTACTGCCATGCCTACGACCAAGCCGAAATCGCCGCGGGGGCCGGAACCGTGGGCTCGGAGCTCCTGGACCAGCTGGGCGACATCGACACCGTGGTGGTGGCCGTTGGCGGCGGCGGGCTCATGGCGGGAATCGCGGCCGCCGTCGAAGGCCACGCCCGGGTTGTCGGCGTCGAACCGGACAATGCTCCCACCCTCTATTCGGCCCTCGCCGCAGGCGCACCTGTCGACGTTGCCGTCTCCGGGATCGCCGCGGATTCCCTCGGCGCCCGGCAGATCGGCCGGATCGGTTTCGACGTGGCCGTCCGCACGGGCGTCCGGACGGTCCTGGTGTCCGACGACGACATCGCCGCGGCGCGCTCGCTGCTCTGGGAGCAGTACCGGATAGTCGTGGAACACGGCGCAGCAGCTGCTTTCGCGGCCGTGAACTCCGGAGCGTATGTTCCTGCCGAAGGGGAACGCGTGGCCGTGATTCTTTGCGGTGCCAACACCGACCCCGCCACGGTCTAGGGGCGAGTCAAGCCCTGCCGCGAGCGCTCCGCAGTTGCTAAGCTCGAGCCACAATGCCGGGGCACGCGAAACCGCTTCACGAACGGACAGGTGACATTTGCGATTGATCATCATGGGCCCTCCCGGCTCGGGCAAGGGCACCCAGGCCGAACATATTGCCGGGCATTTCGGTATACCCGCCATTTCCACCGGAGACATCTTCCGCGCGCACGTTGGAGGCAGGACGGAACTCGGAGCCGAAGCGAGCAAGTACATGGACAGCGGCGAGTTCGTGCCGGATCACGTCACCAATGCCATGGTCCGCCAGCGGCTTGGCGGCGCCGATGTCCTGGCTGGGTTCCTCCTGGACGGATACCCCCGCACAACGGCTCAAATCGATGCCTTGGACGGCATCCTGGCCGGCAACCGGCAGGAGCTTGACGCCGTCGTCGAACTAACCGTCGACGACGACGAACTCGTGGCGCGAATGCTCCGCAGGGCGCAGGAGCGGGGCCGCAGCGATGACACAGCGCCGGTGATCCGGCGTCGGCTGGAGCTTTACCGCAACGAGACGCAGGCCGTGGTGGAGCGGTACTCCGAGCGCGGTATCGTGCTCGCTGTGGAAGGTTCCGGCCAGCGGGAAGAGATCACTGCCAAGGCCATAACCGCCATTGAATCAGCACTAGGAAAGGGACTGTGAACGGTCAACCGCCTATCGGCCAGAGAATCGAAGACTATGCGATGATCGGGGACCTGCACACCGCGGCCCTGGTCAGCACGACGGGCTCCATAGACTGGCTGTGCCTCCCACGTTTCGATTCGCCCGCGTGTTTCGCCGCGCTCCTGGATTCACCGCAAGCAGGGCGCTGGCTTTTGGCGCCTGAGGCCGGGGGAATCTGCACGCGCCGGCAGTACCGGGACGGAACCCTCATCCTGGAAACAGACTGGGAAACCGAGGAGGGGCACGTCCGGGTCATCGACTTCATGCCCCCGCGCGACGCCGTCGCGGACATCGTGCGGGTTGTTGAAGGGATCCGCGGGACGGTCAAGATGCGCGGCGAGCTGATCCTGAGGTTCGACTACGGGCACGTCGTGCCTTGGGTGCGCCGCGACAGGCATGGCCTCCGCGCCGTTGCCGGTCCGGACTCCGTCTACCTCAAGACCCCGGCGCCGTTGAAAGGCAAGGACTTCACGACGGTCAGCGAATTCACGGTGAACGCCGGCGACCACATCCCCTTCGTGCTGACCTGGGCTCCGAGCCACGAACGGCGGCCACGCACGGTCGAGGCAGATATCGCGCTCGACGACACCGCGGCGTTCTGGATGGACTGGTCCAAGCGTTGCACCGTCCGGGGGCCTTACCGGAAAGCCGTACTGCGTTCCTTGATCACGTTGAAGGCCCTCACCTACGCGCCCACCGGGGGCATTGTTGCCGCCGCCACCACCTCGCTGCCCGAGCAGATCGGCGGCCCGCGGAACTGGGACTACCGCTATTGTTGGCTCCGTGACGCCACGTTGACCCTCCAGGCCTTCCTCGCAGCGGGCTATACCGAGGAGGCCGCCGCGTGGCGGGACTGGCTCCTGCGTGCTGTGGCAGGCGACCCGGCCGACCTCCAGATCATGTACAGCCTGCACGGACGCCGGAGGTTGCCTGAGGCGGAGCTGACCTGGCTTTCGGGGTACCAGGGGTCGACGCCGGTGCGCACCGGGAATGCGGCAGCGGAGCAGCTTCAGCTGGACGTCTGGGGAGAAGTCCTCGACTGCCTGTCCCTGACCCGCGCATCGTTGATGAACGTCGGCGATGAGACCTGGGCAATCCAGACCGCCCTGATGCGCCACCTTGAGAGCACCTGGGACCAGCCGGACAACGGGCTCTGGGAAGTACGCGGCCCGCGGCGGCACTTCGTGCACTCCAAGGTGATGGCCTGGGTTGCAGCTGACCGCATGGTCCGCGGAATCCGTGAATCGGGGATGCCCGGCCCCTTGGATCGCTGGGAGGCTTTGCGGGACACCATCCATGACGAAGTCATGACCCACGGATTCGACGCGGACCGCAACACCTTTGTCCAGTCCTATGGGAGCAAGGAACTGGACGCGAGCCTTCTCCTGATCCCCAAAGTAGGCTTCCTGCCGCACGACGATCCACGCGTGATCGGCACCATTGACGCCATCCAGCGCGAGCTCACGGAAGACGGCTTTGTGCTGCGCTACCGTCCGCAGGACAGCGACGACGGGCTGCCGGGCAGGGAAGGAGTCTTCCTTGCGTGTTCCTTCTGGATGGTGGACGCGCTTTTGGGGGCCGGGCGCCGCGCGGAGGCGACGGCACTCTTCGAGCGGCTTCTGGCCTTGCGCAATGATGTGGGACTGTTGAGCGAAGAATGGGACGTCCAGGAGGGCCGGCAACTTGGCAATGTCCCCCAGGCCTTCAGCCATTTCGGCATGGTGCTCAGTGCCTTGCAACTTCACCACGGCAAAGCGCACCACAGCAATGTACCGATCGGCGGGGTCCCGCCGTCGGACACGTCGCCAGGGTCGCATGAATCGTAGCCGGCTTCAGGAGCGGCCTTGAGCTGAGGTTCCGGCGCGCTTGGGCCAGCGGAAGATCCGGCCTGCCAAGGCAAGCCCGGCCCCGAGGTTGAGCATTGGCAGGTAGGCCCGCGCCACGGCGGTTCCAACGGCAGGCAGGGACGCGGCATCGGGGTAGAGCATGTAGAGGGGCTCGTACCGGGGCCGGAACTTTGCCTTGAACGCCAAGAGGGACCTGAACCCGTACACCGGTTCCAAAGTCGCCCCCAACCAGTCGAGCAAGCGGTCGAGGTTGCCCGGAGGCCGGGATCGGAGCCTCGGGCGTGGCATCTCGGAAGGATCCTCTTCGACCCGTGCCAAGGGCGCACCGGAAAGGCTCACGAATTCGCATCCTTCATCCTTGAGGCTGAGGGCCGCGGAAGCGATGAGGAATTCGATGCTGGCACGGAAGCCGCCGCTGCGTCGTCGCATGAAATCCAGGGTCCAGCCCACGATGTGCCCGTTGCGGTAAACGGGCAACCAGGAGGTGACGGCGTGAACGGTGTGGCGCTGGTCGATTGCGAGCAGGCAACGCACTTCGGGGTCGTCGAGCTCGTCGAGGCTGCCTAGGGTGAAGCCCATTTCGGGCATGTTCTTGTCAGCCACCCATTCTTCGGAGATTTCCTCGATCTGGACCTGGACGGAGAACGGCGCCGAGGCGTAACGCGTCCATTCGTAGCGGATGCCCGCCTTCGAGGCATTGTTCAACGCCGTGCGGATGTCCTGGAACTTCTTCCCCTTGAAGGACACCGAATGCAAAGGCAGGATCGTTTCCTGGGCTACTTGTGCCGAGCTCCAACCGGAGGCATCAGCGTGGTCGCGCAATTCCTGGGGTACGGAGTAGAAACACGGCGTCCACCCATTGCCCCTGCAATAGAGGACAAATTCGTCGAAGACGGCCTTCATCTCGGATTTGGGGCCCACCGGGCCGCCGAGCGTGAGGGCGACCCCCGTGCTGACCCGGTAGGCGACAAAGGACTGCCCGGACGCTGAGAACCAGTACATGTTTCCCGGCCAGGTGGTCATCCAGGACAGCGAGCTTCCCTCCCACGTCTTGATGACCTTCCGGGCACGCTCCGTACTGGCGTCGTGCCGGGTGTGGGACTGGTGGAGGAAAGTCCTGAAGATCAGGACACCCGCGACGGCCCAGAAGACGACCCCCACGCCCTCGTACACGAGAACGGCGGCCGTGCCCAGGGGGAAGATGGCCGGGGGCACGTCCAGGACGAAGCCCAGCGGAAGGAAGCGGTCAGGGACATCCGCCAGTAGGTCCGGCAGCCCCGGAACAGGGGAGAATTCCCGGGCAAGGAAGAGCCCGGCGCCCACATAGACAACACTGAGCACGGCCGCCATCGCGAGAACCCTGATGGCGAGGCGTCTGTAAGTCCCCTTCGGCGCCTTGACGTGAAACAGCTTCCGGGTTGCGAGCAGGATGATGGTCAACGCAAGGGGCAAAAGGAGGGGGAGTGCCAAGGTGAATGGCTGCGAGGAGGCCGAACCTTCGATTGCGACGATCCCCTCGCTCGCACCGGTGTCCGAAGTAGACGGCTGCAGGACTCCGGCGAGTGCAATTCCGGCCAGGACGGAAAGGCCCACCTGGATCACGAGCGTCCCCACCCATGCAAAGCGCCGTCCACGGCGGAGGCCCTCCGCAAGCAGGAGCAGGAGGAAGGACGGAAGGATGGCCATGAAGATCCCACCGGCGCCGGCGCGCAACTGCAGCTGTGCGACGGCACAGTCCTTCGCTTGCGCCGGATCCGAACAGAGGCTCTGGAGTGTCTGGGGATCGACAGGTTGGATGTTGGTAAACAGGAAACGCAGGATGGACAACGGTCCCACCGCATGCGGGATCAGGCCGGCGACCACCGGTCCGATCGCCGATGCGGCAATGAGCAGCGAGAGCAGCACCCGGCCTTCGTGCCGGGAACTGACCGGGCGCGCGAACCGCGGCCGACGGCCCATCAGGAATGGACCGAGAGCCATGCCCGCACCTGCGGCGCCGAGCCTGACCAGATCCGCAAAGCCTCCGCTGTACAGGGCCAGGAGAAGGAGCAGGGCGGAGACGACCAGCCGGATGCGGCGCCTCCACAGGGTTGGCACGGACGCAGTTCCCGCCATCGCCGTACCGATGATGAATGCACTCGGACCGAAGAAGAGGTGACTGCCTATCTCCTCGGTCCAGTTACCGAGCAGGCCCTGGGCCACAGCAAGGAATCCAAGGGCAATGCCGACGCCAAGAATCTGGCTGGAGACCGCAGCTATGGCGAACGCTCGCCGCCCCATTCGCCGTTCCAAAGGCACACCCAGCAGCAGCACCAACGCAGTATCCAGCACATAGCCCGTCAGATCCCTGGCCCAGGCGGCGGAAGCCACGATGGCCTCCCAGTGATCAGGCAAGGAGCGGGGGGTCAGGGCGACGTTGAGCCGCCACTGCGCGTCCGGTCCGGTGGCAAGACTTGAGGTCAGGACTCCCAATCCCCAGAAAACGATGACAAAGCCCAACGTGAGCTGCGCTGAGCGCAGCCTTCCCGTCCATGATCGCCGCAAGCGGACGTCCGGGACAGGTGGGGTTCCCGGCTTGGGCGCCGGTGCGTGCACGGGGTTCCTATCTGTGCGTCGGAAGGATGGGGGCGAAATGAAATTCTTCCACACCGGCCGTCCGACGAGGTTAATTCCGACGTCGCGGTGACCTTCCCGGTCCCGATCCAATAGACTCCGACGTAGGCAGGCCGGCGGCTCGCACCGTCACCCGCCTATGAGTAATGGAATGGTACTTCACCACCGCTAAACCGAACAGAAAGCAAGCCCGGTACAGGACGATGCACAAATCTCGCATATTCCGCTTCGCTGCATCCGTGATCGCCGCCGGAGTGCTCTTGGCCGGCTGTTCGCAAGCGGCCACCGTACCGTCCGACTCATCCGGCGGCAGGCAAACAGCGGCGCCGATTGCCCCCTCGGGGAGTCCGGCGGCAGCGGGCCAAGGTCCCAGGAAGGTTGATTCGGGGCAGGACCCGTCGAAGCTTCCCGTGGGGTCCTTGTACAAGAATCCCGGCGACAACCGGAACGAGATCATCCTCGCGGACGTCCGGCACACGGCCGTCCTGATTGGCGACTCACAGTCCCAGCCTGAAGGATCCTGGCCGCGGGCAGCCTTGGGCGCCATTGGCTACAAGGTGTACACAGTCGGTCGCGGCGGAACGGGTTTCGTGGCCGCCACGAGCACCACCGGCAACTATATCGATGCGTTGCAACGCGGAGACTGGGTACTGCCGTATGGGACGCCACCCCTGATCGTCCTCCAAGGCGGCGGCAACGATGCTTCCCGCAAAGTGAGCGATGAGCAGATCACGAGCAATGCCAACAGGCTCATTGCAGCCCTCAGGAAGAGGTATCCGCTGGCGAAGATTGCGATGATCGGAACCCTGGCAAGGGGTACCAACGCCGGCGGTGGCCGCCGTACGCAGGTTGACGCGCTACTGGGCACTATCGCGGCAAAGGCCGGAGCGACCTTCTTCAGCGTGGGCGATTGGATCACCAAATATCAGGTCGCCGGGGACCTGGTGGACGGCGTGCACCTGAATGCTGCCGGGCATGCCAAGCTCGCTGGTGTCCTGGCGGCAGACATGGCCGCGGCGGGACTTCGCTTGCCTGCGGATCCTGCCAACTGACCCGTCTCCACAGTCACGGACCTGCGCCAAGATTGACGCTGGCAGAACTTCGTGCGCCGGAGAACAATTGATCTATGGTCAGCTATTCAGCCCTTGAAGACGCGTCCAGCAAGAATCCGCATGACTGGGGCCGGGCGATGGCAACGGCGATGACGAAGCTCCTGGATGCGGCTCGGATTGACGGACGGCATTTTGAACACGAGTTCCTCTACGGCGAGGAACTGCGCCTGAGGATCGACGAGAACAACGGCGGAGCCACGGTCAAGCTCACGTGGACGCCCGCGGACCAAGAGCCCGAACAGGAGGGCAACCCCGGCTGAGCGCGCCCTTGGCGTACTGAGCTTGGGCGGCGGCTACTCCTTTGCGAGGGGCCCACGGTCGTCGCTTCCGAGCAGGCTCCGTGTGAGGGCTTCGCCATCGGCCATGAGCTGGCCCACCGCGTCGCCCAGGTGCGAATCGCCGGGAGCCTTGCCTGCCGCGGCGGCCGCTACCACCGAGCGTCGGATCAGTTCCTTGGCGAACGACGCCGTAGTGCCGGCTGTGTGGGCAGCGGCACCTTCGATCGCCGAAGGGGAGAACTGGAGTCCGCTCGAATACAGCTTCAATAGCTTCACCCGTTCGTGCTTGGACGGAAGGGGTATTTCAACCGCCAGGTCCACTCGTCCAGGCCGCTGGGAGAGTGCGCGTTCCAAAAGTTCCACGCGATTGGTGGTCAACACGAACGCGACGTCAGCGTCGTTGTCCAACCCGTCCATGGCGTCGAGCACTTCGAAAAGCAAAGGCCTGGGTCCGTGGCCGAAGCTGCGGTCCTCGGCGATCAGATCGCAGTCCTCCAGCACCACGATGGACGGCGCCAAGGCCCGGGCCATCTTGGCTGCCTCGGCAATCCTGGCGAGCGAACCGCCGGAGAGGAGTACCGCCGTCGTACCCTCGCTTTGGCTCAGCAGGTACCGGACCGTGTGTGTTTTACCGGTGCCCGGCGGCCCGTAGAGGAGGAGGCCGCGCTTGAGATGCTGTCCGTGCGCAGCCAAGATGGCCGATTGCCGGGCAATGCCCAGGGTGTGGCCCTCCACTTTGTCGAGGAGGCCGGCCGGAAGGACCACGTCGCTGCTGGCCAGCTCCGGGCGCCTGATGAAGGTCACCCCGCTGATGTTCGGCCCGTAATCGCTGACTGCGAGGGCGACGATCTGGCCTTTGAAAACACTCTGGCGTTCCATGTCGCGACGCACCTCCGCCAGAAGCCCGGATGCGACGGCAGGGCGGGTGGCCAGGACTTCGAGCGAGACAGTCTGCCGGTGTCGTTCCATCTTGGCCTCGCACTGGAGAACTGCCACGGGCGAGCCGCCATAGTTGAAAAGCCACAGTCCCAGCGCCACGGCCTGGCGCTGGGAATCCGGCCCCGTGGCCAGGTTGGTGTAATCCGGCTGGGCGATGGGAAAGCGGGGATAGCTCCGGGACTGCTGGAGCATATCGCTGAAGGACATATGGTGGCGTTGATCGCCACCGCCGATGCCTACCAGCCGATAGTCCGGATCCCGGCCGGCAAGCCTTTCCATGACGATGTCCACATCCACCAACCGGTGCGGCGGGATCTCCTCCGCCACCACGGATAGTTCATGTGCGGGCACGCCGAGATGCCCGGTCAGCGCCTGCAGCAGCTGCTCGGCGTCGGACTGGTCCAATCCAGACTGGGCCAATCGGGTCAGTGTTGCGAAGTCCTCGATGAATTTCCCCAGATTCTCATCCATGGTCAGACCCTAGCAGGAGGGGAATTGCATGGTCAGGGGCGCCGGCATCGGAGTGAATCAGCAGAGTCCGTTCATCGCCGCGATGGCCACCTCCCGGAGCTGTTCGAACTCCGGCTGGCCGCTCCCGTCGGTCGACTCAAGGTGCTTTTCCGTGTCGGAGGGATAGGCGAAGCTCATCGCTATCTGGCGGCTCCCGTCGCTCGTGGACAACGCGATGCTCGCAAACCAGGTGCTGCCCCCATAGCCGTAGTAGAAACCGTTGGTGCATTCGTCATTCCAACGCTGCAGCCCGAGTCCGTGGTCCTCCTGCCACATGGTTTGCATGTCGCGGAGGGTGTCCGCCGTCAGGAGGCGGCCCTGCATGAGCGCTGCGTAGAACGTGTTGATGTCGCCCACCGTCGAGATGACCCCCTCTGCGGGGGAAGCGATGAGATACTCCGGCTGCGAGGCGTTGATGCGCTCGCCGTCGATGAATTCGTAGCTCTGGATCATGTCGCGGGCATCGCGATCCGGCTCGGCTGCCAGCGAGGTGTGGCTCATTCCCAGCGGCGCGAAGATGTCCGAATTCAGGACATCGCCGAGTGGTCGGCCGCGGAGCTTTTGCAGGATCGCGGCGAGGACGAAGTAGTTGGCATCCGAGTAACGGAAGAGCTGGAAGTTTGCGTTCGCCCACGGCACCGTCCCGGCCATCCGGAGATAGTCCTGGATGCTGAACCTCGTGTCGATGGCCTGTTTGGGCGGCATGGACTTCAAGATGGCTTCCGGCGCATCGGGCAGGCCGGAACTGTGGTTCAGAAGGGAGCGGATGGTGACGGGGCCAGGCGGATGGTCGAGCTGCTCGAATTCCGGGAAGTATTCCGTGACGGGGTCCTCAAGGCCAAGCTTTCCTTCCTGGACCAGCTTGAGCACCGAGACCGCCACCATCGACTGAGTGATGCCGCCGGCCTGGATCCGGTCGGTTACGGCCACGGGTTCGCCGGTTTCGACGTCTTGGCTTCCATAGGCCTGGGACCATTCCCGACCCCGGACTTTGATCTGGACGACGACGGCCGGCGCACCCCGGTTGAGCATTTCATGCGCGAAGAAATCCGCAACAGGGGACTCAGGAAGTGCCGCCTGCGAATCGGATAGCGAAGTGTCCGCCGGGGGTTCGCTTGTCAGGGGGTAGGTGCAAGCTCCGGACACCAAGCTCAAAGCCAGGACCGCGGCGACCCGCGCTCGCCGCGACGTCCGGGAAGTCCGAGAGGCCCGCGCAGCCTCCATGGCTGCCTCCTGAAGCAACGCTGCAGGGCAACGGCTGGGCGCCCTTGCCCCCTAGCTTCGATCGTCCTCTTCCCAAGCGAGGGGGTCAACGCCGAGAACGCAGGTGCCCCCCAAACCCAACTGACTCGCAGTAGTTGTCGTTATGAGCGCTCATAACGACATTAACTGCGAGCCAGTTGGGGAAGCCGGAAGGACGAGTCCTAGGTCAGTTTGATCTGCCGGTTCATGTCCTTGTACAGCAAATAACGGAACTGGCCCGGACCGCCGGCGTAGCAGGCCTGCGGGCAGAAGGCGCGGAGCCACATGAAGTCGCCGGCTTCCACTTCCACCCAGTCATTGTTGAGCAGGTACATGGCTTTGCCCTCAAGCACGTAGAGGCCGTGCTCCATGACGTGGGTCTCCGGGAACGGGATGACCCCGCCCGGCTGGAACGTCACAATGTTCACCTGCATGTCGTGGGCCAGGTCGCTGGAATCCGTGAAGCGGGTGGTCTTCCAGGCGCCATCGGTGTCCGGCATCGCGGTGGGTTCCACCTCGGCATCACTCGTTACGAAGGACTTTGCCTCGTAACCCTCAAGCCGTTCGTAGGCCTTGCGGATCCATTGGAAGGAGACGATGTCGTCGGAGACGTTTTCCAGGCCCCAGGAGGCACCGGCGGCGAGGTAGGCATAACCGCCCTCCTCGAGCTCGTGCAGTTCGCCGTCGAGAGTCAGGTTGACCTTGCCCTTGGTGACGAAGACGACGCCTTCGACGCCGGCCTCGAACTCGGCCTTGGGAGCGCCGCCTCCCGGGCCGATCTCAACGATCAACTGAGAGAACGTGGTGGCGAATCCGGAAATGGGGCGGGCCAGGATCCAGGAACGGGTGTTGGAGAAGCCCGGCAGGGTGCTGGTCACGATGTCCGTCATGACACCCTTGGGGATCACGGTGTAGGCCTCGGTGACGATGGCCCGTTCCGTGGTGAGGTGGGTCTGCGGCGGCAGCCCGCCCTGGGGGTAGTAGTACTTTCCCATCATTGGATCCTTACTTGGAGGTGGTGTGTGCGAGCCGCGGATGCGCCAGTGCAGTCAGCCGGGGGAGTTCGACGCCGGCAAGCGCCAGCACTTCTTCGGAACCCACCGCTCCGCATTGGACGCCGCGCAGGACGAAGGCGGCCAGGGCGCGGGCGGTGGCGGGTTCGTCCATGACGCCGCCTTCGGTACGCTCCACGTAGTTGCGGAGGCGGGCCGCGGCGGCAGGCAGGCCCTCGCGGTAGAAGGCGTACGTTGCCGCGAAGCGACTCGGCAACTGGGCAGCGTGCAGGTCCCAGCCCTGGTAATAGCCGCGTTCAAGGGAGCGGCGGACCAAACGACCGTGCAGCTTCCACGCGTTTTCCACGTTGTCCCCCACAGGGATGATGTTGGTGGAGCCGTCGGAGAGCCGGATGCCCGTTCCCGCGACGGCCAGCTGCATGACTTCCTTGGCGAAATCGGCCACCGGGTGCTCCATGGACTGGTACTCCGCGGAAATCTGCAGCGAAGCGGAGTAGTCGTAGGTGCCGTAATGCAATGCGCTGATACGGCCCGGAACTGCGTGCGGAAGCCGGGCAACGGGGGAGGTCCCCTCCGGGCCGAGGATCAGCTGCGGCGTTTCCACCTGGACTTCGAAACGGAGCCGGCCCGCCGGAAGGGAGTGGATCTCTTCCAACCGGGACACTGCGAAGTCCATCGCCTGTACCTGGGCCACTGTGGTGACCTTCGGCAGTGTCAGGATAAGACCCTCGGGCAGTTCCCCGGCGGAGGCCAGCGTGGAGACGAACAGGTCAAGGGTCTTCAGGCCACGTGCCCGGGTGGGGGCCTCGAAGCATTTGAAGCGGATGCCGATGAACGGCGGGGCGGAACCCGCGGAAACGGCTTCGCTGACAGCCTGGGCCGCCGCTACGGCCGCGACGTCTTCCGCTTCGTCACCGCGGTCGCCGTAGCCGTCCTCGAAGTCGAGGCGCAAGTCCTCGATCGGTTCGCTGCGCAACTTGGCAGCCACACGGGTGGCGACGGCGGCAGCCAGTTCAGGCTCCTGGCCCAGAAGCGTGCCGAGCCTTTCGAGACCGCCGTGGGCCTCCGCCGTCGTGATCGCCTGAGCGCCCCATTCTGCGGAGAGCGACGGCGTGAAACGGTCCGCCGGGACGTACACGGTGTGCACGGGCTGGCGGGTGCCGTCGTCGCCAGGGTAGTTGCGTTCCAGCAGCTGGTCGGTCGCGGCCAGCTGGGAGTCTATCGCGGCGAGATCGGCCGCCGAGAAGGAGGATGCGGCCATTCCTACACCAGCTCGTAGGCGGGAGTGGTGAGGAAGTCCGTGTAGTCCTCGGACAGGCAGATGTCCGCGATCAGGCGGCTGGCCGGCTCGTAGAACTTCCCGAAGGTCTCGGCGTCGACCTCGCTGCGCAGGCGGTCGGTCTCTTCGCCCAGGATCTTGGTCACCAGTTCGCGGGTGACCGTGTTGCCGGTGTCAGCCAGGACGGACTTGTTGCGGATCTGCTGCCACACCTGGGACCGGGAGATTTCCGCGGTGGCGGCGTCTTCCATGAGGTTGTGGATGGCAACGGCGCCGCTGCCGGAGAGCCACACGGCGGTGTACGCGACGGCGACATAGAGGTTCAAGCGAAGCCCCGCCTCGGTCACGTGGCCACCGGCGGAGGAAATGTCCAGCAGTTGCTCGGCGGTCACGGAAACCTCGGGTCGCTGCTTGTCCAGCTGGTTCGGCTTCTCGCCCAGCACCGAGTCGAACACTTCGCGGCACGTGGAGACGAGGTCCGGGTGGGCCACCCAGGAACCATCGAAGCCGTCGTTGGCCTCGCGGGTCTTGTCCGCGCGGACCTTCTCGAACGCCTGGGCAGTAACCTCGGGCTCGCGGCGGTTCGGGATGACGGCAGCCATGCCGCCCATGGCGAAAGCGCCGCGCTTGTGGCAGGTCTTGACCAGCAGTTCCGTGTAGGCGCGCATGAACGGGGCCGTCATGACCACGGACGCACGGTCCGGCAGGATGAAGGACTCGCCGGCGTCGCGGAAGTACTTCACGATGCTGAAAAGGTAGTCCCAACGGCCGGCGTTCAGGCCGGACGCGTGGTCCCGCAGTTCGTAGAGGAACTCGTCCATTTCGAAGGCGGCCGGGATGGTTTCGATCAGCATCGTGGCGCGGACGCTGCCCTGCGGGATGCCGAGGTAGTCCTGGGCGAAGACGAAGACGTCGTTCCACAGCCTGGCCTCGAGGTGGCTTTCCATCTTGGGCAGGTAGTAGTACGGGCCGTGGCCGTTGAGCAGGAGCTGCTTGGCCACGTGGAAGAAGTGCAGGCCGAAGTCCACCAGCGCACCCACGGTGGGTTCGCCGTCGAGCAGCAGGTGCCGTTCGTCCATGTGCCAGCCGCGGGGGCGGGCGACGACGACGGCGAGCGGCGCGTCCGTGCGGAGCCGGTATTCCTTGCCCTCCGGGGAGGTGTAGCTCAGGGTGCCCTGGGCGGCGTCGCGGAGGTTCAGGATGGCATCGATGACGTTCGCCCACGTCGGCGTGCTGGCGTCTTCGAGGTCGGCGAGCCATACCTTGGCGCCGGAGTTCAGGGCGTTGATGGCCATCTTGGCAGGGGAGGCCGGGCCGGTCATCTCGACCCGGCGGTCCTGCAATGCCTTGGGTGCTTCGGCGACCTTCCAGTCGCCGTCGCGGATGTCCTGCGTTTCGGGCAGGAAGTCGAGGCGGCCGGTACGGGCCACTTCTTCGCGCTTGGCGACGCGGGCCGCGAGGAGTTCGGTGCGGGTGCCCGCGAAACGGCGGTGCAGTTCCTCCACGAAGGCCAGCGCCTTGGGAGTCAGGATCTCCTCGGCTCGTTCGATCGGCCGGGGGTCTGTGACTGTGAGAGCCATGGGATGGTCCTTTCCTAGAGAGCGCTGGTGGCCTGCGTTTGCTGCTGCCGCGCGTTTGCCGCGTTGGCTGCATTGGCTACGGCTGCGGCGACGTCGGCTGCAACGTGGGGGTCGAAGACGCTGGGGATAATGTAGCTCGCATTCAGTTCATCATCTGCGACCCGGTTGGCGATAGCCTCTGCGGCGGCCACGAGCATTTCCGGGATGATGTCCGATGCTCCGGCGTCGAGCAGTCCGCGGAAGAAGCCCGGGAAGGCCAGCACGTTGTTGATCTGGTTGGGGAAGTCGCTCCGGCCTGTGGCGACCACGGCTGCGTGCTTGGACGCGATCACCGGGTCGATTTCCGGGGTCGGGTTGGCCATGGCGAACACGATTGCGTCCTCGGCCATCGAGGCGACCTGCTCTTCGCCGATAACGTGCGGTGCGCTGACGCCGATGAACACGTCGGCACCCTTGAGGGCTTCGTGCAGCGTGCCGGAGAAGCCGGCCTCGTTGGTGTTCGCCGCAATCCAGGAACGGTGCTCGTCGTCGTACTTTTCGCCTGAGTGGATGGCGCCGGAGCGGCCTGCGGCGACGATGTGCTGCGCGCCCTGGGCCTTGAGGAGCTGGATGATCGCCGAGCCGGCAGCACCGACGCCGGAAACCACAATCTTGACCTCGGACAGCTTCTTGTCGACGACGCGCAATGCGTTGACGAGGGCCGCGAGGGTGACAATCGCGGTTCCGTGCTGGTCGTCGTGGAAGACGGGGATGTCCAGCTCGTCGCGGAGCCGCTTCTCGATTTCGAAGCAGCGCGGGGCTGCGATGTCTTCAAGGTTGATACCCCCGTAGACGGGGGCCATGGCCTTGGCGATCATGATGATTTCTTCAGTGTCCTGGGTGTCCAGGCAGACCGGCCAGGCATCGACGTTGGCGAACTGCTTGAACAGTGCGGCCTTGCCCTCCATGACAGGCAGCGCCGCGGCAGGGCCGATGTTGCCCAGGCCAAGGACGGCCGAACCGTCGGTGAGGACGGCGATCGTGTTGCGCTTGACCGTCAGGTTGCGTGCAGCGGCCGGGTCCTCGGCGATGGCGAGGCAAACGCGTGCGACGCCGGGGGTGTAGGCGCGCGAAAGGTCGTCGCGGTTGCGCAGGGCCACCTTCGGGACGACCTCGAGCTTGCCGCCCAGGTGCATGAGGAAAGTGCGGTCCGAGACGTGCTGGACCGTGACGCCGTCGAGCGCGTTGAGGGCGTCCTTGACGCGGTTGGCGTGGTCTTCGTCCGTGGTGTTGCAGGTGACGTCGACAACCAGGGTGTCGTGGTGCGACTCGGTCACATCCAGTGCGGTGACGGCTGCGCCGGCAGCGCCGACGGCTGCGGCCAGCTCGCTCGTAGCAGTGAAGCTCGACGGCGCGGCGACGCGCAGGGTGATCGAATTTCCGGGGCTCGGGTTCGCCATTGAATTTCCTCCTCGTACAAGGCCCGTGACGGGCCTCCGCTCAAACTGAATGTTTTCGTATTATGGATATTATTATCTACAAAGTGGAAACACAAGCCCCGCTTGGTGAGCGAGCATTCCGGCGTCGCGTGCTGTATCTTGAGTGTTCTAAGCAATTCTTTTCACGATGCGGATAAGAGTTGTCGGATTCCGAGCCATAGGAGACAACGGAATGGCTGAAAAGCCCTCGGGAGGCGTGCAGTCCGTCGAGCGCGTCTTCGAACTGCTGGAACTCATCACCGACGCCGGCGGAGACGTCACGTTGAGCGAACTGTCGTCGTCGACGGACCTGCCGCTCCCCACCATCCACCGCCTGCTGCGCACCTTGGTGTCCCTCGGCTACATCCGGCAGCTGCCCAATCGTCGTTACGCGCTGGGCCCCCGCCTCATCCGGCTTGGCGAAGGCGCCAACAAGCAACTCGGAGCCTTGGCCCGCCCCCAGCTGAAGTCCCTCGTGGACCGGCTCGGCGAAACGTCCAACATGGCCGTGCTGGATTCCGACATGGTCATTTACGTGGCCCAGGTTCCGTCGTTGCACTCGATGCGCATGTTCACCGAGGTGGGCCGCCGCGCACACACGCACGACACCGGCGTCGGGAAGGCTATCCTGGCCCAGCTCGACGACGAGGTGGTCCGCGGGATCGTGGCCCGCACGGGAATGCCGACCCCCACGGCCAAGAGCATCGGGGACATCGACTCCCTGCTCGCCGATCTCGACCGGATCCGCGAACGAGGCTACTCGATCGACGAAGAAGAGCAGGAGATCGGCGTCCGTTGCTTCGCGATGGCCGTCCCCAACGCTCCGACGCCTACCGCCATTTCCGTGTCCGGACCGGTGTCCCGCGTGGACCAGCACTTTGCCGACCGCGCCGTGCCGCTCCTGCGCGAGGCAGCCCTGGCAATCTCGGCCGAGCTGAACCAGAACTAACCCGTCCCGGACGCTCGCTCGCTCACCTATGTGGGGGTTCGGGCGGACGCTCGCTCACTTACGCTCCTTGAACAAGTTGCATCAACACAACTGCTCCCCGGAAATCGGAACTGAAATTCTCAGTCCAATTTCCGGGGAGCAGTTCTTCATGTGAGCGAGGGTCTCAAAAACAGCCCATATACGTGAGCGGGCGTCGGAGGAGGGCCGTCAGTGCTCGGCGGGGCTGTCCGACTTGAGCGGCACTTCCTTGCCTTCGGCGTCGATCAGTTTGCCGTTCTCGAAACGGTCGCCGTGCGCGAGGCAGGCAATGTCCGCTTCGCTGACCACGCGGCCCGTTCCTGCCACGAACACGGACTGGTTGTCCGAGTTGCCGGCCTTGAGGTGGTTGAAGAGCACGTTCAGCAGGATGGCCATGAGCGCGGCCGAGCTGATGCCCGAGTGGAAGATCGTGGAGAACCACGCCGGGAACTGGTCGTAGAACTTCGGGGCCGCGATCGGGATCATGCCAAAGCCGATGGACGCCGCCACGATGATCAGGTTCATGTTGTTGCGGTACTCCACCTTGGAGAGCGTCCGGATGCCGCTGGCGGCCACGGTTCCAAAGAGTACGACGCCGGCGCCGCCCAGGACCGGCGTGGGAACTGCTGCGACAACTCGCCCGAGGACGGGCAGCAGGCCGAGGATCACCAGGATGAACCCGCCGGCGCTGACCACGAAGCGGCTCTTGATGCCGGTGATGGCTACAAGGCCGACGTTCTGGGCGAAGGCGCTCTGGGTGAAGGAATTGAAGATCGGCGAGATGGCGCTGGAGAGCATGTCCGCCCGGAGGCCGTTGCCGATACGGCGTGAATCGACTTTGGTTTCCACGATTTCCCCGACGGCGATGATGTCAGCCGAGGTTTCGGTCAAGGTGACGAGGATGACGATCAGCATCGAAACGATGGAAGCGATCTCGAAGGTGGGTGCACCGAACGCGAAAGGCGTAGGGAAAGCCACCACCGGACCTTGGCCGATCTTGGAGAAATCGGCCATGCCCGTAGCGAGGGCGATGACGGTTCCGATGACCATGGCCAGGAGGATGGACAGGCGGGAGATGGCCGCGTTGCCGATCTTGCTCAGGAGCAGGACGATGCCCATAGTGGCCGCCGCGAGGCCGATGTTCGCCACGCTTCCGTAGTTGGGTGCGGCGCTGTTGCCGCCCATGGCCCAGTTGGCCGCGACGGGCATGAGCGTCAGCCCGATGGTGGTGATGACAGTACCCGTGACTACCGGTGGGAAGAACTTGATGATCTTTGAGAAAAGGGGTGTGATCAGCAGGCCGATGAGGGAGGCCACCATGACAGAGCCGAACACCGCCTGGATCCCGCCCCCGCCGTTGACGATCGCCACCATGGTGGAGACGCCGGCGAAGGACACGCCCTGGACCAGTGGCAGTTGCGATCCGAAGAACGGGATGCCGACCGTCTGCAGGATGGTCGCGAGGCCACCCACAAACAAGCAGGCCGCGATCAGGAGGCCGATGTCCTGCGAGGACATGCCTGCGGCGGCTCCGATGATGAGCGGCGGGGCGATGATGCCGCCGTACATGGTCAAGACGTGCTGGAAGCCGTAGGCGAACGTGCTTCCGAGCGAGAGGCGCTTGTCCTCGGGTCGGGCCGGCCCGGACTCTGCGGGGCGGGATTTCTTCTTCGTGTTCATGGCAGACTCTCTTGGTTCATGGCAGACGTCTTTGTCTGGCTAACTTTGTCTGGCTAACAATGTGGTTTTGGGTATGGCTGCCCAACTGACTCGCATTTGATGTCGTTTTGAGGGTCCAAAACGACACTTACTGCGAGCCAGTTGGGCGGGTACCTGGGGGCTTAGCAGAAGCCGGCGATGCCGTTCCACGCAGCCGGGGCAGGTGTGGTGTTGTCGCGCTGGACCGTGGCTTCGATCAAGCCGTACGGGCGGTCGGCGGCAAAGAAGACCTCGTTGGGGTTGTCGAGGCCGAACGGGCTAAGGTCCACCAGGAAGTGGTGCTTGTTGGGCATGGAGAACTTGATCTCGTCCACTTCGCTATGGGCTTCGAGCACCTTCTTGCCCATGTCGAACAGGGTCTGCTGCAGAGCGTGGGAGTAGTTCTCCGTGAAGCCTTCCAGAAGCAGGGCCTTGATGTCTTCGTAGCTCTTGTTGAAGTCGGTCCCGGCGACGTCAAGGCCGGTGCTGTAGCGCCAGCGGGCCGAGACATCGGTGGCCAGGATGCGGTCCGTGGTCTCGGGCAGCGTGGTGTAGCGGTCGCGGGGGTAGCCCACGAAGCCGGACTGCGTGGTCTTGAGGACGGTCAGGTCCTTGAGGCCCGAGATGACGTGCGTGGTGTTGCCTTCCCGGACCACGACGGCGGTGCGGACTTCCTGCCCCTTGCGGACAAAGCTGTGGTCGTGTTCGGAGCCGTGTGCCTGGATGCGGTCCCAGGTGTAGGCCTCGGCTTCCCAACGGCCGCCGGTGACCCACTCGAAGCTTGAGGTGAAGTGTTCGCTCAGGCGCAGGAGGAAGGCTTCAGGGGAGCCGATGCCCTCGCGGGCAAAGGCGTAGACGGTGTTCTTCTGGGTGTCCGTGGCGACGACGTGTGCGTTGTCGCCCTGGAGGTGCGCAGCCTGGAAGTCGCCCCGCAACTGCGAGGTGACGTTGAGGTCTTCGATCTGGTGGCGGTCGGTGTCGCGGGTGACTTTGACGACGCGGACTTCTGCCTTGCCGTACTGGTTGTCGCCGAGGACGATGTTGTTGCTCATGGTCATATCCCAACTTCTATGAGGTGGAACCACTAAGGTCCACCAATGAAATTAAGCGCGTGTTTCATACGCGTTTCTGGTGGAGCCGACCCAACAAAAAAAGAGCCGGCATCCGTTGATGCCAGCTCATTACGACCCTGCCTGCTGCTCCCAGGTTACGTGACCTGCGCCACGAATTGAAGAAAGCGTAGCCCACGTTTGCCAGTGGTGTACATCACTTCCGAAGAATCGTTATCTACTTTCCGATTGTGACCGACGGCGGGTGGCGGCGATGGCGTGCCTCTTGGGCACCCCTTGACGCGGTTCCGGAATCCCCCTTACGATTTCCATATAACAAAAACTGTTTTCCAGTATGTGGAAGTTCAACTGAGAAGAGCCACATCGCCACGGAGAACTTGAGCGCATGAAACAGGAGGACAGATGGACTCGCAGGATAAGAACAACGTCGTGGACTTCCCGGCGCCCGGCCAGGAACTGTACCTGCCGTTCGGCGCCACGGATCCCGACTTCTACATTCCGGCCGATTGTGACCGTATGCCCGGGACGTTCTCCCGCTGGCTGCGCGCCCTCCCGGTATTCGGCCGCCAGCGTTCCTAGGGCTCCTGCCCCGGGGATGAAGGACTCTGCGCAACAGAGCCAAAAAAGGCGGGCGGCACGGCCCCTCAGGGGTCGTGCCTCCCGCCGTTTTGCGTCGTGCGATGGAAAATCCGTCCGGCGAAGCTACATTTGCATGGCCTTGGCGAGGGTGGAAACGATCGAGCCCGCTTTGACCGACACCAGGATCAAGCTCAGTGCAGTCAGGCCAATCAGTGCCCAAACCGGTGCGAGCCCTCGCTGCGGGGCGACCTTGTGGACGATCACTGAACGGCCTACCACGTAGACTCCGGCGCCCAGGAAGGCCCATGCCCAGTGGAAGGGGCGGACTACCCCGTCCCTTTGGAGCTTTTGCCAGTCGAGGTAGGACAAGAGAACGCTGACTCCGTAGATGAGCCAGGCTGAAATAACGAGCAGGAAATATGGAACGCTGAATGCGCTGGGATCGAGGGTCGGTACGCGGCGGGCACCGACGTACCTCACGTGGAAGACCGGGTTCCAGAGCAGCAGGATGATCAGCGTGATCACAGGCAGCAGCGTGACGAGCCAGATGAACGGATTGTAGACCGGGGTCTGCTTGCTGATTTCCGGGCGCGGCGCGGACTGGACAGGTCCCATGTAGTGCCCCGTTCCGCCGTATTGCCCGGGTCCCCCGTACTGCCCCGTTCCGCCGTATTGCCCGGACCTCGCGGCCGGGGGCCACGCTGCGCCGGCCTGAGCCGCGCCCGCCTGAGCCGCGCCGGCCTGACCTGCGCCCGCCTGACCTGCGCCGGCCTGAGCCGGTGGGTTCCACGCGTTCCCGGTCCAGGCGTTGCCGTCCCACCACCGTAGTTGCCCGGAGCCCGAGGGGTCCGGGTACCAACCTGGAGGAGTCGGCGTGTTGTGCTGGGGGACGGTCATGATGTGCCTCCTGATCTACGACCTAATCGAGAGGCTACTCCGAAGCCCTGATGATTTTCTGTGCGGCGGCTGAGTGTTTGGCAATAAGTTCCGGGATGTCCAGGCCGGGAATCTGCCCGTCCACAACGCGCCATTTTCCACCCACCATCACACGGTCGGCGCGGTCCGCGGCGCAGAGCAGCAAGGCCGCGATGGGATCGTGGCTGCCGGAGAAGCGCAGCCCGTCAAGCGTGAACATGGCAAGGTCTGCCTGCATGCCGGGCGCAATCTGGCCGATGTCCGTGCGCCCCAACACTGCGGCGGACCCCCGCGTCGCCCAGCCGAGCGCCCGCTCCACCGGGACGTCCGCGCCGTAGCGCAGCCGCTGCAGGTACAACGCTTGCCGCGCTTCGAGGACCATGTTGGAGGCATCGTTCGACGCCGAACCGTCCACTCCCAGCCCCACCGGAACCCCGGCGGCCTCAAGTTCCAGCACCCGCGCGGTGCCGGACGCGAGCCGCATGTTCGACGTCGGGCAATGCGCGACGGCGGTGCCCGCGGCACCCAGCCGGGCGATCTCGTCGTCGTCGAAATGGATGCCGTGGCCAAGCCAGGTGCGCTTTCCGAGCCACCCGACGCTCTCCAAATAGTCCACGGTGCGCAGTCCGAACATCTCGCGGCAGAAATCTTCCTCGTCGATGGTTTCCGCGAGGTGCGTGTGGAGCCGGACATCCAGCCGTTCGGCCATGGCGGCGCTCTCGGCCATGATCTCCCTAGTCACCGAGAACGGCGAGCAGGGGGCCAAGGCGATCTGGATGACCGCCCCATCTCCGCGTTCGTGGTACTTCCCGATGAGCCGTTCGCTGTCGGCGAGGATCACCTCCGGACGCTGGACGGTGGACCGCGGCGGCAGTCCGCCGTCGTCCTCGCCCAGCGTCATGGACCCGCGGGTGAGGGTGGCGCGCATCCCGAGTCCGCGTACGACGCCGACCTCGACGTCGATTGCGTCCTCGAGTCCCGCGGGGAAGAGGTAGTGGTGGTCGGCTGCCGTGGTGCAGCCGGACAGCAGGAGTTCGGCGAGCGCGACTTTCACGGCAAGTTCGAGGCTGTCCGGCGTCAACCGCGCCCACACGGGATACAGGTTCTGCAGCCAGGGGAACAGGGGAGCGTTGGCCACCGGGCCCCAGGCCCTCGTGAGGGTTTGGTAGAAGTGGTGGTGCGTGTTGATGAGCCCGGGCAGCAGGACGTGGCTGCCGGCGTCGAACGTTTCATGGCACGGCGCGGATGGACTCTTGCCTGCGGGGACGAGCTCGGCGATTTTCCCATCGCTGACCACGATGCCGCCGCGGGCGTCGAGGCCGTTGGCGGTGAACACTGCGAGGGGATTCTTGATCCAGAGCCGGGAAGAGGCCGGGTCTGTTGCGGGAGTGGTTGGCTGGAAAACGGATGTCGGGGACACGGGGATCCTTGTCTGGTCGGCGTAGTTGCGTTCCAGCTCAGTGGTTCCTGTCTGCTGATCCAGGTTCCGGAGGTCAATCCTGCCGGTGGCACCCAGCGTAGGTGGCTCCCCGAAGTGCGTCAATGTGACCGGCGCCCAAGCCCGGCGCTCGCCCAGCCACCTGCCCGCCACCAAGCTGGAATTTCACATGTTGAAACTTTTTTTCCAGAAACTATGGCGCGGCTCACAACTCCGGTGCTAATCTCAATTTGCCAAAGGCGGGCACCCGGACTCCGGGAAGCTATCTACCAGGCGAAACCTTCAAAAGCACATGCTGAAGCCTGGTAATCGCAGCACTGGTCTGTCATGTTCAGATGCCCCCTGGTTACAGGCTTCCTCAGCACTAAGGAAGTCGCACATGAGTACCACCGTCACGGCCGAACATTTCTTGGCCACTTCCATTGAGCTGGCAACAGCCAATGTCCTCAACAGCGGCGGGCCGTTCGGCGCCGTCATTGTCACTGCGGACGGCCGCGCCTTCGAAGGCGTCAACAGGGTCACCGCTACCAACGACCCCACGGCGCACGCCGAGGTCACCGCGATCCGCAACGCCTGCCGCGAGCTCGGCACCTTCGATCTCAGCGGAGCCACTCTCTACACGAGCTGCGAGCCGTGCCCCATGTGCCTGGCCTCGGCTCTCTGGGCCCGCATCGGCAATGTGGTTTTCGCAGCGGACCGGCACGACGCCGCGTCCGTCGGCTTCGACGACGCCGTCTTCTACGAATACTTCGAGAACGACGACCGGAATACCCTCATGCCGGTCGCCAAACTGGAACTGGGCGACCCCCAGGCGCCGGCCATCCTGGAACCGTTCAACACCTGGAACACGCTTGACTCCAGGATTGACTACTAGGGCCGGTGGCTGAAAATGACAATCCTGGACCCCGCAGAAATGCGAACGGCAACTGAAAAGCAGGCTGCGCCTTCCGGCGCAGGGCAGACAGAGGCACGCGAAAAGCACACGGCAACCGGACTGGCACGGCGGGGCAGCAGCCCCAAGCCCCCGGCGTCGAACTCCTTCCTGGATCGTTTCTTCCAGATCACCAAGCGTGGCTCCACGCTGGCCCGCGAATTCCGCGGCGGCATCGTCACGTTCTTCACGATGGCCTACATCGTTATCCTCAACCCACTGATCCTGGGGGGATTCTCCGCCCAGAACGCACCCACGGACGTGGCCGGCGGATGGTTGTCCGCGGCGCAGGTCGGGGCAGTCACCGGCCTGACCGCCGGCGTCATGACGGTCCTCTTCGGCCTGATCGCGAACCTGCCGTTCGGGCTCGCCGCGGGCCTGGGAATCAACTCGTTCCTCGCCGTAGCCGTCATCCACGAAGTAACCTGGCCGGAAGCCATGGGCCTGGTGGTCATCAACGGCATCCTGATTGTCCTGTTCGGTGTCACAGGTGCCCGGACCGCGATCTTCAAGGCTGTGCCCAAGGAACTCAAGGCCGCCATCACCGTTGGCATCGGCCTGTTCATCGCCTTCATCGGCTTCGTCGATTCCGGCTTCGTCCGCCCCACGAAAGGCGGGCCGCCGGTCCAGCTCGGCACCGATGGTTCCATCACCTCAATACCAACCCTTGTTTTCATTGTCGGTCTGCTGGTCATGGGAATCCTCGTGGCCCGCAAGATCCAAGGCGGCCTCCTGATCGGAATCGTCGCCACCACGGTCCTCGCCGCCGTCGTCGAGGCCGTCATGCACATCGGGCCTGGCAGCGCCGCCAATCCCGGTGGCTGGCACCTCAACACCCCGGTACTGTCCGGCCAGTTGGTTTCCGCCCCGGACTTCAGCCTGGTGGGCCACTTCGACCTCTTCGGTTCGTTCTCGAGGATCGGCGGCCTGGCGGCCACGATGCTGGTGTTCACCCTGGTGTTCACCAACTTCTTCGACGCCATGGGTACCATGACCGGCCTCGCCAAGAGCGCCGGGGTGGCCTACAAGGACGGGACGTTCCCCAAGCTCAAGTCGGCCTTCATCGTCGAAGGCCTGGGCGCGGTAGCCGGCGGCGCGACGTCGGGCTCGTCCAACACCGTGTACATCGACTCCGCGGCCGGCATTGGCGAAGGAGCCCGTACCGGCCTGGCGTCGGTAGTCACCGGGCTGCTGTTCCTGGGCTCGATGTTCCTGACCCCGCTCACCAGCGTGGTTCCGCTCGAGGTCGCAGCCGCGGCGTTGGTAGTCGTGGGTGCCATGATGATGGCGCAGATCCGCGAGATCAAGTTCTCCAAGTTCTCCGTGGCCCTGCCCGCCTTCCTCACCATCGTCACCATGCCGCTGACGTACTCCATCGCCAACGGCATCGGCGTCGGATTCATCTCCTGGGCCGTGATCCATTCGGCAGCAGGGAAGGGCAAGAAAGTCCATCCGCTCATGTGGGTAGTGACCGTGGGCTTCTTGATCTACTTCGCCCGCGGCCCGATCAGCACGCTCATGGGAGGGTAGCCGGCCAGGAGCGTAGCCGGCCATTGAGACGGCGGTCCGGCCGCAAGTCACCGCAATGAATAGGCGTCCGCCGATCGTCACCACCCGCACAACGCGGACGACGACGGCGGGCGGCGGCGAGATGCGGCCGCTCCGCCAAGGACCGGGGCGGGAAATGAGAGGCCCGCCCCGGTCCTCTTTACGCAACGGGGTGCCTGTTTACCCGAAGCTCTCCTGTACCGACGCAAGGAATGAGAATATGAGGCAAGATCGCACACTGCCCCGGGCGGGTTTCCGGTCCGGGACCTCGGTTATGGAGGTGTTGCCATGCTGGATTTGATGCCCTCGCTGGGCACCTGGCGGCCCGCTGTATCCGGCCAACGGTGCGCCGTCGCCACCATCGTGGCCGCGGGAGGCTCCGTGCCCCGGCCCCTCGGCACATCAATGCTGGTTTCCGAATACGGCGACGTGCTTGGCAGCCTCTCCGGAGGCTGCGTGGAAGGCGCCGTGGTGGAGGCCGCCCTTCAAGCAATGCACGACGGCGGCAGCCGCCTCGAGTGGTTCGGCTACAGTGCCGAGGACGCGTTCGCCGTCGGACTCACCTGCGGTGGCGAGTTGGAAGTCCACATCCAGCCAATCCAATCAACCAGCGCCGCCGGGCTTGACCTGGCACTCCTGAACAGCGCCGGTGGCTCTTCCCTGGCACTCATCCGCAGGCTCGACGCGGCGGGAGGCGCCGTCGTCGTTCCTGATCCGGCGGGTTTTTCCGCCGCAGGTTCACGGGAACTTTCGGCCCTTCTCGGCGGGGATGACGCCGTGATCCGCGCGGCCGCGGTCCAGCTCGAACCACTCCTGCATGGAGGCCGTGCGGGCTTGGTGCGGCTCGCTCCGGCCGAGGGCTGCGCGGGCTCAGCGGTGGAAGCCGAACCCCTTACCCTCTTCGTGGAAAGCCGCTTGCCCGCAGCCCGGATGTTGATCTTTGGCGCCAACGACTTCGGCGCTGCATTGCTCCCCGCCGGGAAACTCCTGGGTTACGACGTCACTTTGTGCGATGCGCGGCCTGCCTTTTCGAGCCAGGGCCGATTCCTTGCCGCCGACCGCCTGGTCACCGACTGGCCGCACCGCTACCTTGCCGCGGAAGCAGCCGCGGACCGGATCGATTCCCGCACGGTCGTGTGCGTGTTGACCCACGATCCCAAGTTCGACATTCCGCTGCTGGAAACCGCCCTGGATTTGGATCTCGCCTATGTGGGAGCCATGGGTTCGAGGCGCAGCCACCGCCAGCGGATCGACGGACTGCTGGACTGCGGCGTCCCGGCCGAGGCCCTCGAACGCCTTCATTCGCCGATCGGACTGGATCTGGGCGCGGTCACTCCCGCCGAAGTGGCCGTTTCCATTACCGCCGAAATCCTCGCATCCCGCGCTCCGCACCCGGCCTCCGCCCGGGGTTCGCTCAAAGACGGAACGGGACCGATCCATCAGACCAACACCCTCGAACAAAGCAAGGTGACCCCATGGACATGAACACCATCGAGTCTGTGGTTGCCACCACGGATCCAGGCCAGTGGCGCGACGGCGATGCCTGGCTTGCCGGCGGCACGGTCCTGTTTTCCTACGGCAGCCCGGTGGGCAGCGAAGAACCCCTCAAACGGCTGCTCGATCTGGGGCAAGCAGGCTGGCCCGCCGTCACCGTGAGCGACGCCGGCATTGAGCTGGCCGCCACCTGCACCATCGCCGAGCTCTACGCTGTGCCCGTGTCCGACGCCGTGGCCGGCCGGAACTGGCCGGGACTGGATCTTTTCCGGCCTTGCTGCGACTCTTTCGTTGCGTCCTTCAAGGTGTGGAACATGTCCACCGTTGGCGGCAACGTGTGCACTTCGCTCCCGGCCGGGCCGATGATTTCGCTGTGCGCCGGCCTGGATGCCAAGGCCACCATCCTCGGACGCCACGGCAGCAGCCGAACTGTTCCGGTGGCCGAGTTCGTCACCGGGGACGGGAAAAACTGCCTGGCACCCGGCGAGCTCCTGCGCAGCATCCACCTGCCGGCGTCGGCCTTGGCGGGGAGGGTGGCCTTCCGCCGACTCTCGCTGAGCAACCTCGGGCGATCCGGGGTGCTGCTGATCGGAAGGCTCGACGCCGACGGCGGCCTGGTCCTCAGCGTCACCGCCGCGACCAAACGGCCCGGGCAACTGCGGTTCGCCGCAGCGGAGTTGCCCGACGCCGAGCGGCTGGCCGCCGCCGTCGGGCATTCAATCCCTGCGGAGCTGTACCACGACGACATCCACGGGCTCCCGGAATGGCGCCGCGACATGACCCTTCGCCTGGCCGAGGAGATCCGCTCCGAGTTGCTCGATCCGGTTCCAGACGGACCGCCCACCGTATCGGGCGATTTCTGGCCGCCGCATGCCACGTCGCCGCAACCGTCCACGCAACCTGAATTCAGCACCGAGCAGCAGAAGGAGGCCTGAGCATGGCAATCGAGATCAACGGAACAGCCGCCGAGGCCGCACCCCGCCCGGGCCAGTGCCTTCGGACGTTCCTCCGCGAACAGGGCAACTTCGGCGTCAAGAAAGGGTGCGACGGCGGCGACTGCGGCGCGTGCACCGTCCACGTGGACGGTAAACCCGTGCACAGTTGCATCTACCCGGCCGTCCGCGCCGAAGGCCACTCGGTCACCACCATCGAGGGGCTCTCCAGCGAGGGCGAGCTGCACTCGGTCCAGGAAAAGTTCCTGGAAAACCAGGGCTTCCAGTGCGGCTTCTGCACGGCCGGCATGATGATGACCGCCGCCACCTTCGACGAGGAACAGAAGGCGAACCTCCCGCGAAACCTCAAGGGAAACCTGTGCCGCTGCACAGGCTACCGCTCGATCGCGGACGCGGTCTGTGGCAGTCACGCGCCCGACGGCGGCGTGGCGTGCTCCGGCGCGCCAGCCGGTTCCGCCGCAGTCGCCAAGGGCTCCGGGCAGCTCGGCGACAACGTACCCGCCCCGGCGGGGCACGCCGTCGTCACCGGCACCGCCCGCTACACCCTCGACATCCCGGCAGAACAGCTCCCGGGTCTGCTGCACCTCAAACTGCTGCGCTCGCCGCACGCGCATGCCCGGATTATTTCCATCGACACGACGACGGCCCTCCAGGTACCCGGCGTCGTCGCGGTCTTCACGCATGAGGACGCGCCGGACCGGTTGTTCTCGACGGCCCAGCACGAGCTTTACACCGATGATCCCGACGACACCCGCGTCCTCGACGACGTGGTGCGCTTCATCGGCCAGCGGGTTGCCGCCGTCGTCGCCGAATCGGTGGGCGCAGCCGAAGCCGGGGCCCGGGCCATCAAAGTGGAGTACGAACTCCTGGACGCTGTCTTCTCGCCGCAGGACGCATTGCTGCCCGGTGCGCCCGCGATCCATGGGGAGAAGGACGGAGAAACGGCCCGGATTTCCCGCCCGCAGAACAACGTCGTGGCGGAGGTCCACTCCGAGCTGGGGAACGTCGAAGCCGGATTCGCGGCGGCCGACTTCATCCACGAGAACACGTACCAGACCCAGCGGGTGCAGCACGTCGCCATGGAAACGCACTGCTCCATCGCATGGGTGGAGCCCTCAGAGAACCCAGGGGAGGACCGGCTCATGGTGCGTTCCTCCAGCCAGGTCCCGTTCCTGGTCCGGCGCACTCTTGCCCGCGTGTTCGATCTTCCCGAAGACCGCATCCGCGTGGTGGCCGGCCGCGTGGGCGGCGGGTTCGGCGGCAAGCAGGAAGTGCTCACCGAGGACCTCGTGGCCATGGCGGCGCTCAAGCTGCGCCGGCCCGTCCAAGTGGAGTTCACCCGCACCGAACAGTTCACCGCAACCACCACTCGCCACCCCTTCACCATCAAGGTCAAAGCCGGAGCCAGCAGGGACGGCCACTTGACCGCGATGAGGGTGGACGTGGTCACCAACACCGGTGCGTACGGAAACCACGCGCCCGGAGTGATGTTCCACGGTTGCGGCGAGTCCTTGGCCGTCTACAACTGCGACAACAAGAAGGTGGATGCCCAGGCCGTGTACACCAACACGGTCCCGGCCGGTGCCTTCCGTGGTTACGGGTTGAGCCAGATGATCTTCGCGATTGAGTCCGCCATGGATGAACTCGCCGTGGGAATCGGCATGGACCCCTTGGACTTCCGCCTCAAGAACATGGTCCGGCCGGGGGACCACATGCTGTCCACGCACCCGGAACCGGAGGAGGACGTCTTCTACGGGAGTTACGGACTGGACCAGTGCGTGGCTCTGGTGCGGGATGCCCTCGAGCGGGGCGAGAAACGCTACCGGGATGCCGGCCTCGACAACTTCGGCCCGGGGTGGGTCACGGGCGTCGGTTCCGCGCTGTCCATGATCGACACCGTTCCGCCTCGAGGGCACTTCGCCCACACGCGCCTCAGGCTCCTGCCGGACGGGACGTTCGACGCCGCCGTCGGGACCGCCGAGTTCGGCAACGGCACCACCACGGTCCACGCCCAACTGGCGGCAACCGCCCTGTCCACGACGGCGTCGAACGTGGCCGTTCGCCAGTCCGATACGGACCTCGTGGAGCACGATACCGGCGCGTTCGGCTCCGCAGGAACCGTGGTGGCGGGGCAAGCGACCTTGCTCGCGGCGCAGGAGCTCGCGCTCCGGATCCGGGCGGTGGCGGCCGAGGTTGCCGGTGTGCCGGAGGCGGACTGCGTGCTCGAGGACGGCGCCGTGCGCTGCGGTTCGCGGCTGGTTCCCTTCACCGAGGTGTACGACGCCGCGCGGCAGCAGGGCGTTGAACCCGTAGCCGAAGGGCGTTGGGGAGGGACCCCGCGTTCGGTCGCGTTCAACGTCCACGGATTCCGCGTTGCCGTGAATACAGGCACGGGGGAGCTGAGGATCCTGCAGAGTGTGCAGGCGGCCGATGCCGGAGTCGTGGTCAATCCACGGCAATGCCGCGGCCAGGTGGAAGGCGGAATCGCCCAGGCACTGGGTGTCGCACTGTATGAGGAAGTCCGCGTGAACGACGCAGGCAAGGTCACTACCGACATCCTGCGGCAGTACCACATCCCTTCCTTCGCGGACGTGCCGCGCAGCGAGGTGTACTTCGCGAAAACGAACGACCAGATGGGGCCGCTCGGCGCGAAGTCGATGAGCGAGAGCCCGTTCAACCCCGTGGCGCCTGCGCTGGCCAACGCCATCCGGAACGCTACCGGGGTGAGGTTCGCGGCGCTCCCCATCGCCCGGGACAAGATCTACCTGGCGCTGAAGGACGCCGACGCCTCCACCCCCACCCAACTGACTCGCATTTGATGTCGTTTTGGGGCCTCATAACGGCATCTACTGCGAGTCAGTTGGGGAGCTGATATGTGGGTCTGGTTGTCAAGAGGCATGGATGAGCGGCTCCTGGTTGT
>NZ_JARVRG010000031.1:0-108012 GCF_030209795.1 Arthrobacter sp. efr-133-R2A-63 | reverse complement strand
CCCCCGCCAAACACCCCGACGCAACCACCACTTCAGACCCACCCGCACATAAAGCCACCCCGGACATGAAACGCCCATCGGGACAAGGCCGCCCGAATTCGTTGACATGTGACTAAATGGTCACCTATCCTGAATCCATGGACGCCGTCTTCAAGGCACTCTCCGACCCCACCCGCAGGGATCTGCTCGACGAGCTCTTCCGCGAGGACGGGCAGACGCTCAGCGCGCTTGAAGCACGGTTCGACATGACCCGTTTCGGGATCATGAAGCACCTCAAGATCCTTGAGGAAGCCGGGCTGGTGGTGACCCGCCGTCGTGGTCGCGAAAAGCTCCATTACCTGAATCCGGTACCCATCAGGCTCGTCCACGACCGCTGGGTGAGCAAATATGCAGAACCATGGGCCGCTGCGTTGAGCGACCTCAAAACCAGATTGGAAAGTCCCGTGGAAAAAATCTTCGAAATCTACATCAAGACCACTCCGGAACGGCTTTGGGAAGCCATCACGGACAGCGACACCCGCAGCAAGTACCAGTTTGGCAACACCCACACTGCGGACTGGACGCCGGGCGGGCACTACGAGATGCACAATCCGAAGGCCAACGGAATGGTCCTCGGCGAAGGCGAGAACGTGGAGGTCGATCCCCCGCGCAGGCTCGTCCAGACCATGCGCGCGCTCTGGGGGGAAGACGTCAAAGCCGAAGGCACATCACGCGTCACCTGGGAGATCGAACCGGTGGGCGACTCCTGCCACCTGACCGTCACCCACAGCGATCTTCGCGAAGGCGGCAACGACCAGATCTACGGCGGTTGGCCGATGATCCTCTCCGGCCTCAAGACCTGGCTGGAGACCGGCGAAGTCCTGACGACTCCCGGTTCATTGATGTATTCGTGAGGCTCGACGGCGGGGCGAACCGCGGCCGTTAGCTCCTGGCGGCGGGAGCGAGGGCCGCGTTGAGGTACTCCAAGTGCGCCAGGGTCGGTGCAGTCGTGTTTGCCGCGTATTCCGGGTGCTTGGTGAGGAATTTCTTGATGAAAGGGCACACCGGCACGATCCCGACTCCCTCGCCCACGGTTTCCTTCAGGGCCACGTCGGCGAGCCTGCCCGCGAGGCCTTGTCCGCCGAACTCGTCGTTGATCACGGTGTGGTAGAAGATCCGCTGCGGGGACCCGGCGTCGTCGTACGCCTTGTACGCGGCCTTGCCGATCACGTGGCCATCAACCAGTACTTCAAAGCGCTCGCGGTCAACGTTGTGGCGGAAAGTGGCATCGGTCATCGCTAGCTCCTCGGTTAGGTCCTGTCGACCTACCCTAACCTTGGAGTCCGGACGCTTTGTTCCCGGTGCGACCTTGTCGACACACGCTGTGCAGCCATCAAAGAATCCCGGCACCGAGGACTCCTAGATTCCTGATTGGTTTGCTCTTTCCAACAATCCGGCATTGGTCCGGGACCACAAGTTGTTCTGAGCGTCCCGGAAGACCAGGCGCGTTACGCGCCAGTTCTCCTTACGGGTGATTGGCCGGGTGAACCCGGCCAGAGCGCCTGTGTGATCGGCCAAGGCCCAACCACTGCGGTCCTTATACGACTCCACAAAGTACTCCCCGGGCGATGACGCCACACGGACAAACATGCGTCAGGTAATCCAACTCCACGCTTCCCCAAGCCCGCGTTTGGACTTGGAGAAAGCGTGAAAGAAGGACTAGGCCGTGACGATGTCGCGTGTGGCGTGGTCGTACGTGAAGGTGACCTTGCCGCCGTCGTGCTTCAGCTCGTGGTTGGCGCCGTCACGCACGCCGAACGCGCCGTAGTTCTCGTCCCACGAGCGGTTCAGCGCGATCTTGTACGTATAGAAACCGGCAGGCAGCGTCGCCGCGAGGGTCCACACCTTACGACGGGCATTGAACTTCATTTGCGCCTCGTCGTACTGCGGAGCCCAGTCCTCCGGCGCCCCGAGAATCGTGTTGAAGTCGCCGGCGATCGCGACGGCGGACGGCTGCTCGAGCTTCTCGACGGCGGCGGCCGCTTTGGGTGCGGCAGCTTTCTTGGGTGCTGCCTTGGCGGCCGGAGCCTTCGTCGCGGCGGCTTCGACGGCAGGCGCCTTGTCCACTGCGGGAACCTTCTTGGCCGCGGGCTTCCTGGCGGGAGCCTTCTTGACGGGGGCCGTCGGAAGCGGAGTATCTGCCGGAACAGGCGTACCCTCAGCCAACGCGCTGGCGAACTCGTCCGGCTTGGCGAAAGCGACCGTGGCACGCAGGCCGTCGTCGGTGATGGTCCAGCCCGAACGGCCCTTGACCAGCCAGCCGGCCTTGACCAGCTTCGCGGTCTCCGTCGTCAGGTTCTTGTGGCCGCGCGGAATGCCTCCGCTGAGCAGTTCACTCTCGCGGGCGTCCAGCGGAACGCGGACAATCGCTTCAGCCAGGATCTCGCCGGCGTTCAACGACTGCTCGGACCACGTTCCCTCTGCCAAGACATCCAGGACGGTCTTGAGGCGGACACTGCTTTTTTCGACGGTGGACTTGGCCACTGGGTCTCCTTCAACGGCGGACATTCCTTCAGCAGTCTGCCAATGTTCTGTAAATTCTGGCGACTGTTCTTGGTAAACACCGTGTGTCGTGACCCACTATTACGCCCAAAAGTCGGCAAGTGATGGAAGGCTCTCGGGTACCGGTCGGTAGCTAGGGCTTGGGGTACCCTCTTGCCCCCTACTCCCCCGCGGCCTTCTCCCACTCGGCAACCTCGGCCAACAAATAGGCCTTTCGGGCCTCGTCAGCGAAGGACGAACGCACCGAGTTTGCGGCCAGAATTGCCCGCTCGCCGACAGTCAAGCCGTGCACGGCGACGAGCTGCTCGAAGTTGTCGTCCACGTACCCGCCAAAGTACGCAGGATCGTCCGAGTTCACGCTGACATTCAGCCCGGCTGCCAACATCGCAGGCAAAGGGTGGTCGGCCAAGGTGTCCACGGCGCGCAACCGGACGTTGGACAAGGGGCACACCGTCAGCGGGATTTGCTCCGACACCAACCGTTGCACCAGGGCCGGATCTTCCATGCAGCGGATGCCGTGGTCGATCCGCTCCGCACCAAGCAGATCGAGGGCCTCGTACACATAGGATGCGGGGCCTTCCTCGCCGGCATGCGCGATCCGTCGCAGTCCGGCCTCCGCCGCGCGGCGGTAGAGCCGTTCGAACTTCGACGGCGGATTGCCCACCTCGGCCGAGTCCAGGCCGATGCCGGCAATGGGCGCCTTCATGGCGAGCAGCTGGTCCAAAACCTCCAGCGCGGATTCCTCGGACATATCCCTCAGGAACGCGGCAATCAGGAGCGTCGAGACGCCGAACTCCTCCACCGACGTCGCGAGTGCGGACGCCACACCGTTGACGCACGTCTCCAGTGCCACTCCGCGAGAGATGTGCGCCTGCGGGTCCATCATGACCTCGACGTGCCGCACGCCGCCGGCCGCGGCGCGTGCCAAATATGCCCTGGTCATGTCCGCAAAGTCCTGCTCGGTGCGCAACACCGCCATGTTGGCGTAGTACAGATCAAGGAATGACTGCAGATCCGTGAACTCGTACCGCGCGCGCAGCTCGTCCAAATCCGCGTACGGAAGCTCGATCCCGTTCCGTTCAGCGAGCGCGAAAATCAGCTCGGGCTGAAGCGTCCCCTCGATGTGTAGGTGCAGCTCGGCAACCGGAGGTGCCGCCGTCGTCGTCGATTCGCCAAAAGTTTCCACCCGACAAGACTAGGACGAATACTCACCGCACCCCATTTGAACGCCCTCGCAAAGTGGGTTCAGGGCAGGTAGCGATTGATTCTGCGCAGGAGCGACCCGAAGACCGGATGGTGCTGCAATCGACGGACCATCACCGCGTTCCGAGCGCGGTCAACCGACCCCAGGCCGGACGATCTTGGCCGCGGGATACTCCGAACCGCAACACCAGCACGCGAAACCGCCTTGCACTTCATCATCGAATTCCGAAGGGGCTTCCATGGGACAAGTATTACTGCAAACCCCACTCTTCAGGGGCCCGATAACACAGGCGAGGGGAAGGCCACACCGTGTCAACTTGGATCTATGCCGTTCGGCCCCCAAACTGAAAGGATGCAGACCTTCCTCCCGTTCCCCGATTTCAAGCAAAGTGCTGCCGTCTTGGACACCGCAAGGCTTGGCAAGCAGCGTGTCGAAGCACTGCAGATCCTTCGCGCACTGGTGATCCCCGAGTTCGGCCGGCCCTCCCACCCCGCTATCCGCATGTGGATGGGCTACGTTCCCGCCCTTACTCTTTACGGCCTGGCCATGGTGGATGAATGGGTCGCCCGAGGCAACCCGGACAACACCCGCGCCAGCATCACCGAGTTCGCGCCCCAGGCGGCCCACCCGGACTACGCCTCCAAGATTCCGATGCCGCCGTGGCTGGGCGACGCCGATTTCCACCTGAGCCACCGCTCCAAGCTGCTCCAAAAGGAGCCCCGCTTCTACGCCGAACTCTTCCCGGACACTCCGAACGACCTTGAGTACCTCTGGCCCGAGCCTAGTCACGAGTTCATCCCCGAAGACCCCTACGACGACTTCATCTGGGTGCTTCGCGCCCCGGTGGGCGACGTCGAACCCGAAAAGATCGACAAGGTGGGGATGCCGGCAGCAGGCAAGGCCAAGGCTGCCAACAGCGACGGCGACGGTTACCAGTTCGTGTACGCATCGGAAACGTCCCGCCGCCCGGGCAAGACCGCCCGCAAGGCTCCGAAGCAACTGGTGAAGAAGCCCACCCGCAACCGCCAACGCCAGGACGAGGCCTTCCGCACGCTCCCCGGCAACACGTCCGTCCTCGTCCCCATCGAGGGTGGAGCCAAGTTTGCCTTGGGCAAGGTCCTCGGCCGGCCGATCACCCTGGAAGACGGCCGTTTCGGACGCAACTTCGAGGTCACCAAGATCATCGACCGTGCGGACTTCGACTACCCGGCCTTGTTGCAGGATCCCCGGGCGTTCTTCCCGATTCCGGCACCGTAACCCGGGCCAAGGGGACTGATGGATTTCCAGCAAATCATCGAGGCTGTCGGCCGGTACATGGACTTTGCGGGTGTCGCCGTGATGGTTGTCGGTGCCATCGCGTCGGTCCCGCTTGCCCTGCGCGGTTACAAGCCCAAACGCCTACCGGCAAGCTCGGCGCCGCTTTCGGTGTACCGCTCCTACAGGCAGCTCCTGGGACGCTCCATCCTGCTTGGCCTCGAATTCCTGGTGGCCGCGGACATCATCCGTACTGTCGCAGTCACCCCCACCTTTGAGAGCGTGGGGGTCCTGGCGGTCATCGTGCTGATCCGGACGTTCTTGAGCTTCTCCATCGAGCTTGAGATCACCGGGCGGTGGCCGTGGCAGAAGGCTCCCGCCCCAGGCTCGGAAGCCCATCCGGCATTGCCGACTTCGTGACTCACGAGTCGCACGCTCGCCCCCACTGCGCCGATCGCCGTCGTCTTCGTCATTGCGTCTACTTATTCTGCCGACGGACGAGCGCCCGGATAACCAAGATCTCATAGGCCACCAAGGCAACAACCCAAATGTAGTCATACCAGCGGGCGTCGAATCGAACAAGCAACGCCAGCAGACCAAGGGCTGCAACCAACTGGGTGGTGACGATGGCCAACCAAGGCGTGGTCTTCACCTTATCCACAGGAAATGATCACCCCTCCTGCCGAGAAAAGGACACCCGCACCGTAGGCGGCCCAGCCGATTGCTCCTATCGGTCCCATAAGAGACACGATTACACCAAACCCTGCATACGCACATCCTATTGACACCGGTCCGCCAGGTGCCTTTTTATTTACGAGAACGGCTTCACCCGAAAAGTCGTATCGCCCTTCAAGGCGGATTTTTAGTGCCGCTTGCGTCTCCGAAAATTGAGGACTTTCAAGGAGCAAAGCTAGACGGTTGCTATCACCGTCAAACGCCTCAGAAATTGCGGTTTGAATCTGTTCAGGTGTTTGCAATTGCGACGTTGTTGCGGCGGGTGGTGGCGCTGGAACAGTTACGGCCGTTGCGCCATTAATCCCACCGAGCAACAGAGCTGCACTTGTAACGACAACCGAAATGACGCTTCGTACTTTCTTCCCAATGCCCATTTCTCTCCCCTTTGAGTTGTAGCAAGTGGGCGACCATCATAAGTTGCATTTGTTAGAGGAAAGTTGCGACTAGGTGCTGCTAGTGCAGATTTGAGTGTCGTTTGGCGGAAAAATGAGTGTTCTTGCTTGGGAAGAATGAGTATTTTCATCGAAGATGCCCGCTGGGCCCTTTGGTGAATACTCTGGTTCCCGAGGAGTGCCAGCCCAGGCCATCCCTAATGCAACTGACTCGCAGTTAACGTCGTTTTCAGGGCTCAAAACGACACCTGCTGCGAGCTAGTTGGGCCCGGGATTCATCGATGTCTTCGGTCTTCCCCGGCGTTGGAACGCCTCATCCCACTGTGCCCAGTCTTCCGGCCGCACCGACGGACGTCCGAGAAGGTAGCCCTGCCCGGCGGTCATGCCGAGCTCGGCCACCGCGCTGAGCTCGGCTTCGGTTTCGATCCCTTCGGCGACGAGGGATGCCCCGATTTCCTTGGCGAACCCGACCATGGCAGCCCCCAACGCGCGCTGGCCTTGGTCGGTGTCGATGCCGGCGATGATGTCCCTGTCCAGTTTGATCACGTCCGGCTTAAGCAGCAAGACGTGGCGCATGGACGCAAACCCGGATCCAGCGTCATCAACGGCGATCCTCAATCCACGGCCTCGCAACGATGCAAGCGCAGCCGCGAGGGGACCGTAATCAACCACATGTTGGCGTTCTGTCACCTCGAGCACTATCCGCCCCATCGGGATTCCGGCATTCGCAAAAATGTCGGGCAACCGTGGGTCAAGACATGCCCGTGGTGAGAGATTCACGGAAACCGACAACGAGGGTGGCAGCCCGGTCGCGGCGCGCAGCGCGGTTTCGAGGGCAAGAATCTCAAGCTCAACATCGAGTCCCACTGCCGCAGCTTCGACGAACCACACCTCGGGAGAAATGCCCTGCGGACTCAAGAACCGGGTCAACGCTTCAGCCCCGAGGACTGCATCTGTTTCCAAGGATCGGATCGGTTGGAAGGCTGTGAGCAAGGAGCGGCTGGCCAGGATCGCTTTAATGCGGCTTCTGATCTCGCCGGTAGCCAGCGCGTCAAGTGTCAGGGGATCAAGGGCCCTGCTGGTTCCCTCAAAACCGCTTGGCTGTCCAGCGGCGTCGTAGAGCGCCCTTCCGGAAACCTCCACCACAACCCTGCTGCCGTCTTTGTGGCGGCACACGGCGTGTAGTCCGGACCACCCGGCGGCGTTCTGGGTGGACGTTTTTGCTTGCAGTGCATTCGCCAGATCGTCGGGGTCGATAACCAGGCGGAAATGCCTTCCCAGGAGCTCGGAGGGCTCGTATCCGATCAAATCCACGCCCGCCGGGCTGGAGAAGGTGAAGCGCCCGTCATGTCCTATGGCCCACAACCACTCCCGGCTGGTGCTCAGCACCGTATCCATCAAGCGGCTGGTCTTTGACGCTTGGTCCCGCTCCCGCCGCTGGTGCCGCACCAAGGAAAATGACGCGAAAACCACAACCGGCACCACGAGCAAGGAAAACCCATCCGAAATCCAGACAGGCCATCCCCATGTTTCCCACGGATCATCGCCGGAGACGTAGGGCAGCCCGACCGCCAAGACAACACCCAACTCCATGGCGATGATGACAAACAGCCACAATCCGGGCCTGAAAGTCCGCGTCTTCGTTCCCAGCCTGCCCATTCCGAACATGGCTCCCCCCTGGCACAAGCTAAGGCTGCTTCTCTTCCACATCATGCCACTCACGGTCCGGGAACCAATAGCATTCCTGTCGAAATCGTCAGGCGTCGGGGGCCGGGTTGTAGGTTTTCGGGTTACTTCCCCAACCCGGCCCGGCGGAGTGCTTCGGCCATGGCCGTGTTGACCGGCGCTTGGGGAGCCGCCTTCGCGGGAACAGCCTTGCGAGCAGGCGCACCCTTAGCAGGAACTGCCTTCGCGCCCTGTCCAGCCTGCGGCGCCGCCGGACGCCGCTCGCCTCGCTCAGTACCGCGCGCACCGCGGTCACGCCCGCCGCCCCGCGAACCGGACCCGCCCGCGGTGCCGGGTTCGTCGTCGAGCCTCAAGGTCAATGAAATCCGTTTCCGCTCCGGATCCGCTTCCAGGACCTTCACGCGCACGACCTGTCCGGATTTCACGATCTCGCGGGGATCTGACACGAACTTGTTGGCTAGCGCGGACACGTGGACCAGGCCGTCCTGGTGCACTCCGACATCCACGAACGCCCCGAACGCCGCCACATTGGTGACGGTGCCTTCCAGGATCATGCCGGGCTTGAGGTCTGAAATCTTCTCGATGCCCTCGGAGAACGTTGCTGCGGCGAATGCCGGGCGGGGGTCGCGGCCCGGCTTTTCGAGCTCGGACATGATGTCGCGCACGGTGGGCAGGCCGAACGTCCCATCCACGAACGCCTGCGGATCGAGCGATGACACCGCAGCCCCACGCGCGGCGGCCACGATCTTTCGGGCCACCGAATACGCTTCCGGGTGCACGCTGGACGCGTCGAGCGGTTCCGCTCCCCCGGTGATGCGCAGGAAGCCCGCGCACTGCTCAAAGGCCTTGGCACCCAGCCGCGGCACCTTTTTGAGGTCGGCCCGCTTGGCGAACGGGCCGTTTTCGTTCCGGTACGCCACAATGTTCTCGCTCAGGAGCGGCCCGACGCCGGCGACGCGGGCCAAAAGCGCTGGCGACGCCGTGTTCACGTCCACGCCAACCGCGTTCACGCAGTCTTCGACGACGGCGTCCAGCGAGCGGTCGAGCTTCGCGGCCGTGACATCGTGCTGGTACTGCCCCACACCGATCGATTTCGGTTCGATCTTCACCAATTCGGCCAGCGGATCCTGCAAACGCCGGGCAATCGACACGGCTCCGCGCAACGATACATCCATGCCCGGAAGTTCTGCGGCCGCGAGCGCGGACGCCGAATATACGGACGCACCCGCCTCGGACACCACGAGCTTCTGCAACGTGGGGCCGCCGGAGGCTGCCAGCGACTTGATGAGCTGAACGGCGAGCTTGTCCGTTTCGCGCGACGCCGTACCGTTGCCGATCGCGACGAGCTCGAGGGCGTGCTGCCGCGCCAAACGCTCCAGCGTCACCAAGGCCTCGTCCCATTTCTTGGCCGGGGCGTGCGGATAGACGGTATCGGTAGCGACGACTTTGCCGGTGCCATCGACGACGGCCACCTTCACGCCCGTCCGCAGTCCCGGGTCCAGGCCCAGCGTGGCGCGGTTTCCGGCGGGAGCCGCAAGAAGAACATCGCGCAGGTTGGCGGCGAAAACGCGGACGGCTTCATCCTCGGCCTGGGCGAACATACGGCTGCGCAGATCGCTGCTCAGGCGGTCCAAAATCCGCGAGCGCCAGGCGATCTGTGCGGTCTGGACAAGCCACGCATCGGCGGGCCGGCCCCGCTCGGCGACCCCGAGGCACTTGGCCACAGCGTTCTCGTAGCGGCCGCGCGCGGCGGCCAGGGCGTCGTCGTCGGCTGGTTCTGCCTCGGCGAGATCGAGCTCCAGGACGCCGTCGTTCTCGCCGCGCAAGAGCGCGAGCACGCGGTGGCCCGGCATGCCGGAAGGCACTTGGGAGAACTCGAAGTAGTCCTTGAACTTCTGCCCCTCGGCTTCCTGGCCCTTCTTCACGCGCGACACCATCCGCCCCTGCGTCCACAGCCGCTCGCGCAGCGTTTCGGCGAGATCGGGGTCCTGGGAGACCCGTTCCACGAGGATCGAGCGCGCGCCGGCGAGCGCCGCGGAGGCATCGTCGATGGAGTGCTCGGCGTTAACGTACTGCGCGGCCTCGCGCTCGGGCTCGAGCTGCGGGTTCGCGAGAAGCGCCTCGGCGAGCGGTTCGAGGCCGGCTTCGCGGGCGATCTGCGCTTTGGTGCGGCGCTTGGACTTGAAGGGAAGGTAGATGTCTTCCAGCCGGGACTTGGTATCGGCGCCGACGACGGCGGCCTCCAGTTCCGGGGTCAGCTTGCCTTGCGCGGCAATCGCCTCGAGAACGGTTCGACGGCGGTCCTCCAGGTCCCGCAGGTACCGGAGCCGTTCCTCGAGTTCACGCAACTGGGTGTCATCGAGAGTCCCGGTGACTTCCTTGCGGTAGCGGGCGATGAACGGGACGGTGGATCCGGCGTCGAGCAATTCAACCGCGGCCTTGACCTGCCAGGACTTCACGCCGAGCTCTTGGGCGATCAGTGCGTGGATGGCGGCGTCTGCTGACTGGGGCTGGGGAAGAAGGGTCACCATGACATTTTGCCTCACGGAGTTTGCCCTGGCTAAAGACGGAGCCGAGTGCTGCACATGGGGAAGCGCCACGGCCGGAGGCCGTGACGCTTGATGGGTGCGAAAGTTGGGGTTAGCCCAGTTGCGCCATGGGGGTCTTGGCGGAGATGTGCTCCACCAATTCGCCTACGCGCTCCTCGGTGTAGTTCCGGGCGATGTCGCCCTGGCTGATGATGCCCACCAACTTGTGGTCGGTGATGACCGGAAGGCGCCGGACCTGGTGCTTTTCCATCAGGTCGATTGCTGCATCGATGCTGGCATCGGCATCGATCCAGATCGGCGTGCCCTGGGCGAGATCTGCCGCGGTCAGGCGGTCAGCATCCAATCCCTCAGCAACGCACTTGACCACAATGTCGCGGTCAGTGATGAATCCTTTGAGTCTTCCATCGTTGCCGCAGATCGGCAGGGAACCGACGTCCAGATCGCGCATCAGGACAGCCGCGTCACGCAGCGACTGCTCTTCCTTCACGCATTGGGCATTGGTGGTCATGAATTCGCGCACAACACTCATGAGTCCTCCTTGATCGATTGGGTATCGACGCGGACCCCCGGCACCGACGCCGATGCTGCCAGCCTACGCTTGGGGTTTGGCCATGGCCAGATGCTGTTTGCTCTGCCTGATTACTTGTTGCTCCCGCCCGATTTACTCGGCGATGTCTTCGGCCCACAGTTCCGGATTCTCTTCCTGGAAGGTGCGCATCATGTCAACGCACCGCTGGTCATCGAGGACCACAACCTCCACGCCCCGCGACCGCAGCAACTCGAATTCGCCGTCGAACGTGCGGGCCTCCCCCACCACGACGCGCGGGATCTTGAACTGGATGATTGTGCCCGTGCACATGGCACACGGCGCGAGGGTCGTATAGAGGGTGGTGTCCCGGTAGCTCTTCTGCCGGCCGGCTGCGCGGAGGGCCGACATTTCCCCGTGTGCGATGGGATCGCCGTTCTGGACGCGTTCGTTGTGCCCGCTCGCGATCACCACCCCACCACGGGCGAGCGCGGCGCCGATGGGAATGCCACCTTCGCCAAGGCTCTTTTGGGCCGCCTGGTACGCGGCTTCGAAGGCGGGATCGTGGGAGGTTGGGGCGTCAGACGGGTTCATTCGGAGCCTGCTTTCCGGAGGTGGGGATCTTCCGCTACTTGTTCTATAACTTATATAATAAAGAGGGAGGTGGGAGTGATGATCCTCAACGTGGACCTGGCCAGCGACGTGCCGATCTACCAGCAGCTTCGGGACCAGATCGTAGAGGCGATCGCGGACGGCGTGCTGGCCGAGGGCAGTTCGTTGCCCGCCACCAGGGCGCTCGCTGCGGACTTCGGGATCAACTTCCACACCGTCAACAAAGCCTATGACCTCTTGCGCCAGCAGGGCCTGATCCAGCTCAACCGCAAGACGGGCGCGGTGGTGACCACGACGGTTGCGGACCCGCTGTTCAGCGCGGACTGGACGGCGAGGGCACGGACCCTGCTCGCCGAAGCCGTCGCCCGGGGACTTTCGCCCGAGGAAGTTCTCGAGTCCTGCCGCTCGATTCTCGATTCATTTGGAACCACGCAGCCGGAGGAAACACCATGACCGTTGCCATTGTCCTGAGCGCCGCGTTGGCGGCACTGGTGCTCGCCATCGCGCTGGTCCTGCCAGCGATCAACAGCCCGACCGTGCCGTTCGGGGTCCGGGTACCGGCCCAACGTGCCGACGACCCGACAGTGGTCAGGCAGACCCGCGTCTACCGTTGGCGGGTTCTCCTGAGCGGGATCGTGGCCATTGGGGTCTGCCTTGCCATTTACGGAATGACCGGCGAAACGCTGCTCCTGCCGCTGTCGGTGCTGGTGCTCGTGGGCTTCTGGTACGGCTGCTTCTTCCTGGCCAACCACGAGATCCGGGCCGCAAAGGCCGCCGGGGGTTGGTATGAGGGAGTGCGCCAAGGCATCGCGGTGGATACCGAACTGCGGACCGATCCACCGCGTTTTCCCTGGCTCTGGCTGGCGCCGGCGTTGATCGTCACCATCGCTACTGTAGTGATCGGCGTGATCAGCTACCCATCGATGCCCGATGTGCTCGCGGTGCACTACGGTGCGAAAGGCATACCCAACCGATTGGCCGCCAAATCGATCGGCACCGCCTTTTCACTGGTCTTCGTGCAGATCGGCGTGACAGCGCTGCTCGTGGGCATAGCCGCGGCGATCCTCTTCCGCAGCCGGCCCGACATCGACCCGGCTCACCCGGCAGGCTCCGCACACTGGCACCGCCGGTACATGCTGCTGGGCGCCAGGGCACTGCTCGGATTGCTCGCGATGATCGACCTCGCGATGCTGGGATCGTCGTTGCTGATGTGGACAGGCACAGTCACGCCTTGGGCGCCGCTGGTGGTCGTCCTCCCGATCCTGGCCGCCGTCGCGGTAGCCGTGGTTGTCTTCGCCCGGAACAACCGCGCTCGGGACGAAGGCGAGGAGGACACCGGCCTGACCCACCGCGAGGACGACAAATACTGGCGGAGCGGCTTGTTCTACGTCAACCGCGAAGACCACGCTCTCATGGTTCCGCGGCGCTTCGGCCTGGGATGGACCCTCAATTTCGGCAATCCCAAGGCGGCCATGCTCCTTGCCGGCGTGGTGGCGCTCATCGGCCTGGTGATCACCCTCCGCTTCGCCGGCTGACCCCGCTTTGCACTGGCACTCACGCCGGGGCTGCCTTACTGTCGGACCGCACTGATAGCTTGGCTTCATCAGCTCAACGGTCTGGGGGCACGGTGTTTTTTCTCGATTCGGTAGATGCAGGGCAAGCGCAGGATTTGGTGTTTTCCGCCAGCGACCTCGTGACGGCCTCCACCTGCGAGTACCAGTTGCTGCGCACGTTGGACGAGAAAATGGGCCTCGCGCAGAAGCCGGCCTTCGCCGTCGACGAAATGCTGGAGCGCACCGCCGCGCTGGGCGACGTCCATGAGCACAGGGTGCTGGACCGTTTCGTGGCCGAGTTCGGCACCTGGGATCCGTTGGCACGTAAGGGCGTGTTCGACGTCGTTCCCGCCGAAGCGATGGACCGCGCCACCCTGCAAGCCAAGCATGCGGAGTCGATCGAGGCGCTGCGATCCGGCGCGGATGTGGTCTTCCAGGCCGCGTTCTTCGACGGACAGTTTCATGGACGCTCCGATTTCCTCGTCAAGCAGCCGGATGGCAGCTATGCGGTATACGACACCAAGCTCGCCCGCCACGCCAAGGTCACCGCGCTGCTACAACTCGCTGCGTATGGCGATCAGCTACTCAAGGCCGGAATCACCCCGGCCCCGGATCTGACCCTTGTCCTCGGGGCTACGATTCAGCGGGACGCTGCTGGTTCGGACGGCCGGGGCGGCTTCGACTACGTGCACAGCAACCACCGGCTCGCCGATGTCCTGCCGGTATTCCGTGAGCGCCGGGACCGCTTCCTCGCTTTGACGGACACGCACCGATCCGGCTTGGAGCCTGTCCAATGGGGCGCGACCGGAGTCACCGCGTGCGGCCGCTGCGACTACTGCAAAGAACAGGTAGGCCTCCACCGGGACCTGCTGATGGTGGCGGGCATGAGGATCACGCGGCGCAAGAAGCTCATGGGAAACGGCATCTGCACCATCGACGCCCTTGCCGACATGCCCGACGCCCCGGATTCCGCCACGCGGCGCCTGCAGGAACAAGCCCGACTCCAAACCGGAACAGCCACCCCCGATGGCACCGTCAGGTACACGGACAAGACCGGCGAGGCAAAGAGCATCAGTTATTCCGTGCTGGAGTCCAATTCCTTGGCCCGGCTCCCCCGCCCCGACGCCGGAGACATCTTCTTCGACTTCGAGGGAGACCCCTTGTGGCAAGACCCTCTCACCGGCCGTTGGGGACTCGAGTACTTGTTCGGCGTCGTCGAAAATCCGACGGAGCCGGGCGGATCTCCCGTGTTCAAGCCGTTCTGGGCACACTCGCGGGCCGAGGAGCGGCAAGCGTTCATCGATTTCCTCGAGTACGTGGCAGAACGCCGCATGAAGTATCCGGACATGCGGATCTACCACTACGCCGCCTACGAGAAAACCGCGTTGCGGAACCTGTCTGTCATCCACACCGTCGGCGAAGCCGCCGTGGACAACCTTCTCCGCGAAGGCGTGCTCGTGGACCTCTACGACACCGTCCGGCACAGCATCCGCATCTCCGCCGATTCGTACAGCATCAAGAAACTCGAACCCCTGTACATGGGCGAGCATTTGCGTTCGGGTGACGTGACCGACGCCGGTGCCTCCGTGGTTGCCTACGCCAACTACTGCACCGCCCGGGACGCGGACCACGAAGATGAAGCGGCAACGATCCTGGCGGGTATTTCCGACTACAACGAATACGACTGCCTTTCCACGCTGGAACTGCGCAATTGGCTGCTGGGCTTGGCAGCGGAGCGCTCCATTGAACCCGGTCTTCCAGCCACTTTGGGACCCAAATTGCCCGCGGAGACCCAGCCGGAAAAGTACGAGGCCGCACCCGAGGAAACAGCCCTCCTCGACTACCTGGCGGACTTCCCGGAGGACTCCCTTCGCTCCGATGACAACCGGGCGGTGGCGATGGTGGCGGCCGCGGTCGGCTTTCACCGGCGTGAGGACAAGCAATTCTGGTGGGGACACTTCGACCGCTTGGACCGGCCAGTCTCGGAGTGGGAGGACACGAGGGACTGCTTCATCGTGGAAGGCGGCGAAGTGCTGGAGGACTGGGCCAAGCCGACTCCGCGCAGCAATCCGGCCCGGAAGGTGCGGCTGTTCGGGCACGCCGCGGACGGTTCCGGTTTCGCGCCCGGCAGGAAGTACTTCCGGATGTACGGGCCTCCGCTCCCCGATGCCTTCCTTGGCAAGAACGAAAGCGCCCTCGGGAGATCGGGAATGGCCGGCACGGAGGTCATCGAGGTTGGTGATTCCGACGACCTTGATGAAGGCAGCTCACTCTCGGGGGCAGACGACGGCGCCTCCGATGTCGTGGCCATTTCAGAGCGACTTCCCAAGAGTGCCGAGGAATACGCGCAGCTTCCCATGGCATTGACGCCCGACGCTCCGGTCAACACAGACGGGCAACGGAAGGCCCTCAGCGAACTGGCCATCAAGGTGCGTTCCCATCTGCCGTCGTGGCCCAAGGACCCAGCGTTGGACTTGTTGCGACGAATCCCGCCTCGGCTGGCCACTCTTGCGGAACTGCCCGCCGTCGGGACCGGCGACGACGCATACGTGGACGCCATCACGGCCGCTGTGTCGGATCTGGACCAGTCATATCTTGCCGTTCAAGGTCCGCCGGGGACGGGTAAGACATACGTCGGCTCGCACGTCATCGCGCGACTGGTGCGTGCGGGCTGGAAAGTTGGGGTTGTCGCACAGTCCCATGCTGTCGTCGAGAACATGCTCCACGCCGCAGTCAAGGCCGGGGTGGACGCTGCACTCATCGCCAAGGAAATGAAGCACGACGACCCTGTTCCCTGGGACCAGCAAGCCAAGGACGACATCGAGCGGTTGCTTGCCGCGCCCGGAGGCTGCTTGATCGGCGGCACGGCCTGGACCATGACGGGCCGGACCGTTCCTGCGGGTTCCCTGGACTTGCTCGTCATCGACGAAGCCGGTCAGTTCTCGCTCGCCAACACCCTCGCCGTCAGCAGGGCGACGAAGAGACTGCTGCTCCTCGGTGACCCCCAGCAGTTGCCCCAAGTCACGCAGGGCAAGCACCCGGAACCGGTGGATGAGTCTGCGCTCGGCTGGCTGGCCCACGGCATGCACACGCTCCCCGCGGAGCTCGGCTACTTCCTGGCGACGTCGTGGCGCATGCACCCGGATTTGTGCGCTGCAGTGTCAGAGCTGTCCTACGATAATCGGCTGCATTCAGCGCCGACCGCTTCCGGGCGGCGGCTCTCCGGAGTCCGGGCCGGCGTCGAGTGCGTCTACGTCCAGCACCACGGCAACTCCACGCAGTCTCCGGAAGAGGCTGCGGAAGTAGTCCGGCAAGTCCGGGCGCACCTTGGCTTGGCTTGGCTGGACCCGCGCGAATCATCCGGCGAGCGGCCCCTGGCCGAACAGGACATTCTCGTGGTGGCGGCCTATAACGCCCAGGTCCAGCTCATCCAGCACGAACTAAGGGCGGCCGGCCTACGCGGCGTGCGCGTCGGGACGGTGGACAAGTTCCAGGGCCAGGAAGCCCCCGTGGTGATCGTGTCCATGGCTGCGTCCGCTGCCGGCGAGGTACCGCGCGGCATGGAGTTCCTGCTCTCACGCAACCGGATCAATGTGGCGGTGTCGCGCGGTCAGTGGCGCGCCGTCGTCGTGCGCTCACCCAAACTGACAAACTACCTGCCGACCAGGCCGGAAGGCCTGGAGCAGCTGGGTGGTTTTGTGGGCCTGTGCCAGCGCAGCAGCCCAACTGACTCGCATTAGTTGTCGTTATGAGGGCTGAAAACGACAACAAATGCGAGTCAGTTGGGTGATGCCTGCCGCTCAGCTGCCTCGGCCCTACCCGGAAGTTCCTTGTACTCATACTTGCCGCCGCGCAGGGCCGAGGCGAAGGCGGCCACCAGGCACGCGGCGATGGCAAAGGCGAACGCGACGGCCAACCCTTCGGCGAACGGGCCTGAAATCAGGCTCGGGAAGAAGGAGCGGCCCGTCAGGAAGGCCGCGTCTTTGGCCGGGAGGGCGTTCAGCACTTTCGGTCCGAGCAGTGTTTGGACCGGGTTGTAGCCCAGCAAAGAGGAGAACAGCACAGAGACCGGCGGCAATTGGGCGACTTTGGCGGCGTCCGCGGCAGCCACCCCGTGCGCCATCAAGCCTGAGGTCAGCGTCTGCGGCAGCGTCCGGGCCAGCCCGGTGATCATGAGCGAAAAGAAGATGCCGATGGAGAGCACCATGGCCGAGTTTTGGAATGTGGTGCTCATGCCCGCACCCACGCCGCGGCGGTTGGGCGGCAGCGCGTTCATGATGCCGGCCCGGTTGGGTGCGGCGAACAGTCCCATGCCCAAGCCGTTGACCAACAACGCCAGCGAGAACGGCAAATAACCGAAGTTCACCGGCAGCACCAGCAGCCACAGGAAGCTGGCCGCTGCCACCACCATGCCCAAGGTGGCCAGGAGCCTGGCCCCGTGGCGGTCTGAGAGCCAGCCAGATACGGGTCCCGCGATCAGGAACCCCGCAGTGAGGGGCAGCATGTAGATCCCGGCCCAGAGCGGCGTGATTTCGAAGCTATAACCGTGCTGGGGAAGCCAGATCCCTTGCAACCAGATGATCAGGATGAACATCAGGCCGCCCCTGCCGATGCCGGACATCAGGGAGGCCAGGTTTCCAGCGGTGAAGGCACGGATACGGAACAGTGCCAGATGGAACATGGGCTCCTCTATCCTCATCTCCACCCAGCAGAACACTGCCAGCACCGCGGCTCCTCCTATCAGCGCCGTGAGCACCCATGGGTTGGTCCAGCCCATGGTGTTGCCGCCATACGGTTGGATGCCGTAGGTGATGCCTACCAACACTGCGATCAGACCCACCGCAAACGTCGCGTTGCCCCACCAGTCCAGTTTGGCCGGCTGCCTGATCCCGGTGTCGTGCAGGCTCAGGTAGGCCCAGACGGTGCCCGCCAACCCCACCGGCACGGAGACAAGGAACACGAGCCTCCAGTCCAGCGGACCCAGGAGCCCGCCGATGATGAGGCCCAGAAAGGACCCTGCGATACCAGCAACCTGGTTCAGGCCCAATGCCAGTCCGCGCTGATTGACCTCGAAGACGTCGGTGATGATGGCTGTGGAATTGGCCATCAGCATCGCGCCGCCGATGCCCTGGAGGACACGCATGATGATCAGCCAGAGGACGCCCGAGGTGCCGGAAAGCCACGTGAGGGACAGCAGCACCGAGAACACGGTGAAGATGGCGAAGCCGGCGTTGTACATTTTCACCCTGCCGTACATGTCGCCGAGCCGCCCAAAGGTAACGACCAACACCGCTGTGACCACCATGTAGCCCATGACCAGCCACAACAGCATGCTCGTGTTGCCGGGGGCCAGTGGATCGACGTGGATGCCACGGAAAATGTCAGGCAGGGCGATCAGCATGATGGAGGAATTGATGGTCGCCATCAGCACACCCAACGTGGCGTTGACCAGTACGGTCCATTTGTAGTGCGGGCTGGCAATCGCTTGCGCGATACGGGCCTGACGGCCGCCCCTGACAAACTGGGTCTTCGTTGCCATGACAACCACCCCTTCCCCGGCCGGGGCCGCTTCGGGATTGTTACTTCACTAAAAACCCTAAACCCGAATTCGGCACTGGGAACCGCCCAAGGGCGACTACTTTGTTTCTCCCTGGGCGTCGGGTGCCGGCAGGCGGTGGCCGAGAAGGGTTAAACCGCGACGGCGGCACCTTTCGCAGGTGCCGCCGTCGGGGTCTCGGGTGTCCTAGTTGGCGTAGAACGGGTAGTCGGTGTACCCCTTGGCGCCTTCGCCGTAGAACGTGGACGGATCCGGTTCGTTCAGCGGGAGGCCTTCACGCCACCTGCGCGCAAGGTCCGGGTTGGCGATAGCTGGGCGGCCAACCACCACGGCGTCGGCGTGACCGTCGGCCACGAGTGCCAGGGCCTCATCCCGCGTGGTCACTACGCCGAAACCGGTGTTCACAAGGAACGTGCCGTTGAAGCGCTCGCGCAGGTCCTGGACGAGCTCACCCTTGGGATCATGGTGGAGGATGCTGAGGTAGGCGAGGTTGAGCGAGGCGATGGTGTCGACCAGGACTTCATAGGTGGCGCGGACATCGGCGGGGTCGGTCTCGGCGATCCCCTGGACCGAGTGCTCCGGGGAAATCCGGATGCCGACCCTGTTGGCGCCCAGCGCTTCCACCACCGCGTTGACGGTCTCGATCACGAAGCGTGCACGGTTTTCCGGGGAGCCGCCATAGCTGTCAGTGCGGACGTTGCTGTTGGGGGCCAGGAATTCATGCAGCAGGTAGCCATTCGCCGAGTGGAGCTCGACGCCGTCGAATCCTGCCTCGACGGCGTTCCGGGATGCTGTGACGATTTCCTGGATTACCGAGGGAAGTTCATCGGTGCTCAGTTCGCGGGGCACGGGGTACGGCTTCTTGCCGTTCGGGGTGCGGACTTCGCCGTCGATGGCCACGGCACTGGGTGCCACGATCTCGTGGCCGCCGGTGATGTCCGCGTGGGAAACGCGGCCTCCGTGCATGACCTGGGCGAAAATCCGGCCGCCCTCGGCATGGACGGCGTCGGTCACCTTTTTCCAGCCCGCGAGCTGTTCCTCCGTGACGAGGCCGGGCTGCCCGGGGTAGGACTGGCCTGCGGGCGTCGGGTAGGTGCCCTCGCTAACGATCAGCCCGAGGGAAGCACGCTGCCGGTAGTGTTCCACAACCAGCGGGCCGGGAACACCCTCGGCGCCCGAACGGAGGCGGGTCAGCGGCGCCATGACCAAGCGGTTGGGAAGTTCAATCTCGCCGAGAGTCAAAGGGGAAAACAACATGGGCAGTGCCTTTCAAACGGGAACAGGTCCACTGGCGGCAACTGCCACGCGCCTGCAACTATTCCTGTTGAGACTCGGATCACACGACGGCGGCACCCCGCCTTCCGCGGACGGGCACCGTGCCGCCGTCGAAGGCGTGTTTCCCAGCTGTCCTAGGGAACGCCCGGGCAGCCCTCGCCTCGTGGGTTCACGATGCAATTGTCGGCGTAGTTGCGCGTTATCGACCGCCAGACACTCACCCTCTGCGACGGCGACGCAAACTGTCCGGTGCCTGGAATCGGCATGTCCGGGCCACCATTCACGGAGTAGGTGCCGCGGAAGGTGGTGGTCACGGACACCTGAAAGTCACCGGTCTGTTGATACACGTGGCTTGTTCTCGTCTTTTGGCCCCATTCCGCCTCCGGAAGCGGGCCGCCAGCAAACGGTGTTGGCCCGAGACTGTTGCCGTCCCCGTAGCCATAGGTGTACTCCACGGGAGTTGCGACTATGTGGACTCGCTGGCCGAGGATCGTCACATCGAATTGCTGCTCAACGGCGTTCGCGAAGATGTTGGTTTCAGCGCCTTTGAGTGTGTGCGGGCTTGGCTGGGTGGCCAAGTCCGCCGCTTTGACGGGAAGGTTGCGGAAGTCGCTCTCAATTCTCGCCGCGATCCTGGGCAGGACGTCCTCTGGCTTTTGGTCGTACAGGCAAGATGGGCCGTTGTTTCCCGATTTCCAGTCAGTCCACGTGGGATTCGAAACCGCTTTAGGCGCGACCTTCCAGATCACCGGCGTTCCAGGCTTCTCACCGGGCTCGCGGGGCGGGCATCGCACCTGCCCGGGTAGGCACTTCTTGTCCAAGGCATTGTCGTCTACCTGGCATTGAAGCTCTGCTTTGTATTGGTTGGGGTCGTCGCTGAGGTGGTTTAGAGGGGCGGACATAAATTCGCCGGTTTCGGGGTCACGGATCCATCTGGCCGTGACTTCGATCCCACCTTGTTGGTAGCCCGAAGATACGCGGTCGTCACTACTCGCCGCCGCCGGCGCGGCGGAAGTGACCAATATGGCATTCAGTGCAATTGCCAAAATTATCAAGTTCCGCGGATTCATTCCGCACTACCGAAGCAATCCGAGGTCTTTGACCTTCCAAGAACCTGACTCGAAAGCAGCAATCATGCCTGATGCGCTGTTCGATAGCGGCGTTGACGGCTGCCCCACGCTCCCATCCGCATCGTAGTAGTCAATCTGGCTTTGGATCGTCTGAATCGTCACTTGCTGAGAAAGCGCCTCGGATTTGAAATTTACTTCAACCGACGGAGTTGTCATCTTCCCACCGACAACCCATCGTCCTTTTACATATGCGGACTCGAGACCCTGTTTGATTCGATTGCAGAAGACGCACTCTGCGGATGTCATGGCCGACCAAACGGCCATGTCCCCAGTCTCATAGGCATACGAAAGCGCCTGGAACCAGTACCTAGCGAACGCCTCCACGCCTTCCTTGCTGTTCGCCTTCGCGGCCTCCGGCAACACGGGAACCGGCACGTTCTCGGCCTTCCCCTTGGCGTCCGCGGGTCTATAAACAGCCGTCGGGGTCGGAGAGGGCGTAGCCGTGGCACTGGCTGAAACAGAGACTGTCGGTGACGCAGACTGCGGCTGGGTGCTGTTCCCACACGCAGTCAGCGTCAACACCGTTGCAAGGCTGCCAATAATGAAAGAGCGAGCAGAAACCGAGGTGCGTGGAGTCATGGTTTGCTATCCCCAAATAGTTTTCAAGACTAAACGTTTCCCAAAATGGTAGCTCACTTCCCTATCTTGGCGGGAAAGTTATCCACAGGCCCCGGTTCACTACCCCGCATCGCTTCACCAGCGAGGCGTGACACAACAAGCACAACGAGGACAAACCAAAGGCCCCGACGACGGGACCGCGGCCAGGCCGCCCATCCGTCGTCGAGGCCTATGGGACCTGTCGAACTCCCGCCTACCTTTGAGCCGGCAGGACCAACTCCCCCGACTTATCGGTCGACAAGGCGAGCGAAGAGATGAACTGCGGCTCGCCGTCGGGCCCGTCCTGGGCAGAGCGGACCATGTCCGGACGCTCGAACTCCAGGCCCGTCACGTGGCACAAAAGCTTGGCGTCGCTCGGGTTGCCGTCGGCGTCGAACATGGGCAGATCGATACCGTCGTGGCCACGGCGCAGGTAATACTTTCCGCGAGTCAGGAGAGCCAGCACCGGCGGCAGCACGAGAGCCAGTCCGACGGCGAAAATCGGCGAGTATGGCTGGACAGCCGAACCGAAGGCACCGAAGAACACGGCAATCGACACAGTGGCCGAAACCAGCATCGAGATGAAGCCCACCGGGTTAATGGCGTAAAGCATGCCGCGGCGGAACTCGGGAACCTTCGGCGAAACCTTGAGCAAATATTTGTTGATGGCGATATCGGACGCCACCGTAACCACCCACGCCATGGCGCAATTCGCGTAGAAACCAAGAATGGTGTTCAGGAACTCGAACATATTCGCTTCCATCAGCACGAGCGCAATCACCAGGTTCACCACTACGAAAACCATCCGGCCCGGATAGCTCTTGGTGACACGCGTGAAGCTGTTGGTCCACGCGAGCGAACCGGAGTAGGCGTTGGTCACGTTGATCTTGATTTGCGAAATGACAACGAGCACCACGGCCAAGGTCATCGCCAGCCAGGCCGGCATCATTTCCTGGTACACGCCAAGGAATTGGTGCACCGGCTCGTTGGCATGCGCGGAGGCGGCCGGATCCAAGGTCGCGATCAGGTAAATGGCAATGAACATGCCCACGATCTGCTTGATCGCGCCGAAGATCACCCAGCCCGGACCGGCCAGGATCACGGCTCGCCACCACGCGACCCTATTCTCCGCTGTCTTGGGCGGCATGAAGCGCAAGTAGTCAATCTGTTCCGCGATCTGCGCCATGAGCGACAGGCAGACACCCGCGGCCAGCATCACGGAGGCCAGGTTGGTGCCTTCAGCGCCGGATTTGCCCGTGAACGCGAAGAATTCCCCGATGCTGTCCGGGTGCGAAATCACCAAATACCCCACGGGAACCACCATGAGCAGGAGCCACAACGGGGTGGTCCACACCTGCAGCTTGGACAGGGCCTTCATCCCGTAAATCACCAAGGGAATGACAAGAAGCGTGGACGCCGCATAACCGAGCCACTGCGGAATCCCCAGCCCAAGTTCCAGCCCTTGCGCCATGATGGAACTCTCGAGCGCGAAGAAGATGAACGTGAACGTCGCGAAAATAACGTTGGTGACCACCGAGCCGTAATAGCCGAATCCGGAACCCCTCGTGATGAGGTCAAGATCAATGTTGTACCGGGCAGCGTAGTAAGCCAAAGGAAATCCGGTGGCGAAAATGACCACCGCCGCCACCACAATTCCGAGAATCGCATTAACGGTACCGTAAGAAATACCGATGTTCGCCCCGATGGAGAAATCAGCCAAATAGGCAATTCCGCCCAGGGCACTTGTTGCCACCACGCCCGCACCCCACTTGCGGTAGGACCGTGGCGCGAACCTGAGGGTGTAGTCCTCCAGGCTCTCCTTCGCTGCGCTCAACGCGTCGGCGTTGCCCGCCGTGCGGCTCCCGGCGCCTAGCGCCTCGGAAGGTTCGACGACGGCGGTTCCTCCTGGGGAGCCACCCGCCGTCGGTGGTTCAAGCACTTGTGTTGTCTTCGAATCGTCAGTCATCCCCGCAACTTTCCTCGTCTGGACATCGCCCTTGACGCTATCGGCGGCATGAAACGACCGAGTCTCCACGATGTTTCCGCGCTGTAACTTATCCAGCGAGTCGGCCGCCAAGATTGCAGCTCCGGGTTTGTGGACGTCCAACAAAATCACCTCCCCACAAGCCCGTTACCGTCATGAAGGAACGCACCATCCCCTGCAAGTAGCGGCCGAGGAGCATCATGACCACCCAGCCAAACCCAAGGCTTACGTCCACCTATCCGATTCTGGAAACAGCCCGCGAGCAAGTCCTCGCGGACGGCGAAGGCCTCAGCGAATCCCAGCTGCTCGAGATCCTGGAGCTCCCGGACGAGGCCATCCCTGAGGCCCTGCAGCTTGCCCACGAGGTCCGCTTGGAGCACTGCGGCGAGGACGTCGAAGTGGAGGGAATCATCTCCATCAAGACCGGAGGATGCCCTGAGGACTGCCATTTCTGCAGCCAATCGGGATTGTTCGACAGCCCGGTCCGGGGCGTCTGGCTCGACATCCCGGAGCTCGTGAAGGCCGCCAAGGAAACGGCTGCCACCGGGGCCACCGAGTTCTGCATCGTCGCAGCCGTCCGAGGACCGGACATCAAGCTCATGAACCAGATCAAGTTCGCGATCGACCGCATCAACGCGGAAGTGGACATCAACATCGCCTGCTCCTTGGGCATGCTCACCCAGCGTCAAGTGGACCAGCTCGCCGCGTGGGGCGTCCACCGCTACAACCACAACCTCGAAACAGCACGCAGCTTCTTCCCCGAAGTCGTCACCACCCACACTTACGAGGAACGTCTCGACACCTGCAACATGGTCAAGGCGGCCGGTATGGAGCTCTGCTGCGGTGCGCTGATCGGCATGGGCGAAACCACCGCCCAGCGAGCCGAACTCGCCAGCCAGCTAGCAGCCCTCGAACCCCACGAAGTCCCGCTGAACTTCCTCAATCCGCGCCCCGGGACTCCCCTCGAGAACCAAGGAATCATGGACGGCAAGGACGCCCTCCGCGCCATCGCAGCGTTCCGCCTCGCCATGCCACGGACCGTGCTGCGTTACGCCGGCGGACGGGAACTGACCCTGGGCGATCTCGGCACGCGCGAAGGCCTCATGGGCGGGATCAACGCGGTCATTGTCGGCAACTACCTGACCACCCTGGGCCGTCCCGCCGATGCGGACCTCGACCTCCTCGTCGAGCTGAACATGCCCATCAAGGAACTCCAGAAGTCGCTGTGAGCACCAACGTCACGGATAGTTACTGCGGTCTGTGCGGCGAGCGCCCGACGTCGGACGCTCACCAAAGCTGCCAGCAGCGCCTGGCGATGGAGCCCCCACGCTATTGCGCCCAATGCCGTCGCCGCATGAAAGTCCAGGTCACGCCGCTCGGCTGGACCGCGGAATGCTCGCGCCACGGCCGGGTCACGCCATGAGCCTCATCCAGCGTGACGTCATCCAGCGCGACAGGGCAAGCCTTTGGCATCCGTACGCTCCGGTGTCGGTGACGCTGCCGTTGTGGGAAGTCGAAGACGCCGACGGCGTGACGCTGCGGCTCCGCGACGAAACCGGCCGACGCCATGAGGTGCTCGACGCCATGTCCTCCTGGTGGGCAGTCATCCACGGCTACCGGAACCCTGTCCTGGACACCGCGGCGAAGCGCCAACTAGAAACATTCAGCCATGTGATGTTCGGCGGCCTCACCCATGAACCCGCAGTCGAACTGGCCGAACGGCTGGTTGCCATGGCTCCTTCCGCGGCGGATCGGCCACGGTTGGAGCGGGTCTTCCTGGCGGATTCGGGATCGGTGTCCGTCGAGGTGGCGCTCAAACTGGCGGTGCAGTTCCAAACGGCTTCGGGGTTCCCCAAGAGGCAACGGTTCCTCAGCATCCGCGGCGGCTACCACGGCGATACCTTCGCGGCGATGGGCGTCTGCGACCCCGTGGACGGCATGCATTCGGCGTTCCCCGGGCTGCTCGCTGCCAATGTTTTCGCTGCGCGGCCACCCGCCGTGGGCGCGCCACCCGGGGAAATCGCGGAATGGCAGGCGCACGTCGAGCAGCTGGCGGAGGAACACACCAACGAACTGGCCGCGATCATCGTGGAGCCGGTGCTTCAAGGCGCCGGCGGTATGTTCGTTTACGCCGCCCAATGCCTGCGCATCCTCCGCGACATCGCCGACCGGCACGGGATCCTCCTGATCCTCGACGAGATCGCCACGGGCTTCGGCCGCACAGGCGAGCTGTTCGCCGCGGAACACGCCGGGATCGTTCCGGACGTCATGTGCGTCGGCAAAGCCCTCACCGGTGGCTACGTCACGCTCGCCGCGACGCTCTGTACAGGCGAGGTTGCGGCCCGCGTCTCGAGCGGCGGTGCGGGTGCGCTGCTACACGGGCCCACGTTCATGGGCAATCCGCTCGCGTGTTCAGTGGCCAATGCGAGTTTGGGCATTCTCGACGACGGCACGTGGCGCAGGGATGTGGCCCGGATCGGCTCGGGCCTCGCGGCTGGCCTCGAAGCCGCCAATGCGCTCGACGCCGTCAAGGAGGTCCGCACGATCGGCGCCGTCGGCGTCCTCGAGTTGAACACGGACGTGGACGTCGCCGCCGTGACGAGTGCCGCCGTCGGGCGCGGAGTGTGGCTGCGGCCATTCCGGAACCTTGTTTACGCGATGCCGCCCTACATCAGTACCGCCGACGAGGTCCGGCGGATGGGCGAAGGCACGGTGGCGGCCGTGGCCGAGGTGCACGGCCCATGAGCAGGTCCATGACCGCGTGGTTGGAACAGCAGGCCGCGGTCCGCGAGCGCCGGGGCCTCGTCCGGACGCCCATGACGCGCCTCGGTGGGGACCCGGGAGTGGATCTGGCCAGCAACGACTATCTTGGCCTCGCGACGGATCCGAGGCTGGCAGAAGCTGCCCGGGAAGCGATCGGCCGTTGGGGTACCGGTGCCACGTCGTCTCGGCTGGTTGCCGGAACCACTGCGCTGCACCTGGAACTCGAGTCCGGGCTCGCGGACCTGACAGGCATGGAATCAGCGTTGGTCTTCTCGTCCGGATACTTGGCGAATCTGGGAGTCACGACGGCGCTCGGCGGACCCGGGACCCTCATCGTTGCCGACGAACATTGCCACGCTTCGCTCATTGACGGTTTCCGGCTGAGTCGTTCGAGGGTGGAAACGGTTCCGCACAACGATCTCGGCGCAACCGGGCACCAGCTGCGCACCCGCACTGAACCCCGGGCCTTGATCGCGGTCGAGTCCATCTACAGCGTCTTCGGGGACGCCGCCCCGCTCCCCCAGTTGCTGGCATTGGCCGAAGAGCACGACGCGATGCTCCTCGTGGATGAAGCCCACAGCCTCGGGGTGGCGGGCAACGGCGCGTTTCAGGGCCGCGGTTCGGTGGCCGGAACGGAACTTGCCGCCCACCCCAACGTGGTGCTGACCGCGACGCTTTCCAAGTCACTCGGTAGCCAAGGTGGAGCCGTCTTGGGCAGCGCGCTGCTCCGGGAACACCTCGTCAACAGGGCACGCAGCTTCATCTTCGACACAGGACTCGCGCCGTCGTCGGCTGCCGCTGCACTGGCCGCCGTCGGAATCATCCGTGCGGAACCTTGGCGCGCCGCGGCCGTCCACCGGAACGCTTCCAGCCTCACGGCGGGACTGATGCATTTTCTGCAGTGGAGGGGCACCGCCGTCGAACCCTTTCAACAGGCCGGTGCCGTGCAATCCATCCCCATGCGCTCCGGCGCTGCTGCCCAGGAGGCAAGCAAGGCCGCGCACAGGGCCGGGGTCCGCGTCGGCTGCTTCCGCCCGCCATCAGTTCCCGACGGCGTCTCCCGCCTCAGGCTGACGGCCCGCGCCACCCTGACGCCCCACGACATCGACTACGCGTGCGCGACGTTGCGCCGTATTTTGGAGGAAACGCCATGAGACTGCCACCAATAGTGCTGGTCACCGGGACAGACACCGGCGTCGGCAAAACGGTCACGACGGCGGCACTCGCGTCCGCCCTGCAGGCTGAGGGCCGGTCTGTGGCCGTGTACAAGCCGTGCCAGAGCGGAGCTGCTGTTGGCGACTCCGACTGCACCGAAATCGCCCGCTTGGCCGGACCGCTCACGGCCGAGGCCGGCGTCGTGCTTCAAGAACCCCTCGCCCCCGTGCCCGCAGCGGCGCTCGACAGAGTCGCTTTGCCGCCGCTGGCGGCACATGCCACGCGGGTCCGCGAACTCGCGAGCACCCATGACCACGTCCTCGTGGAGGGTTCCGGTGGACTTCTTGTGGAGCTAGACCACGACGGCGGCACGCTGGCGGATCTGGGCAGGCACCTTGGGCCGGATGCAGGCTTTGTTGTGGTTGCCCGTCCAGCCTTGGGAACCCTCAACCACACGGCACTCACCCTCGAAGCCCTGGAACGCAGGGACCTGGCCATCCGGGGCGTCGTTCTGGGGTCGTGGCCGGACGACCCGGGCGTGCTGGAACACGGCAACCGGGCGACACTTGGCGCGTCGCGGCCGCTCCTCGGAGTGATCCCGGAACGCGCCGCGGACCTTCCTCCGGTGACCTTCCGCGAAGCAAGCGCGCACTGGCTGAGCGGCGCCTGGTCATGAGTACCGCTTCTGCCAGCGCCCGGACATGTCCCTATATGGTGCTGCGGGACCCCGCGGCGGTGCGGGAGGTCCTGCACCGACCTGATGACTTCAGCCCGGCGAACGCCCTCATCGCTGTGACACCGTTGTCCGGACCGTCCTTGCGGGTCCTGCAGCGAGCCCGATTCGCATTGCCGCCCGTGCTGGCCAGCAACCATACCGATTCCCATGCCGGTATCCGGAAGGTGGTGGCCGGGTTCTTCACCCCCGCCACCGTAGGCGCTTTCGAGTCACGTATTCGCGGCATCGCGCGGGATGCGGCAGCGACGGCCGCCGGGCTGCTGAAGGCGGACGGGCGCGTGGATCTCGTCCATGCGGTGGCTGCGCACCCGCCGGCGATCGTGATGCTGGAGCTTTTGGGACTCCCGGTGCGGGATCTTGCGAAATTGAAGGCCTGGAGTTTGGACTCCCTGGAACTGTTCTGGGGTTGGCCGGATTCCGAGCGGCAACTGGAACTGGCCCACAGCGCCGCGGAGTTCTACGGCTGGCTCCGGGATCTCGTCCTCGAGGCCGTGGCCTCGCCAGGGCGGAATCTCTTCGGCTCCTTGGCGGAGCACGGTCTGAGCACTCCGGAAATCTGTTCCCTCGGGTACTTCTTGCTCATCGCGGGGCAGGAAACCACCACGCAGCTCATCAGCACGGCGCTATTCCGGCTTGCCGAGGGATCGGTCGGCTTTGCCTGGGACGACGCAGCTTCCGGCTCCACGGCCCGGGACCTCATCCGGCACGTCCTGGCCACGGAATCTTCCGTTCCAACGTGGCGCCGGATTGCCGCACGGGACACGATGTTCGACGGCGGGCACATACCGGCCGGTGCGGAAATCCTGCTGGAACTCACGGGCAACCACTCAGTGTCGGAGCAGGGCCTTACGTCCTACGGACTGGCCTTCGGCTCTGGCATCCACCGCTGCCTTGGTGCGAAACTCGCGGAGCTGGAGGCCGCCGTCGTCGTGCAGGAAACTGCGGCAGCGCTGCAAGGCGTTCGTTTGGCAGACCCGAACCCTGAGTGGTTACGCTTGCTGTCCTTCCAGGCACCGCGGACGGTCAGCGTCGGTTTTTGAGGAAGTCCATAGCTTCGTTCACGGCGGGGGCATCGGGATGGATGCTCCGGGTTTCCGATCGCTGATTCCGGGTGCGAACCCAATCGCCGGGGTGCACTTTCGGCAAGATCTTCGCGATGGCCAGCGCGCCATACATCAAAGTATTAATCGCTACGAAGGTCGCCAGAACGGCAAACCAATCGGAGTGCAGGATTCCTTCGGGAAGCAAGATTCCGGTAGGAATGGAAGCAAGAATAGCCATGATTACTGCGCCTTCGAGGTTTCGCCGCTTTGTGAATGGTTGAGGTGTTTCCAGGTGGCTTGCCGATCAAGGGAAATGTCGATGATTCCCTTGACATAAATCTCGTTGAGGAACATATCGAAGAACAATTCCGGAAAGAGCGTGGCTGCCAAAAGGCGTGCCCGCCAGCCACCCTTCCACACAGTGACAACCCGCTCGATCGAAAAGACGATCCCGATTCCCAGCCAGAACGGGAACCAGACCCAGTTATCCAGCGACAAAACCATCAAGAGGATCAGTAGCAGGTAGGCGCTGAGCGCAATCACCCCATATCCAATGCCGAATTGCTGCGCCCAGTATCGAAGCGTCTGGGGTGTTGCTCCGTAGGCCCCCAGGTTTTCCAGGGCACCCCGCTGCCAACGAAGCCGCTGAGCCCACAATGTGCGGAAATTCGGCATCAACTCGGTGACGACGGTGCACTGCATGGGGGAAATCATGAGGCCGCCGAGCGACTTCAAGGCAATCGTGAGCTCATTGTCCTCAGTCAAAGCTGCCGTATCGTAAACGTCTCCCTGAATTCCCGGAATCGACTCACCGCGACTCTGGGCAACAGTGCGCAGGGCCCGGGGGCGAAAGAGCGAGGCCGTGCCGGTCAGTACAAAAACGCGGCCACGCCGTCGTCCGATTTCACGGGAATACCGAATATATTCGTTGCGCTGGAACTGGCCGACAATTCCGTGCCCCTCCTCGCCGTAAAAGAGGCCACCCACGGCCATCAAGGCCCTGTCGTTGGTCATCCGCGAGACTGCGACCTCCAGGAAACCATCGTCAAGGCTGGTGTCCGCATCCATCACCATCACGACGTCGTTATCGCCTTGGCCAGGCAGCAGCCACTTCAGCGCTTGGTTGAGTGCGCCGGCCTTCTTTTTCGTATTGTTCACCGATTCGAACACCTCAACCCCGGCTTCGCGCGCAAGGGCTGCGGTTGCATCGGTGCAATTGTCGGCCACCACGATCACGCGTTCCGGACGATGCGATTGGGTCAAAAGGGAGGCAATGGTGGCCGGCAACGAAGCTTCTTCATTGTGTGCCGGAATCAAGACGGTCACCGTTACCGGGCCGGCGTACATACCGCGGGTTTCCGCCATGACGATTTTTGGCGCCAGCGGCGTCCGGGGATTGGCGGATCGGCGGGACCTGTTGGCAATGCGCCGCTCCAGCAAAGCCACTCCAGCGGACAGCAGAAGTGCAAAGGCGATGGCCGTCAAAATGACGCGGGGTTGCGGCGCCACGGAATCGTAGAGGACGCTCCAGACGCCAAGGACAATGCCCTCGGCCCGCGACTCGACTGCAGAATTCCCGGTTGACGCAATAGCGAACCACAAGAGAGCCGCCGCACCGCCAACTGTTACCGCTATAACGATGCCTACTAAACGCTGAAATATCCCTCGACTCACCGGCGAATGTTATCAGTCGTTCACCGCGGGAAGAATTCACGTTCTCGCGGGAGCCTGAAGATCAATCGAGCGAGGGTTTCGGATTTGGGCGCGATACGTGAGCGGGCGTTTCGGATTTGGGCGCGATACGTGAGCGGGCGTTTCAGGGGCGCTGCGTAGACTGAGGATATGGGCGAGAGCCGCGACCTGCTGACGCCTGAGCAACGCAGCCTGAACATGTCCAAGATCCGGGGCAAGAACACCAAGCCCGAGCTCTTGGTCCGTCGGCTCCTGCATGCCAAGGGTTACCGGTACCGGCTCCACGGCCGGGCCGCGGGCGGGAAGTTGCCCGGCAGCCCGGATCTCGTGTTTGCCGGCCGTCGCAAGGTGATTTTCGTGAACGGGTGCTTCTGGCACTTCCACGATTGCAAGGCAGGCCTGCACGCTCCGACGGCCAACGCGGACTTTTGGGAAGCCAAGCGCAACCGCACCCGGGAGCGCGACGCCGGGCAGCGCGAACTGCTGAGAGCCTCAGGATGGGAGGTTCTCACCGTGTGGGAATGCGAACTGCGGGACCGTTCGGCCTTGGAGAGTCAGCTCACGCAGTTCCTCGACGGCGGCCGAACAGGAAATAGCTCAGCGGCCCAAAGAAATTGATGAAGCTTGCGGCCCGCCATACGGCTTTGTTTCCCCTGATCTGGGCCGCGGGGGTCTTGGAAATGCTGCGTTGTGCCGCGATGAGCAACGCCATCTGTCCCGCACCCACCACAAGCACGCCTACCCGTTGCCCCGGAGTTATGTCCTTCCAGGACTTTTTCTTTTTCTTGCTGTGCATGGCGCCTCCATCTGCAGTGACTTGCCCTCTCAGGCTAGTCCGCCCGCCGCCTGGACGGAACACGCAGGCACCTCACCGTCGCGCCTGGCGCACCACTTCTCCCCAGGACTGCTGGGCCAGGTCCGTGACGGCGGCAAGGATCTCCACCGGCGGGCGGGACAGGTCCAGGGGGTACTCCACAATGTCGATGTCCGTGTTGAGGATCCGCCGCAGCTTCATCTCCCCCTTGCCCGCGTAGACCAGCCACGCCGTGGGCACTTGCAAGGCCGTGCAGTAGGCCAGGAGTTGGTAGTGGTCCGCGTTCAACGATGCCCCGGAATCGGTAGCCGAGGCGTATTTGGAGTCGTACACCACCACGGGCCTGCCACCCAGGAAATGCACGGCGTCGGGGCGCACTGTGAGCCGGTCCGAATCCCGCACAGCTTCGTTGAGCGTCGCGCCGTATTGAAGCCGCATTTCACCGGGATGTGCCCGCATGGCCGCCCGCAAAGCCACGCCCACGAATTCTTCAAACACAGTGGACATGTCCACCACAAACGAGGCGGTCTGCTGCTTCCCCGCCCCCGCTTCGGCCGAGGCATTGCGCAGGATGAGCTCGGCCAAGCGCAGGACCGGGTGGTATCGGAGGTTCATGCGGTTGGCCTGCCACGTCGGGAGGGGCGCCCCGGACTGCAGCCGCGTGACGGCGTCGAGCTTTCCCTTGAGCTGCCGCAGGCGGCTCAGGACATCTTGCCGCACCCCGGGAACCTTGCCCATCCGCTCGAGGGCGGCCCGCAGGATGCGGTTTTCGGCGATGTCCTCGGTGAATTCGTCGTAGGAGACTTCAAGCGGAACCAGCATCCCGGGACGGCGCGAAATCTGGTCCGAGATCCGGATACGGCCCTTGACCGTCCGGAGGGACTCGTCCACGGTGAGATACCCCTGCAGCGGACCGCGGCTGAGGGCGCGCTCCGACAACTGGGCGAGTGACTCGGCGAGGGCGCTCCACAGGTCCTTGTGCTCGACGGCGGCCACCGAATCCTCGCGGAATCCCTGGTCCCCGGCGTAGCTAAGCAAGAAAAGCAGCCGGTTCAGGCCGAGGCGGTCCTTGGGCCGCACCTCGAACTGTACGGTCGGCGTCCGCACGGACCCCACCTTGCCCACCGGCTCGATGCGGTAAAGGCCCATCCCCATGGGCGAGGCCTTCGCGAGCCCACTCGAGTTGAGGAGGGCGGCTGTGTCCGGATCAAGCTTGTCCACGATCCCGCCGGAGAGCTCGTCCATGACGATGTGCCGCACCGTGGAAGCTTTCGGGAACGTGCGGACCGCTGGCTTTCCGGTACCCGGTGCGCGGGTAGGCCGCGGCGGCGCGGTCTTAGCGGACTGCAAGTCGACCCAACAACTGGTCCAGACCGAAGCGCTCCTCCAGCTGGGCCCGGTTCAATTGACCGTGGTAGTGCTCCTCAAGAAGCGGCATGAGTTCGTATTTCCAGATCCGGCGCAGCCCGGCAGGGTTCTGGGCCGCGTTCTTCATGAAGTAGGAGGGGCCGATCATCAAGTCCCGGTCCCAATCGTCGATGGAGTCGTTCAGGGCGTCCAGCAGGTCCGCGTTGAGGGTGTCCAGGCCGCGGGCCGTGAGGAACCGCCGGAGCGAACCGCGGATCGGTTCCACCTTGGGATGCAACTCGACAAACGCGAAGCGACGGCGGATCGCCGCGTCCATCATCGCGATGGAGCGGTCTGCCGTGTTCATGGTGCCGATGATGTAGAGGTTGTCCGGCAGGCTGAACGGTTCGTTGGGGCTGTACTGAAGGTAGATCCGGTCGTCGCGGTATTCCAGCAGGAAGTACAGCTCACCGAACACTTTCGCCAGGTTGGCGCGGTTCATCTCGTCGATGATGAGGAAGTACGGCTTGTTGGAGTTCCCGGGCTTCGCGGCCTCTTCGGCGAGGCGGCGGAGCGGCCCGGCGACGAGCTTGAACGACACCTGGCCGTCGTCGGTCTTGTCCGGCCGGTACCCCTCGAAGAAGTCCTCGTACGCGTAGGACGGGTGGAACTGGACCAGCTTGACGCGCTCATCGGTGCTGTCGCCAGCGAGCTCGGCCGCCAAATGCTTCGCGAGGTAGGTCTTTCCCGTTCCCGGAGGGCCGTAGAGCACCAGTTGGCGGTTCTCCTCGAGGAGTTCGGCGATCTCCTTGAGCGGCTCGAGCTCCATGTGGAGGGAAGCCGCGAACTCTTCGGTGAGGGGGCGGAACCCTTCAATGACGGGCTCGACGACGGCGTCCGGGGCGGCGGCTTCCTCGCCGTCGGACTCGGCTTCGGCGGGCAGGAGGGACTGCAGCGACTGGATGACCCTGGTGACGTCCACGACGATCCCCGACGTGGAGAGTTGGCGCTGGACGTGCCGCGGAGCCTCGGCGATCGGGTGGGTCTCATCAAACCAACGCACTTTGCGGCGGAGCCGGCGGTTGTCCTCGTTGTGTTCCGGCTCGCCCAGGACCACGCCGATCCTGATGGCTCCGGAGTTCTGGAAAAGGGCGAGGTCGCCGGGCTTCATCACGGTCAGGAACGCGAAAACAGCGGTCTTGGTGTCCTCCCGCTCCACGTAGCCAAGGTGCTTGTAGTCCTCGTCCACGGCATGCTGCACCAGGCCAGCTGTCACGCCCGGGGTGAGTTCGCGGAGGTGCTCGACGTCGAGTGTCGCCTTTTCCTCGTCCCGCCACGCGGCGAGAAGCTCTGCAGAGTCTTGGTGCGTGCGCAGCAGCCACGCACGCCGGCCGGGATCTCCCACTTTGCGCCACTGGCTCACGAGCTGGCGGTCGTACCAATCGATGCGCTGGCCCGCCTGTTCATCCAAGTACAGCCGGATGCGGTTGACGTCCGCGGTGATGTCGATTTCCGTTTCGCCGTGCGCGCCGCCAACGAGTGAGGCGAAAGCGTCCCGGATTTCGCGCCGCTCGACGTCGGCAACCACTGGTTCGAAGTAGCTGGGCCACGCCAGGTATTCGATGCTGCGCCGGATGGCCGGCTGGTCCTCGGGGGTCGCCGCGGCGAGTTCGTGGAATTTCAGCGGGTCTTTGAGGGCCTTGGTGATACTCGCGTTGGACTGGCCATCGATGTGGGCCACGAAGCGGCACAGCCAGGTCAGGTGGTCCCAGATGGTCCAGTTGAATTCCGCGGTCCGGTCACGGATGACGCCGTGATCGGTCATGCCCTTGTACAACTCCTTGGGGAGCTGTAGCTCGGGATCGAGCCAGGACGCGGCTTCGGCCACGCGGGCGCGCTTGACCTTGAGCGATTTGACCTCGTGCGCGAGGGGCAAGGACTGCAGGAAGAGGAGTTCGACGGCGAGCAGCTTGGCCTCGCGTGATGCCCCTTCAAGGTTTTGGCGCAGGTTGGTCATCATGGGTGCCTTGGCATCTCCGACGCCGCGTTCCAAGCGCTCCAGGAGCTCGCTGGCGGCGTCCACTGTCCAAGTGCGGGTGCTGCCGTCGAGCGCCGAGGCTTTGCCTTGCAGCCCCGGGCCCAGCACGAACCAGGCCGCATCTTCGATCTCCTTGGAGATACCGGGGGCACGGGTCAGTGGGGTTTTGGTGGAGGGAGTCACCATGCCAACTTACATGGTTTAACTTGGTGCTGGCATCAGCAAAGTCGGCACCCCCGCCACAGGCGCCCCGCCTCTTACGTTCTGCCACATGCGTCCCGCAACTTGCCTCCTGCCGCATGTGCCCCGAGCCTGTGCGCTCCGGAAGTTCAGTGCATTCCGAAGCGGTAATGGGCAGGCACCGGCTCCCCGGGGCACACTTCTTGCCACAGCTCGGCGATCCCGTCCTCGCCTTCCCGGATGTCCGGGATCTCGATGCCCTCGCGGAGCATCCCTGCAGCCTCCTGGCCGTTGCCGACGCCCCAGAGGGCGAGCGCCATCAGGAAACGGACGCGCCCGACGTCGGACATTCCGGCAGGTGCCTCGCTCGCCAAGGCGAGTGCTTGCGCGGGGTTCCCATGCCGGATGCTGAGGGTCATGGCTTCGCTGAGCAGGGGGAGGTTGGACGGCTCCAGCCGGCTCGCGACGGCCAGTTCAGCCAAGCCTTCGTCGACCTTGCCGGTGGCCAGCAGCGCGAGGGCGCGGCCCCGGTGGGCGAGGACCGTGGACCGTGGCGAGAGACCGTCGGAAATCAGCGCGGAACCGTATCCGGCGATCGCACCGTCGAGGTCCTGCCGGGCGTGCGTCATCGTGGCGAGGTGGAACTGCGCCTCCGCACCGCCATCCTTGGCCAACAGTTCTTCCCAATCGGCCCCAGCCACGAAGGTCTCAGCGCCCAGGAAACCAGCCCCATCCAGCAGGCTGTGCCACGGGCCTGTTTCCTCGGTGGCCTCAGGGGTTGCATCGTCGGCGAAGGGCGTGCCGCTTTCGTCCAGCCACGCGCGGCCTGAGTGTCGGCGTCGGGCGCTCTCCAAAGCACCCCAAGCGCTGCCGCGCACGAGCATCTTGTCCGGGTGCAGCGCATAGTTCCGCGCGGCTTCGGCGAGGGCCACTTCAAGCTCCGCGTCCGGGACGAGTTCTTCGAGCCGGGCACTGGCGTGGGTCACGGCCGCAGCCCAATCCTTGCCATGGGAGGTCGCCGGATCCAGCTTGGCGTTGCCGTAGGCCTCCACCCAGCTCCACTCGGCGCCGGCAGGCATGGCCAGGTGCTCGAACTGGGTCTGCGCCAGCCCGGCCTGGATTTCCGCGTAGGGGCCGGCACCGGGGCTGAGCCATTCCTGCCAGCGCTTCCCGCCGTCGCCCTGGCCCCACACGAACAACTTCTTCCCGCGCAGGAGGCTGGTCGACAGCATGGCCAGGCCGTCGCCGTCGTGGTCTACCGCGGTAATCCAGTGCCGGTGCCCGGGCTGGATGTCGAAGAAGAAGTCCGCCGCGTGCGGGCTGTTGATCAACCAGGTGGCATCCAGGCCCTGGTGTTCCGTGGGCCGGACACGGGCGATGTCGGTGGTGTAATCGCTGCCGAAGGCCTCCGTGGCGGGCGCAATCACGCGAGTCTCCGCCGTCTCGGGAACGGCGGCATTGCTCCACCAGTACATGGGGACCTCGTGGCCATGGGGGTTCCTGATCCGGACCGCAGTCAGCAGCACGTCCGAGTCCTCCGGAAGCCACATGTCCACTTGGAAAACCACTTCGCGGAGGCGTTCGAACTCCCACATGCGCAGGACGTCGTGGCCCTCGGGGGTCTTGACGATCGCGGTGTGCACCGGATCGCACGTGGTGGGCGAGTGCCCGCGGGTGCCGATGTTCCATTCGAGGCCGCCGGCGAACCAGGCCTTGCGCAGGGCGATGTTGGCGAACTGCAGGGTCCCATGGGTGTGCAGGAGATGTTTGCCCGAGGCCTTGTCGATGAGCTCCCACAGCCGGCCGCCCAAGGTGGGGAGGACAACGGCCCGCAGTTTGCTGTTCTCGAGCACGACCGCTGGCACCTCGTGGGCGGTCCGCTCGCGCGAGTAGCCGTCCCGCATCAGGTACGGGAACATGTTCGGCACCTGGCCGTAGCGGGCTGCGGCCTGCAGTTCCTGCGGGACCCCGTCGCCGATCCTGTACGGCTGGTCCAGTTCAGCCATGACCACGGGCAGCGGGCTATTGGGGCCCAACTCCGCCATGTTCAGAGTGATGGTGGAGAAGCTCAGGTTTTGCATCTTTGTGACTCCTGGAGGCTATTTTCGATCGCAATGCTTCACCTATCCTTGACCCAAGTCGCCGCCGTGTAAAGGGACCCACCCAACTGACTCGCACTTAATGTCGTTTTGGGCGCCCAGAACGACATTAACTGCTAGCTAGTTGGGGGCGTCAGCGGGAGGCGGCGCGGGCGGCCCTCACCAGGTCCCGGTTGGTGACCATGTACGCCGTCGGGTCTGAATCGCCGGGCGCACCGAAGGAATCCGCACGGTTTTTCCACGTGGAAACCGTGGCCTTGGCTGACAAATGGACCGCGCTTAGTCCCGCGGCATGCAATGCCGGGATATCGTCCAGGGCGAGTCCGCCGCCAGCCATGACCTCAAGCCGCCCCGCTGCCCGCCGGACCATCCGCTCGAGGGTCCCGATCCCGGCTCCCACCGTGGCGGCGCCCCCGGAGCTGAGCACCCGGGTGAATCCAAGCTCCACGAGCTGCTCGGCGGCGTCCGCCGGGTCCGGAGTATGGTCGACGGCCCGGTGGAAGGTCAGTTGGGCGTCGGGGTTGGTCTCCAGGGCCGTGTGGGCAAGCTTTCGAGTGGCCTGGACGTCGATATCCCCGGCGGCTGTGAGGACTCCGATCACCACTCCGTGAGCCCCTTGGTTGAGCAGGAACCGGATCTCGCGGTCCATGGTGTCCACATCGGCGTCGGAGTACAGGAAATCTCCTGGCCTGCTGCGGATCAGCGGGTGGATCTCCAGCCGTCCGTCGGCAGCTTCCTGCGCGGCTTCCATCAGCCCTTGGCTCGGGGTCAGTCCCCCGAGCTCCAAGGCGCTGCAAAGTTCAATCCGGTCCGCGCCTTCTTCGGCGGCAACGGCAGCGCCCTGGGCGCCGACGGCGACGATCTCGAGTTTCATGGGGAAACTCTACGGCCACCGGGGCGCCCAGGGCGCTGCTGCAATGCTTCGCTAGGTCCGGTACGGCTCCAGCTGCTGCTTCTGTTCGGGAGTGAGCCTGCGGACGCGGCCCGTGGACTCGTCGACGAACGCCAGATGGGTAGTGGCGTTGACGCAGTCCTGGCCGGTCACGGGATCCTTGATGACGTAGTGCACGTCAAAACTCGCCCCCTTCACGGCGCCGACCCAGATCTCGACGACTGCCGGCATGTTCCGGTATTCCAAGGTCCGGACATACCGGACCTTGTGCTCCACCACAAGGGTCATGACTCCGTCTTCAACAGAGTCGAACACAGAGACCGGAGCTTCCACTCCGGGGAGTCCGGCACCGCGGGGCGGACCGAAGGCCGCGATGCGGGCCTCCTCGAGCATGCGCACGATCTGGACGTTGTTGATGTGCCCGTACGCGTCCATGTCTCCCCAACGCATCGGCACTTGGACGGTGATTCGCTGGCTCAGCTGTGCACCGCCGTCGAGTCATCCACCACGGTTTCCCCGGCATCCTCACCGGCAAACTGCGACATGTACAGGCGGTAGTACGCGCCCTGCGATGAGAGCAGTTGGTTGTGGTTGCCCTGCTCCACGATGCTGCCGTTTTCCATCACGAGGATGGTGTCGGCGTCGCGGATGGTGGACAAGCGGTGGGCGATGACGAAGCTGGTGCGATCCGTGCGGAGGGCAGCCATGGCCTTCTGCAACAGCAGCTCGGTACGGGTGTCAACGGAGCTCGTGGCCTCGTCCAGGATCAACAGCGAGGGATCGGAAACGAAGGCCCGCGCGATGGTGATGAGCTGTTTCTCGCCCGCGCTGACGTTGTTGCCTTCCTCGTCGATGATGGTCTGGTAGCCATCCGGCAAGGCACGCACGAAGCGGTCCACGTACGTGGCCTTCGCCGCCTCCATGATCTGTTCCTCGGTGGCGTCGAGGTTGCCGTACTTGATGTTGTCGTAGATGGTCCCGCCGAACAGCCAGGCATCCTGCAGCACCATTCCCACCTTGGAACGAAGCTCGGAACGGCTCAGCTCCTTGATGTCCACCCCGTCCAGGGTGATACGCCCCGAATTGAGTTCGTAGAACCGCATGACAAGGTTGACCAGGGTGGTCTTGCCCGCGCCTGTGGGGCCGACAATCGCCACGGTGTGTCCGGGCTCCGCACTGAGGGAGAGGTTCTCGATGAGCGGCTTGTCTGCGACGTAGCTGAAGGACACGTTCTCGAACTCGACGTGGCCGTCCGTGCGCGGGGGCAGGTGGCGGGCCGCGTTCTCCGGCTCTTCCTCATCGGCATCCAGGAACTCGAAAACGCGCTCAGCCGAAGCCACGCCTGACTGGAGCATGTTGGCCATGCCTGCAATCTGGCCGAGCGGCTGGGTGAATTCACGCGAGTACTGGATGAACGCCGTGGCGTCGCCCAGGCTCATGGAACCGGAGGCCACGCGCAAACCACCGACGACGGCGATGCCCACGTAGCTGAGGTAGGAGACGAAGTTCATCGCCGGGAAGATGATGCCGGAAACGAACTGCGCCCCGAACGAGGCCTTGTACAAGGCTTCGTTGCGTTCGTCGAAACGCTCCAGCATGTCCGCGTCGCGCCCGAAGACTTTGACGAGCTCGTGGCCCGAGAACGATTCCTCGATCTGGCCATTGAGGGAACCGGTGTTCTTCCACTGGGCAGCGAAGAGCTTCTGGCTGCGCGAGCCAATGACGCCGGCAAGGACGCCGGAGAGCGGCAGGGCAACCAGCGCGATGAGGGCGAGCTGCCATGACACGATGAACATCATGATGGTGATGCCGAAGACTGTCAGCACCGAGCTGACCAGCTGCGCGAACGCCTGCTGCAGCCCTTGCTGGACGTTGTCGACGTCGTTCGTCACGCGGGAGAGGATGTCGCCGCGCTGGCGGGTGTCGAAGTAGTTCAGGGGCAAGCGGTTGAGCTTTGCCTGGACGTCATTGCGGAGCCGGTTGATGACCTTCATGACGATCTTGTTCAGGATGTAGCCCTGGGCCCACAGGAAGATGTTGGCTACGAAGTACATCAAGAGCACGATCGAGATCAGGAACGTGAGCTTGGAGAAGTTGATCCCGTTGGTGAGCTCCATCTTGGAGACCATGTCCGCGAAGTTGTTCTGGCCGGCCTGGCGGAGGCCCTCGGCGAAGGCCGCTTGGCTCACTCCGGGAGGCAATTGCTTGCCCATGACACCGCCGAAGATGACGTCCATGGCGCTGCCGAGGATCTTCGGGGCGATGACGTTCAGGACCACCGAGACCACCACGAGGCCGATGACGAAGACGACTCCGGCGGCCTCCGGCTTGAGCAGCCCGAGGAGCCGCTTGGCCGACGGTCCGAACGCCTTGGCCTTCTTGGCCGGCAGGTTGCCGAACATTCCGCCGTCGGCTTCGCCCGGGGTGTATTCGGTTTCTTCGATGTCGTCATCGTCCACAGCGGTCACTGCACCGTCAGCTGCTGCGTCCTTCGCTTCCGCGGCTTCGCGCGCGGCCTTCGCCGCTTCGGCTTTCGCGGCCCAATCGCGCTTTTGCTGATTCTGTTCGCTCATGCCACTTCCTCCGCGCTCAGCTGGGATTCGACGATCTCCTGGTACGTGGGTGACGTTTCCAGGAGTTCTTCATGGGTGCCGCGGTCAACGATCCTGCCGTTGTCCAGGACCAGGATCTGGTCCGCGTCCGCGATGGTGGATACGCGCTGGGCCACGATGATGACCGTGGCATCCTGCGTCTTTTCCTTCAGCGCCCGGCGAAGGCGGGCGTCCGTGGCCACATCCAAGGCCGAGAAGGAGTCATCGAAAAGGTAGACCTTGGGCTGCGTCACCAGGGCCCGTGCGATGCAGAGGCGTTGCCTCTGGCCGCCGGAAACGTTGGTGCCGCCCTGGGCCACCCGTCGGTTCAGGCCGGAGGACTTTTCCATGACGAAGTCCTTGGCCTGCGCGGTTTCCAGCGCATCCCAGAGTTCCTGGTCCGTGGCGTCGGTCTTGCCGAAGCGCAGGTTGTGCTCGATGGTTCCGGAGAACAAGTAGGGCTTCTGCGGCACCGTGGCCACGCGACTGGTGATTTCATCGCGGTCCAGGCTGGTGACCGGGACGCCGTCGAGCAAGACATCGCCGGACGCGACGTCGTACAGGCGCGGCAGCAGCGACACCAAGGTGGTCTTGCCTGCGCCGGTGGACCCGATGATGGCAAGGGTCTGGCCCGGCTCCGCGGTGAAGGAGATGTTGCTCAACACGGGAGCTTCGGCACCGGGGTATTTGAAGGTGACATCGCGGAATTCGACGCGACCCTTCTTTTCCGCGGGCGCCACCGGCGCCTTCGGATCGTGGATGGAGGGTTCGACGTCGAGGACCTCACCGATGCGGTCCGCGCACACCGATGCGCGCGGAATCATCATGGCCATGAAGGTACCCATCATGACGGCCATGAGGATCTGCAGCAGGTACTGCAGGAAGGCAGTCAAGGAACCCACCTGCATGTTGCCCGCATCCACCCGTTGGCCGCCGAACCACAGCACTGCCGCCGTGGAAAGGTGCAGTATCATTCCGATGGCCGGGAACATCAGCACAAACAGGTTGCCGATCTTGACCGAAACCAGGGTGAGGTCCTTGTTGGCGTCGCCGAAGCGCTTAGCCTCGTAGGGTTCACGAACGAACGCCCGGACCACGCGGATGCCGATGATCTGTTCGCGCAGGACGCCGTTGATGGCGTCGATCTTCATCTGCATGGAGCGGAAGAGCGGCATGAGCCTCACCACGAGGTAGCCAACCACGGCCACCAGCAGGGGCACGGAGACCCACACGAGCCAGGAGAGGCTGAGGTCCTCGCGCAAGGCCATGATGATGCCGCCAACACACATGATGGGCGTGGAAACCATGAAGTTCAGGCCCATGAGCATGAGCATCTGGACTTGCTGGACGTCGTTGGTGCCGCGGGTGATCAACGTGGGCGCGCCGAAGCTGTTGACGTCCTTGGCCGAGAAGCTGCTGACCTTGCGGAAGACGTCCCTGCGCAAGTCGCGTCCCATGGCCATGGCCACGCGGGATCCGAAGTAGACCCCCGCGATGGCCGCGATGACCTGGCCGAGCGCGACCACGAGCATCAGGGCACCGGTTTGCCAGATGTAGTTGGTGTCCCCCCGGGAAACCCCCTCATCGATGATCTTTGCGTTGAGGCTTGGAAGATAGAGGGTGGCGATCGTAGACGCCAGCTGGAAGATGATGACGGCCAGTATCTGCGGCAAATACGGCTTGGAGTAGCGCCGTATCAGGGTGACAAGCATGCCCACGGATCCTTAATGAGAGTGCGCGAATGATGACTGTGCGAATGACTAAATAATGCGAATGACTAAACACATGGATAGCAGCAGGCGCTGACAGAATTAGTCCCTCAACTCTACGAAATCCGTTGCCTCAACGAAATATCGGTAGCCGAATATCATCCTTGCGACGTAGCTGAGCCGCCGCAGCGTCCAAACTCGCTGCAGCGGCTCCGGCCACGCGTCCCGCAGGCGTTTGCCCGCCAGGCTCCCCTAGCCGGCGTGCCGCCCCGTCTCCCCTGCCCGCGAGGCGTCGCCGGCGAGGAGCAGCAAGGCTGCCCTTTCCTGGCGGCGGCGCTCCCGCTTGAGTTCCTTGCGCAGCGCGGCCAACTCCTCGGCGATCCGCGACTGCTCGACGGCGGTGGCCTGCTGTTCGTGCACGCGTGCCTGGAGTTCGCGTTGTGCCCTGCTCAGCTGAAGCTGTTGCTCGGCCAGCAAGCGTTGGGTGCGGGCGAGCTGGTCCTGGACTTCGCGCAGGCCGGCGGCGGGGTCAGGCCGTTCCTGGGTGAGGATGCGGGCAAACTCAAGGTCAAGCTCATCGTGCTCCTTCTCGGCCGCCGCCCGGGCGCGGCTGGCACCCAAGGGGGTGCCGCCGTCGTCGGCTGCTTGGGCGAACTCGGCGGATTCGATGACCGGCAATGCAGAGGTGTCCAGCGTCATGGCGGCCTCGCCGGAAGCGTTCGCCAGCAATTCCTTCTCCGGCGTTGCGTCCACGGTCTTCCGCAGCGGAACTTCCTTGATGAACAGCACCGCGAGGAAAGCGACCACTGCGATGACGGCGGAGATCATGAAGATCTGGGCTGTCGCGTCGCCGTAGGCGGCACGCATGATGTCGCGGATCGGGGCGGGCAAGTCCGTCAGGTCCATGCTCGCATCGCCCGAGCCACCGCTCACCGGGATGTGGGCCGCGGCGAAGCCTTGGGTGGCAAGGTCCTTGACGTGCGTAGCCATGATGGCGCCGAGCACGGAAACACCGATCGCACCGCCGACGGAGCGGAAGAATGCCACGGACGCGCTGGCCGTTCCGATGTCCTGGGCGCGGACGGTGTTCTGGACCGCGAGGACCAGGTTCTGCATCAGCAAGCCAAGGCCGAGGCCGAAGATCGCGGTGTAGCAGCACGTGACCCACAGCGCCGTGGTGTGGTCGATGGTGCCGGTGAAGGCAAGGCCGCCGGCCAGGAGCACAGTACCCGCCAGGAGGAAGCGCTTCCATTTGCCGAAGCGGCTGATGAGCTGGCCGGAGACCACCGAGCCCAGGAGGTTGCCCGCAATCATCGGCAGCGTCAGGAGGCCTGCCTCGGTGGGCGTGGCACCACGGGCTACCTGGAAGTACTGGCCGAGGAAGGTGGAGGAGCTGAACATCGCGATACCAACGGCCACAGAGGCCAGGATCGCCAAAGCGGTGGTGCGCTGGGAGATGATCTTCAGCGGGATGATGGGCTGGGCCACCTTGGATTCGACCACCACGAGGAGGGCCAGCAGGAGCACGCCGCCGCCTACCATGAGGGCGGACTGCCAGGAGATCCAGTCGTAGTAGTCCGGGTTGCCGGCGAAGGAAACCCAGATGAGGAGCAGGCTCACGCCCGAGGTCAGCAGGACGGAACCGAGCCAGTCGATCTTGGCCGGGCGCTTGACGTGCTGGATCTTGAGGGTCACCTGGAGCAGGATGAGCGCGACGACGGCGAGCGGCACGCAGACGAAGAACGTCCAGCGCCAGCCGAGCGGGCTGTCAACGATGAAGCCACCGAGGAGCGGGCCGCCGGCGGTACCGACCGCCATGACGGCGCCCATGTAGCCCGAGTACTTGCCACGGTCCCGCGGCGGGATCATGGTGCCGATGATGGCCTGGGCCAAAGCGGTGAGGCCGCCCAAGGCGATGCCCTGGATGAAGCGGGCCGTCAGCAGGAAGGGAATGCTCTGGGAGAAACCGGCCATGACAGAGCCGGCCACGAAGATCACGATGCTCAGCTGGACCAGGAGCTTCTTGTCGAAGAGGTCGGCGAGCTTGCCCCAGATGGGCGTGGTAGCGGCGTTGGCCAGCAGCGCGGCCGTGATGACCCACGCGAAGTCCGTTTGGGTGCCGTGAAGGTCGGACATGATGGTCGGCAGGGCGTTGGCCACGATGGTGCTGCTCAGGATGGCGGTAAAGAATGCCGCAAGGAGGCCGGTCAGGGCCTCCATGATCTGGCGGTGCGTCATGGGCGCGGATGACGCCGGCACCGCCGTCGAACGTTCTTGTATTCGGGTTGCCATTGCTGCTGCTCCTAAGCTGTGTGGTTCGAGTGGTGGGAGCCGGCCACCGTTGCCCGGACTGAATAGTTGAGTGATGTGGTCAATTTCTCCAGGACCTGCCCTGCTTCCAAGGCGTCTTCCTCGCTCCATTCCGCGAGGTAGGCCCGCAGGTTGAGGCTGCGCTGTTCTTCGAAGTCCCGGACCTTCTCAATCCCGGATTCCGAAAGGGCCACCAATTGCGCGCGGCCGTCGGCGGGATCGGGGCGGCGGACCACCAGGCCGAGTTCCTCGAGTTCGGCGATGTGCCTGCTGAGGACCGGGGGGCTGACGCCGAGGCGGGAGGCTAGCTTCGTGGCCCGGGACTCCCCCTCGCCGATGAAGCGCATGACACCCTGCAGCGCGAATCCGACGTCGGCATCTTTCGCGATGTTCGAGGTCACGATGCAACGCAGCACCCGCTGGAGATCGAAGATCTGATGGACGAGTTCGGTTGCTGTGCTGGATGCGACAGCCATGGAAGACACCTCACTTTTGTTTGCCTAAAGCAACTATACGCCAAAATGATTGCTTTGGGAAACTAATGATGTGTGACGCGCGTTAACCACCAAGCGCGAGCCGGCAGCAGATGCCCCCGTCTTTCGACAAAGGGGTCATCAACTGCCAGCTCGCGCTGGGGTTTGAGGCGGGTTTGAGTCAGTCGCCCAAGTGCGTGGGGCCGAACATCTTCAGGAGGGTTTCAACCACGACGACGTTGGGACCGTCCGCGGCGAAGCCTTCCCGGAGCGCGTCCCCGACATCCTCCGGGGCCACTCTGCGGGCAGGGACACCGAAGGCCTCGGCGAGCTTGACGAAGTCGGGACGGGCGAGCTCTGTGGCCGTGGCCTTGCCGAAGGCGCCCACCATGTATTCGCGCAGGATGCCGTAGCCGCCGTCGTCGACAATCAGCCAGGTGACCGGGACGTTGTGCTGCTTGGCGGTGGCCAGCTCGGAGATCGAGTACATGGAGGATCCGTCGCCGGACACAGCCAGCACCCGGCCGGGCTTGCCCACGGTTTCCAGCCCCACGGCACCGCCGATCGCGGCCGGGAAGCCGTAGCCGAGGCCGCCGGCGCCCTGGGCCGAGTGGAACTGGCCCTCGCGGGAATCCCAGCAGCTCCATCCCCAGTAGGCCGAGATGGTCATGTCCCAGAAGGTCTGCATGTCAGCCGGAACCGCTTCGCGGATGTCGGCCATGAACTTCAGTTCCTTGCCGAGGTCCTGCTCTTCAAGTCGCGCCCTGACCTTGGCCAGGGACTCCTTGACAAGAGCCTCGGGCGTAGCGCCGCGCCAGTCCGGTGCCGTCGCAGCCGGAGGCAACGCCTCGTCGAGCGCGGAAAGCGCCTGGCCGGCGTCGGCGCGGATGCCCAGGCCAGGCCGGTTGGACTCGAGGACCCGGGGTTCGGCGTCGATCTGGATGATGCGGCCGCGCGGCTCGAAGGTGAAGTAGTTGGACGTTACCTCACCCAGGGAGGAACCGATGACGATCAGCACGTCGGCGTCCTCGAGGACATCCGTCATGTGGCGGTCTTCGATCCAGGACTGCAAGGACAGCTCGTGGGTCCACGGGAACGCCCCGTTGCCACCGGGAGTGCAGATGACCGGGGCACGGAGTTTCTCGGCGATCGACAGGAGCGACTTCTCGGCCCGGCCACGGCGGGTGCCGCCGCCGGCGATGATCGCCGGCCGCTCCGCCGTCGAGAGCCATTTGACGGCTTCGCGGATCAGCTCCACGCGCGGCGGGTTGTCGGCCGCTTCGGCAAGGGCATCCTCCACGGGCGGGACCATGATCGGATCCAGGAGCACGTTCTGCGGAATCTCGATCCACACGGGCCCTTGCGGGGAGGAGATGGCCTCGGTCCAGGCGTCCTGGATGGCCGAAGGAATCCCGGACGCGTGCTGGATGAGGCGCTGGCTCTTGGTGACGTTCGCGGCCGAGGCCTTCTGGTCATCGAGCTGGTGGAGCATGCCCTTCCGGCGCGCACCCAGACCGTCCAAGGGGATCTGGCTCGCCACGACCACCATCGGCACGCCGGTCGCATACGCTTCCTGCAAGCCGGCCAAGGATGTCAGAGCCCCCGGGCCCGTCGACAGGAACAGGACCCCGACCTCACCCGTGGCACGGGAATATCCGTCAGCGGCGAAGGCCGAGTTGTTCTCCACCCGGGAGGACACGAAGTGCAGATTGCCGCGGCCCATCGCGTCGAACAATCCCAAGGCGTGCTGGCCCGGGATCCCGAAGACCGTCTTCGCGCCGAGCGCCTCGAGGGTCTCGACGACGAGGTCCCCGCCGTTGCGCTGGTCCGTCACTTCGTGACCGCCGGAGCGAAGCCGGCCGGGCGCCGGGATTCCTGGCCCAGGGCCTGGGCGGCATAGCCGTTGAGCGCGCCGTGGCGGTTGCCTTCGACGGCGTTGTCGGCCATGAGGGTGACGAGCTCGTAGGCAACGTGGCTGGCTGCGACGCCGGTGATCTCGGCGTGGTCATAGGCCGGGGCGACCTCAACGATGTCTGCGCCCACGAGGTTCATGCCACGGAATCCGCGGATGATTTCGAGAAGCTCGCGGCTGGTGATGCCGCCGGCTTCAGGCGTGCCTGTGCCCGGAGCGTGGGCCGGATCGAGGACGTCGATGTCCACCGAAATGTACAGCGGGCGGTTGCCGATGCGGTCCCGGATCTTGGCCACGGTTTCCAGGACGCCCTGGTAGTAGACGTCCGCCGAGGTGACGATGCCGAAGCCGAAGCGGTGGTCGTCGTCGAGGTCTTTCTTGCCGTAAAGCGGGCCGCGGGTGCCGACGTGGCTGATGGCCTCGGTGTCCAGGATGCCCTCTTCGACGGCGCGGCGGAACGGGGTGCCGTGCGTGTACTCGGCGCCGAAGTAGGTGTCCCAGGTGTCCAGGTGGGCATCGAAGTGCAGCATGGCAACGGGTTCGCCTGCGCGTTCGGCGGCGGCCCGGAGCAGCGGCAGGGCAATGGTGTGGTCGCCGCCAAGCGTGACGAGCTTGCTTCCATTGGCGGTCAGGTCCAGTGCATTCTGCTGGATGGTCTCGATGGCCTCGTTGATGTTGAACGGGTTCACCGCCATGTCGCCAGCGTCGGCGACCTGGATGTTCTCGAAGGGGCTGACATCCCAGGCCGGGTTGTACGGACGCAGCAAGCGGCTGGCCTCACGCACATGGTTGGCACCGAAGCGGGCGCCGGGGCGGTAGGAAACACCGGAGTCGAAGGGAACGCCGACCACCGTGACATCGGCCTTGGATACCTGGTCCAAGCGGGGCAGTCGGGCATAGGTGGCAGCACCGGCATAGCGCGGGATTCGGGCCGAATCAATGGGACCAAGGTTGCCGTTGGCCTCAATACGAAGCTCTTCCAAAATGCGCCACTCCTTTGTGAATAGGTGGATCGGACAGTGACTGTGACACCAATCATACACTCAAAGTTGCCTTATATGCATCACTTGTTTACGAGTAGAACGGACCCTTCGTTCGACCACAACAAGACCGGGCCGGACTCCCCCGGAGCCCGGCCCAGCTTGTCACCTCATGTCCCCGCCCGGGCTACTTGCTCCCGAAAGGCGTCACTTGGAAGTCTCCGAATGACACTTGATGGCCTTCCGAATCGAGCACGACGAGGCTGTCCATGCCGTTTTTCACGTCGTTGGGCAGGACGAAGGACAGCGTGTTTTGCTGCGACGGGAAGAACCAGCCCAGACGGTAGCTGCGCTTGTTCAGGTAGACGTAGTACCACTGGCCGTACTCCACGTTGTGGACCGTCACGGTCTGGCCGCCGCGGTATTTGTCCGTACCGAGCCCCAAGTCCAGCGGCGGATGGGCACCGATCAACTCCTGGGAAGCCAAGGCAGGTTCCGAACCGGGCATGGCAGGCTTGACCTTCAGGGCGACGGCTTGCCTGTCCAGCTGAAGCGATGCAAGCTTGGCGCCGTTGTTCGCATTGACAGGGATGGTCGTGGCCGGGAGCTGCTTGGCAGCAATGTCGGCCTCGGTCAGTGTGTAGGTGGAGGTGAGGTTGACCGACTCACCCACGGCCAGGGTCGGCTTGGACAATCCAAGGGCCGCAGCCGAAAGGTCCGTCAAGGCCACATTGCCCGTGTTCGTGACGGTGTAGGCGAAGGTCACTGTGTCGCCCGGACCGGCAAACCCGTCCCCGTCCACATCGTTGAACGTGGACACCACCGATCCGCTCAACTGGGGATTGCGGACCAGCAGGTCCACCTCGTCACCCGTGACGGTGTAATTCTGGGTGGCGGCGCCGGCTCCCGTTACCTGCCAGACAGTGATCGGGACAAAGAATCCCTGCGCCGCTTCGTCCGCCGTCACGGTGTGCTGCGGGGTTCCGCAGAGGTAATTGCCCCACACACCGAGGGCACTGAACCGGCAGTTGCCCGAACCCGGCGGCAGGAACGGCTGGAAGTTGCCGGACTGGGGGACAACGGATTCAGTGACGTTGCCCGTGCTGTACACCCGGAACTTGTAGGGCACTGGGCTGCCCGCCGTGTACGGGTGGCTTGCCAGGTCCCTTCCGGCGTCGTTGCGGGCACCGAAAATGTAGGCGCCCACCACGTTGCCTGCAGAACCACCCGCAACGGTCACTGATACCGGCGCTGTCATCGAGGCCCCGCCGACGTTCAACCTGGCCGTCAGGGGTACCGCGCCTGCTTTGGCGTACGACGGCGCCGCGACAGTCAGCTGCACAGTCGCCGAGGCGCCCGGATCGAGGGAGGCGAGGTCCGCCGTCGTCGACGTCCAATCCTGCAACGCGTCGAGGCTGACGGTCGACGCGGGAAGCGGCGAGCTGTCGTTGTTGGTGACGGTCACGCTGAGCTGCGCACTGCCGCCGTTCGTGACGGTGACCGCACCCGGGACAACGACGGCGGCAACCGGGCTCAGCCAGGCGGTGTCGAATTTCCCGAAGGTGATGGTGTTGTTGTCACCTTCGTACAGGACGCCGAAAGTACCGTCCGACAGGGCGCTCAGGGTGGAGTAGGACATGCTTCCGGCCTTGAAGACGCGCGAGGAGCCCCACGTCTTGCCGTCGTCGGCGGAGTAGCGGACCGTGCCGTCTACGCGCGCGCCGCCGGCGGTGGGTGTGGGCGAGTTGGAGAACAGCAGCTTCTTGGCGTCCGCCGATCCCGCTGCGGCATCCGGATACATCCGGGTGATGGAACCGTTGTTCCGCGGATCCGGGAGCTGCGTCTCCGCAACGGGCGTGCTGTAGGTGACTCCGCCGTCGGAGGAATACGCCACTTTGCGGAAGTGCGGATTGGCGCCGGTGCTGTCCCTCGAGTTCAACATGACGCGGCCGTCGGAGAGTTCCACCGTCTTGTTCTCGTCCATGCCGGTTCCGGTGGGCGTGCCCATGTTCCAGGACTTGCCATGGTCATCGGAATAGACGCTGTAGGCCTGGATCTGGCGGTTCCCATCGGGCTGGACGATGGTTCCGGCAAACTGCTGGATGAGCCTTCCGGCATGCGCTCCGTACTTGAGCTGAATACCCTCACCCGACGAGGCGAACATGCTGACCACTCCGCCGACGTTGGGAACGCCGTTGATGGTGCTCCCGTTCGGCTTGACGGTGGCGGTGATGAGCGGACCCGCAAACCCGGCGTAGGCCGAACCCGCCGGATAGCTGGACGGAACGGGCAGGGTCGGCTGGTTGCCGGGGTCCGTGGACCATGTGAGTCCGCGGTCGGTGGAAACGGACACTTGGGAGCTGATCACATTGGGGTCGGAATCGTCATTGCCGAGCACGCTGCCCGCGAATCCCTGGTTCTTGGAGTAGACGTGGAAGTTGAATACCGCCCCGGTGACCTTATCCACGACGTAGCTGGGATCGCTGAAACCGTATTTCTGGACGCCTGCTGAACTTAACTGTCCCCGCGCGATGAAGGTAGGACTGCCCCACGTCTTTCCGCCGTCGGTGCTGCGCCGCTGGACGATGGAGTTGGGCGAAGGAGAATCGCCCCCATCGGGACGGCCGTCGTAGGAAGCCAGGAGAACGCCGTCGCCCAAATCCGCGAGCGCGACGATCCTGTAGTACTTGCCCAGGACGGGGTCGATGGCGTTGTCGCCGTTCGAAGCGAGGACCTGCTCGGCGTAGCTTCCCGGAGGGTTGGAGGGGACGTTGGGACTCGGGAACGGATCCAACGCAGCGTAAGCGGGCACAACGGTTGACGTCATGAGAGCTGCGGCAGCCGCCATGGAGACGGCGAGCCTGCTCCACGGCAGCCGCCCCCTGGCCCTGTCACTGAGTAGCGGGTTATTCATGCGTAGCCCTTTCGTATTGTTTTCACATCCAACATAGGACGTTCTATATGCTACGTGATGCTGCTCACATGCCAAATGATGTGAATGTGTCCACCTGGAAGTGACCCCCCTCACAGGCGGCGTAAAGATTCCATAAAGACGGGCATCCCCTCCCTGCCCCGCCCGTACGCTCCATCTGGAGCAGCTTCCAGGCTGCGCGAAAGGACCATGTGACAACGCTGACCAGGCCGCCTGCCGAACCCTCTGACCGGCGCAGACCCGCGGGAGACATCAAGCAGGGGCAATTCAAGCGTTGGCTGCTTGACGGAATGCCTGAAACATCGGGAAAGCGCCAGGGTCCACACGGCAAACCGGACGAGGACCACACGCCCCAGTCCTGGTGGAAAGTCATGTGCCTCACCGGCGTCGACTACTTCTCCACGCTCGGCTACCAGCCCGCGATTGCCGCGCTCGCGGCCGGCATCGTCTCGCCGCTGGCCACGATCGTCCTGGTCGCCGTCACCTTGCTCGGCGCCCTGCCGGTCTACCGCCGGGTCGCTTCCGAAAGCGCGCGTGGCGAAGGCTCCATCGCGATGCTCGAGCGGCTCCTCCCCCGCTGGGGCGGCAAACTCTTCGTGCTCGCCTTGCTGGGATTCGCCGCGACGGACTTCATGATCACCATGACCCTCTCCGCCGCCGACGCGAGCGCCCACGCCATCGAAAACCCCTTTGCCCCGGAATGGCTCCACGGGCAGGAAATCACCATCACCCTGGCGCTCATCGCCGGGCTGGGCGTGGTGTTCCTCCGGGGATTCAAGGAAGCCATCAACGTCGCCGTCGTTCTGGTGGGCATCTACCTGGTGCTGAACGCCGTCGTCGTCGCGGTCGGCTTGGTGCACGTAGTGACCGAGGCACATGTGGTGACCGACTGGTGGGCCGCACTGAACCAACAGCACGGCAACCCGTTGATCATGGTGGGCATCGCGCTCCTGGTTTTCCCGAAGCTTGCGCTCGGCCTCTCAGGATTCGAAACCGGCGTCGCGGTCATGCCACAGATCAAGGGCAGCCCCAGCGACACGGAGGAAAATCCGGCGGGCCGCATCCGCGGCACCCACAAACTGCTCACGACGGCGGCGCTCATCATGAGTGCCTTCCTGGTGGCTTCCAGCTTCATCACCACATTCCTGATTCCGGCCGCCGAATTCCAGCCGGGAGGGAAGGCAGACGGACGAGCCCTCGCCTTCCTTGCGCACCAATTCCTGGGCGACGGCTTCGGCACGGTCTATGACATCAGCACCATCGCCATCCTGTGGTTTGCCGGCGCTTCTGCCATGGCCGGCTTGCTGAACCTCGTGCCGCGCTACCTGCCGCGCTTCGGCATGGCCCCGGCGTGGACCAAAGCGGTCCGCCCACTGGTCCTGGTCTTCACGGCCGTTGGATTCATCATCACCTTGGTCTTCGAGGCGAACGTGGAGGCCCAAGGCGGCGCGTACGCCACCGGCGTCCTGGTGCTCATGACTTCGGCCTCGATAGCGGTCACCCTGTCCGCACGCCGGAAAAAAGAGAGGGGCAAGACCATCGCTTTCGGGGTGGTGGCTGTGGTCTTCGCCTACACCACAGTGGCCAATGTCGTGGAACGCCCGGACGGCATCAGGATCGCGGCACTGTTCATCCTGGGCATTGTCCTGGTCAGCTTCGCGTCGCGGGTACGCCGGTCCTTCGAACTGAGGGCTACCCACATCAAGATGGACCAGATGGCCCTCGAGTTCACGGCCTCCAACGAGGAAGGCCCCATCCGGATCATCGCGCACGAGCCCAAGCGGCTGAGCGCAGACCGGTACCAGCTGAAGCTGCAGCACGCCCAGCAGGCCAACCACTTGCCGGTGGACAGCGACGCGATTTTCATCGAGATCATCGTCGATGACAGCTCCGACTTCGAGCAGGAACTCCTCGTCCAGGGCATACGCCGTCACGGTTTCAAGATCCTCGAGATCCACAGCAACAACGTGCCCAACACGCTGGCCGCAGTGCTCCTCCACATCCGCGACGTGACGGGACTGATGCCGCACATCTATTTCCGCTGGACCGAAGGCAACCCCATCGCCAACCTGAGCAAGTTCCTCTTCTTCGGCGAGGGCGAGATCGCACCGGTGACCCGCGAAGTGCTCCGCGAAGCCGAACCGGACATCACGCGCAGGCCGTGGGTCCACGTGGGCTGAACATGGCAGCGTCGGTGCCGCTCCTCTGGGAGCGGCACCGACGCGTGGAACGGCACCAATACGGTCCTTCTAGCTGATCGCGGAGGCGCCGCGCTCCCCTGTCCGGACGCGCACCGCCTGGGAAACCTCGACGGTCCAGATCTTGCCGTCCCCGAACTGGCCTGTACTGGCGCCGGAGATGATGGCCTCCACTATTCCGTCCACCAGCTCGTCCGTGGCCAGGACCTCCACCCGGATCTTGGGCAGGAGATCGGAATTGTATTCCGCGCCCCGGTACACCTCGGTGTAGCCCCGTTGTTGCCCATATCCGTTCGCCTGGCTGACGGTCATCCCGTTGACTCCAAAGCGTTCCAAGGCTTCCCGGACCTCGTCGATCCGCTCCGGCCTCACGATGGCCGTAACCAGTTTCACGTCGACGCCTTGCTGCGCATCCGATCTGTTTTCCCGTTGGAATTGGCTTCTGGTTCACCGCTGGAACCCAACGGGGTTTTGCCGTTCTGTGGCTCTCCGGGATTGAAGGATCCGCCGACCATGGCCAGCTCGTAGGCGGTTTCCGCGTGCTCCGTGATGTCGATGCCCGCCAGCTCTTCGTGTTCCTTGACGCGCATGCCCACTGTCTTGTGGATGGCCAGCCCGATGAGCGTCGTCATGATGGCCGTCCACGCGGTGACGACGAGTGCAGTCAATATCTGGGGCCAGAATTGGCTCAATCCGCCGCCGTAGAATAGCCCGCCTTCAGTCTTCGCGGAAGGTACAGCGAAGAATCCGAGGGACAGCGTCCCCCACAGGCCGCCGACAAAGTGGACGGCGACGACGTCCAAGGAGTCGTCCAGGCCGATCTTGAACTTCAGCCCGATAGCCAGCGCGCAGACGGCACCGGCGATGATGCCGATGACGATCGCGCCTATGGGATCCACGAATCCACACGCCGGGGTGACTGCTACCAAGCCCGCGACGGCGCCGGATGCGGCACCGAGGGACGTCGCGTGGCCGTCGCGGAGCCTTTCGACGAGCAGCCAGCCGAGGAGCGCGGCGCTCGTGGCCAGGAGGGTGTTCGTCCAAGCGAGAGCGGCGATCCCATCGGCGGCCAGTTCCGAACCGGCGTTGAATCCGAACCAGCCGAACCACAGCAGGCCCGCCCCGAGCATCACGAAGGGGAGGTTGTGCGGCCGGATGTTGGGGTCTTTCATGAATCCGAGCCGTTTGCCGAGCACCACCGCAAGCATCAGCCCGGCCATGCCGGCATTCATGTGGACCACCGTGCCACCGGCAAAGTCGAGCGCCGAGATCTTGCTGCCGATGATCCCGGTGGATCCGAAGAGGCCGCCACCCCACACCCAGTGGGCAATCGGCGCGTAGACGATGGTGACCCACAGGCCGGCAAACAGCAGCCATGGTCCAAACCTGACACGTTCGGCCACCGCGCCACTGATCAGCGCGACCGTGATGATGGCGAACGTCGCTTGGAATCCTATGAAGACCATGTCCGGCAGCCCGGGGGCTTTTCCGCCGATAACGCCGGCCAGGCCACTGAGTCCGAAGTTCGCGAAGGGGTCTCCGATGAAGCCGCCCATCGTATCCGGGCCGAACGCGAGTCCGTAGCCCCACAGGGCCCAGACCACCGCGACCACGCCGATGGCGCCGAAGCTCATCATCATGATGTTGAGGACGGATTTCATCCTGACGAGCCCGCCGTAGAAGAACGCCAAACCTGGCGTCATGAGAAGGACGAGGGCGGAAGCTGCAAGCATCCAGGCTGTTGCGCCGGGATCGAGGGTCTGGGGGTTCACATCCAGCCCTACGCTGAAGAATACTGGGTTCATTTCGGGAGCCTTCCTGCATATACGGCGCTCCATGGCGCCCGCACGGCGAGACCATTTTTAAAACGAACAGGTCCTGGTACCCCACGGGATACCGACCTTGACGAGTTGCCTTGACTCGAAGGTACAGTCGCCCTGTTTCAGCATTCGGCACGGATCATTTCAGGCACGTAACACCCAAGGCCCTAGCGTTAAATCCTGAAGTCAGTCACGTTTCAGGCGTGTTACACACCGCGTGTCGCAACGCCGCGTATCGCAAAGCCTCGTGTCGCAAGCCGCCGGCGTCAGCGGCTGGCTGCCGGCACCAGGATCCAGAGCACCTCAACGGGCTCGTCCGTGGGGTTGACCCAGGTGTGGGGTTCGCGGCCCGGGAAGGACAGCGTGTCTCCCTCTTCGAGCTCGTACTCCTCGTTGGTGAGGATCAAGGTGATGCGGCCCTTGACGACGTGCAGGACGTCGACATCGCAATCGACGGCGTAAAGCTCGGCCTCTCCCCGGCCCCGGGGCTCGATCGAGGCCTGCAGGATCTGCAATCGCCGTTCGGAGCGCGCCGTCAGGAGACGCTCCACGATGCCCTGGCCGCCGAGCGAAATCCGTGGTCCGTCGTCGCGCCGGGTCAGATGCGTCTCCGGTGCGGCGAAAAGGTCTCCGATGGACACCGAAAGAACCTGGCAAAGCGTCACGAGGGAAGCGACCGACGGCGATGTCAGGTCACGCTCCACACGGCTCAGGAACCCTTTGGTCAGGCCGGTGGCGTCGGCAACCTGCTCGATGGTGAGCCGCTGCGATTGGCGGGCGGCACGGATTCTGGAACCGATGGCAACAGGGACGTTGCTCGGTTCAACGGGGAGAGCCTTCATTCACGAACCTTTCAGGCCGTTTATGCGGCCCTGTCATTGCAGCAATAGTAGCCGGATCGCCGGCGTGGCAGGGCCTTTGGCTAGCTGGAGGAGTGCCGATGCGTCCGCTGGGCGAGACGGCATCTTGACTGTTACTCGCATCACTACGTATCCTCATAGGCAACAAGTGTTGTTTGTGAGGCATACATCACAGACTACTCTCCCCAATCACCAGCGCAGAGACCTTCCGCAACCCCGCACGAAACCCCGCGGACCGGCGTCGGAATCCCCCAGAGCTCTGCGCATCACTTTCAGGAGCCAACCGTGGACTCTTCGTTCATCAATATTGCGATCGTGGTGGTGTATTTGCTCGCCATGCTGGCCTTCGGCTGGTGGGGCAAGTCGCGCACCAAGAACAACAGCGACTTCCTGGTGGCAGGGCGCCGCCTCGGTCCGATGCTCTACACCGGTACCATGGCCGCCGTCGTCCTCGGTGGCGCATCGACGGTTGGCGGCGTCGGCCTCGGCTACAAGTTCGGCGTTTCCGGCATGTGGCTGGTGGTCGCGATCGGTTCGGGTGTCCTCCTCCTGAGCCTGCTGTTCGCCGGCACCATCCAGCGGTTGAAGATCTACACGGTTTCCCAGATGCTGAGCCTGCGTTACGGCCAGCGTGCCACGCAGACCTCCGGCATCGTCATGCTGGCCTACACCCTCATGCTGTGCGCCACGTCCACGGGCGCCTACGCCACCATCTTCGTTGTCCTCTTCGGCTGGGAGCGCTGGCTCGCCATCGCCGTCGGCGGCGCCATCGTCCTGGTCTACTCCACCATCGGCGGCATGTGGTCCATCACCCTCGCCGACCAGGTGCAGTTCATCATCAAGACCGTGGGCATCTTCTTCCTCATGCTCCCGTTCGTCCTCAACGCGGCAGGCGGTTTCGAAGGCATCCGTGCCCGTGTTGACGCCAGCTTCTTCCAGTTGGACGGCATCGGGGCTCAGACCATCATCACGTACTTCGTGGTCTACACCCTTGGCCTGCTGATCGGCCAGGACATCTGGCAGCGCGTCTTCACCGCCAAGACCCCCAAGGTGGCCCGATGGGGCGGCGCCACCGCCGGCATCTACTGCGTCCTGTACGGCGTGGCCGGCGCCCTGATCGGCCTGGCTGCCCGGGTGGCCCTGCCGAACATCGATGTCAAGGCCCTTGGCAAGGACGTCGTCTACGCCGAGGTAGCCACGCACATCCTGCCGATCGGCATCGGCGGCCTTGTCATGGCCGCAGCAGTCGCCGCCATGATGTCCACAGCGTCCGGAGCCCTCATCGCCGCGGCCACCGTTGCCCGCGCCGACGTGGTCCCGTTCGTGGCCAGCTGGTTCGGCAAGACGATCAACACCAACGACACCGAAAATCCCGAGCATGACGTCAAGGCCAACCGCTACTGGGTCCTTGGCCTGGGCATCGTTGCAGTGTTGATCTCCATGGCGGCGCAAGACGTCGTGGTGGCCCTGACCATCGCCTACGACATCCTGGTAGGTGGCCTGCTGGTTGCCATCCTGGGCGGCTTGGTCTGGAAGCGCGGCACGGGTATTGCCGCAGCCTGGTCCATGGCAGTCGGGTCTGTACTGACCCTTGCCTTGCTGATCGCCTACGCCACGGGAATCATCCCCAGCGAAGACGGCGTCTACGCAAACGATCCGATCTACTGGGGCCTCGGCGCCTCGTTCGCCGTCTATTTCGTGGTCTCCCTCCTCACGCCGCCCACCGAGCCGGCCGTCCGCGAAGCCTGGGAACGCCGCGTTGCCGGAACGGCCGCGGAGGAACTCCCGCTGGAGGCCCACCCGGTGGCCACCCACTAGGTTTCACAAAACCAGGTACGACGGCGGCGCCGCGCTTTCTCCTTCGAGAGGTGCGGCGCCGCCGTCGCATGTACAGTAGGAACAGCTTCAAGAGATGTGGCGCCAAGCTCCGACTTGCCACACGCCAACCCCATGTTCACGGGTGGTTCGGATGAAGAAGCGGCCCGGTTCGGACCAGAGACAACCGAACGGGCAAGAGCAACTCCATAGGAGAAGGCCATGCCTTTCGAAAACGGCGCCACCGCCACAGCCGACCGCACTATCCAGTCCAGCGCCCTCTTCTTGCCCCGCCCCCGTCGGGTGGACGAGTTCGTCCGGGTGATTCCCGGCGTCGACCTCTCCCAAGGCTCCATCACGTTCGTGGTGGACGGAAACCTGGAACGCTATTGGCATCATGAGCCGCGGCTCATCACCGAAGCACTCTCAAAAGCGGTTCAGCCCGCCCGCTGGTTCCCGGCCACACGGAAACTTACGCTCACGGTTGCGGCAACCGGGCACCGTGCGGGCGTGCAGAAGCACTTCATCCTGAGCGCGTTCTAGCAAGCGCTTTTTAGCGGCCAAGTTCAGCGAGTCGGCGCTATTCGATCTCTTCGGCCTCTCGGTGTTCCTCGGCGTCGAGCGGGACCACCCGTTCGTCGTCGTCCAGGACCTCGGATTCTTCCTCCCAGTCCTCGTCCACCTCCAGGTCTTCGCTGTAGTCATAGGCGGGATCGGCCTCGACCGTGGGACGGTCCGGGTGGCGGGCGTGGGTCTCGGTGCTGTCCATGGTGCAACCTCCGTTCGACGTGCCGCTGAGCCCATCGCACAGGCACGTGAGGCAGCCGATCCAACGCCACCCCGCCAATTCGTGGACCCTGTCCATCCATCCCAGCACTGCCCCCTGCGGCGGTCAAGGCCTCCGGCGAGCCTCCCGGTTTTTGAGGCGCGCCTAAAAAGTCCAGTGAGGATTGCCAGCCGAAAAACCGCGGAAATTGGCGATAAAGTGGAGCTGCAATGAGGCGATGAAGCCCGCCCCAGCAACCCAGGAGTCCCGGTGCACCCCCGCACAAAACCCTCGCATTCAGACAACTCGCATCCAGACAATCCGCAGGACTCAAGCAGTCCCTCCCAAGACGCAGCAGCCCCCAAGACTCCCCCGTCGTCGTCGGACATCAAGCGCTGGCGGCAGTACTTGGCCGACGAACGTGCCGAAGCCGCCGTGTACCGCCAACTGGCTCAGCGACGCGACGGCGAGGAGCGCGATATCCTTTTGGCCCTCGCAGAGGCCGAGGGCCGCCATGAGGCACACTGGCTCAAGCTCCTCGGCCAACACGCCGGCATGCCGAAGGCGGCCTCCGTTCGGAGCCAAATGCTCGGCTTCCTGGCCCGGAATTTCGGATCGGTGTTCGTGCTGGCCCTCGCCCAACGGGCTGAAGGACGCTCGCCGTACGCGAAGGATCCGGCAGCAACCCGCGCCATGGCGGCTGACGAACAGATCCACGAAGAAGTAGTCCGCGGCCTGGCGACCCGCGGCCGCAACAGGTTGTCCGGTACCTTCCGCGCTGCCGTCTTCGGCGCCAACGATGGCCTGGTCAGCAACCTTTCCCTCGTGATGGGCATGGCGGCCACCGGAGTTCCCGCAACCGTGGTCCTGTTCAGCGGCATCGCCGGACTGCTGGCGGGCGCACTGTCCATGGGAGCGGGCGAGTATGTCTCTGTCCGCTCCCAGCTCGAGCTCCTCAAGGCCACCCGCCCCACCCAGGCCACGCTGACCGCAGCCCCGGCCCTGGACATCGAGCACAATGAGCTGGTGCTGGTGTACCTAGCCAGGGGCATGTCCCGCGAATCCGCCGAACACCGGGCCGCCGAGCGCATGGGCCTCTACAGCTGCGACTGCGATCCAAGCCTTTCGCTCCACCCCGAAGTGGAAGAAACCGTCAATGAGCACGAGGCCGTTGGCTCCGCATGGGGCGCCGCGATCTCGAGCTTCTGCTTCTTCGCTTCGGGCGCCATCGTGCCCATCCTGCCGTTCATCTTCGGCATGACGGGCTTCTCGGCACTTGCCGTGGCCGGTACGCTGGTGGGCATCGCGCTTCTGTCGACGGGCGCCGTCGTCGGCTTGCTGTCCGGAACCTCGCCGCTGACCCGTGGTCTCCGGCAGCTCGCCATCGGACTCGGTGCGGCTGCGGCCACGTATGGGCTGGGCCTCGTCTTCGGCGCTGTCATCGGTTAGCAGCGCCGGCCCGCCGGGGCGGCGGGATCAAGGATTTGGGGGAGACTTGCATTCAAACTACGGGTACGACGGCGGCCCGCGGCCCAAGCGCGCCAGTACCGCGCTGGCGCTGTTCCGAAACTTGATGGTGGTGGCGGCGGTTGCTGCCGTGGCCGTGCTTGTCAGTGGCTTCCTTCGCGGCGATCCCGGCTTCACAGGGCTCCTTCCCAAGCTGGCTCCTTCTGTCCAGGCCACGGCAAGCAGCCCCGGGCCGGCGGCCTCCGGGCAGGGGCCACAAAAAGCCGCCCGGGCGCCGGATACCCCGCCCCCTGGCCTGGAAGAAGCCGGGCACCCGCTCGGCTCCCCTGCAAAACCTGCCGTGGCCAGCAGTTCCTACAAGTTTCTGGCCACCAACGCCGACGGCACGCCCGTGGGTTACTCCCCGTGCCGGCCATTGCACTATGTGGTCAACGCAGCCCTTGCCCCGGCGGGATCCGAGGGGCTCATCGCCGACGCGATCGCCAAGATCGCTGCCGCCACGGGCCTGACTTTCGTTGACGACGGCACCAGCAAGGAAATCCCCTCCGAGAAGCGCAAGCCATACCAGCCCGCGCTCTACGGAGATCGTTGGGCTCCCCTGCTGATTTCCTGGACCACTCCCGAGGCGGCTCCGGCGTTGACTGGATCCGTCATCGGCACCGGCGGCAGCACCATGTACAGCTTCGGCACGGGACCCAAGAGCTACGTCACGGGAAGCCTCGACCTGGACGCCCCGCAAATCACGGAACTACTTGATGTCCCCGGCGGCGCCCATTACGTCTCCGCGGTGATCCAACACGAACTGGGCCATGTGGTGGGGCTTGACCACGTCGATGATCCAATCCAGCTCATGTACCCGGAGATCGGCGCCCCGGATGGCCTAGCGGCCGGAGACCTGAACGGACTCTACAAACTCCACACCGCCCCGTGCCGGACGGACTTGTGACCCCGGCCCACCCTTGCGGGACATGCCCCCTGTTCAGCCTCAGCAGTGGACATAGCACTACTATGTCCACTGCTCGAGGCCAGCGCTGAGCATGCTCAACGGACTCTCGGCATTATGCCCACTGCTCGAAGCCAAGGCTGCGCATGCCCAACGGACTCTCGGCATTATGCCCACTGCTTGTGGCCACGGCTGCGCATGCTCCAGGTGTCCAATGCTCCCACCCAAGGCTGAGCCTGCTCCGGACCTGAGCCGCGGGCGACATGCTCACCCTTCAGAGCCGCCCCCTCGCGGGACATGCCCCCTGTTCAGCTCGAGCAGTGGACATGGAACTGCTATGTCCACTGTTCGAAGCAAAGGCGGAGCATGCTCAACAGCCTCCAGAGGTTATGTCCACTGTTCGAGGCCAAGGCAGAGCATGCTCAACAGCTGAGCTATCTCGGGATGGCTTCCAGCAGCCGCGCGGGCTTGAAGCTGGCTCCTGCGCCCGGGTATGAGGGCACCTCAATGCGGGCGTGGCGGTGGATCTCGTTGACGGTGGTCTTGGTGTGTTCAGCGATCCGTTCCAAAGTGGTCACCCACATCCCGTCCATGGCCTTGACCCGTTCGATCAGCTGCTCCAAAGCAACGGCTTTGGATGGTCGACCGGAGATGAACGGGTGGTTGGTCAGGACGAAGCAACTGCCTTGGGCGTGGTGGGCTTCGGCTTCCAGGGTCCACATTTCGAGTACCTTGGCCGGGCTCTCGATGACTCCGCTTCCGGTCACTCCCGGGTAGAACGCGTACTGTTCCCAATCGTCCAAAGCCCAGTCCACCGGGATCTCCACGATGTCCCGTGAATCAGTGTCCCGCGAGTCACCCGAGTCCGTGGCAACCGCCATGCGGTAGGGCGCATCGCCGTCGAGCAGGCTTGAATCGTAGAGGAACCCACGGTCCGCGAGGAGCGCCGGCGAATGCCAGTTCAGTTCCCACCACGGCGCCCTGTAGCCGACCGGCCTGACCCCGGCTACCTTCGCGAGGGCTTCGAGCCCGCGGTCCAGGTAGTTGGCCTCGGTGGCGGCGTCGATTCCCTGCATCGGTTCGTGAAGGTAGCCGTGGTGGGCCACTTCATGGCCGCCGTCGACGATCCGCCGCACCACGTCCGGGTAGCTTTCCGCAGTGAACCCCGGGATGAAAAAGGTTCCCTGGATCTCTTGGCGCTCGAGGATCTTCAAGAGTCGCGGAACGGCGACCCTCGGACCGTAGGACTGGTGGCTCATGAGGGACATGCGCCGGGTGCTCGTGGGGTCGTGCGCTATGGTGCAGGATTCGGCGTCGACATCGAACGTGAACGATGCCGCGGCCTTGAAGTTATCCGGCCAAGCGATCGGGTGTGCCCCGTCAGGAAAAGCATTGGTGGTCATCGGGCGTCCTTTCAGTCGTTGACCAGATTGGCGACGGCGTCTTCCGCAAGGGGCTGCGCCGACCCATCGGCGGAAGGCACTGCGGCAGCGGGAGAAACTGCGGCTTCGGATGGCAGCGGAAGGTACCGGGCATGAACCCGTGGGCCGAGAGCGCCGTAGACAGCCGCGGCGACAAGTCCGCCTGCCAGCCAGGACAAGTCGATCCCGCCCATGGCGGTGGCGATCGGGCCCTGCATGATCGGCAAGACGCCGTACATGAACAGCCACGTGGCAAAGATGCCCACCAGAAGCGCGGTGATCCCGGCCCAGTTGAATGCCGGGAGCCGCCGGGTACCCACGGGGTCGAAGAGCCGGTCGACACCCACGGGGCTGCGCTTGTCCACCCAGAAGTAGTGCACCAGCATGATCCCTCCCCATGCGGCCACCCACGCCACGAGCCCGCCGAGCCAGGTGCTCAGGGTCGAGGCAAAGTCCGACTGCAGGATGAAGAATACGACGCCGACCAGGGCCAGGAGCCCGACGAAGACGTTCAAGGAACGGCGCTTGGCCTTGATGTCCAGTGCCTGGGCAGCCACCGAAAAGGTGTAGATGTTCAGGATGTTCGTCGCGATGGGACCGTGCAGTACCAAGAAGAGCACCGGGATCGCCAGGACGCCGAAGTTGTCGACGATGAGGTGGCCGGGATCGGCCGTGCCGCTCTTCGTTGCCAGGCTGGCGCCCAGGATGCCGAGCCACACCACGGGCAGGAATTGGCCGAAGACGGAGGCCAGGTAGACCTTGTGCCTGGGGACGGACTTGCTGACGAAGCGTGAATAGTCCGCCGCGTAGGTGAACCAGGTGATCCCCCAGCCGATGCCGATCACTGTCATCACGGTAGTCATGGCCGCGATGCGTGCGCCGCCTTCAAGGACAGCACCGGGAGGGCCTGCGTAGCCCCAATCGATGTTCATGCCGAACCACGCCACGGCGGACATGGCGATCAGCACCACGATGGTGGGCGGGACGGTCCACTTCTCGAAAGCCGCAATGGCTTTGTAGCCGAACCAGGCGATAGTGACCTGGGCGGACATGATCAGGAAGGCCACCAGGATCTTGGGTCCCACGTTGGGCTGCTCCGGATCGACCATGCCGAGCTTGCCGAGGAGTGCCATCACCAGGTCCAGGATGATCCAGGTGTTGACGGCGCACCAACCGATTCCCAGGAGGGCTTGGATGGCGCTCGGGAGGTAGTTGCCGCGGCGGCCGAAGACTGCCCGGGCAAGGACCATGCCGGTGGCACCGGTCCGCTGCCCCAAGAGGACAAAGAGACCGAAGAGCGCCATGCCGATCAGGTTTCCCACCACCAGGACGGTGACGGTGTCGGCAAAGCCCAGTCCAAGCTGGACGCCGAGGGCCCCGAGGACCCAGTTGATCGGGGCAAGGTTTGCGCCTGCCCAGATCCAGAATTGGCCCGCTACGCTGCGGGTACGCGCTGATTCGGGGATGGACTGCAGGTTCTGCTCGACGTCGGTCTGCGCCGTTGCAGCCCCAGGCGTCGCAGTGGATAAGTTCTCGTGCATTGGGGGATCCTCCGTGTAGGAAAGGGACTCCTTCAATGTATGTGCCCCAGATCACAGCAACAAGATACGATGTGTACGATAGATTCCGAAAATTAGTTACGGAGTGTCATGTCCCTGCTTCTTGCCGACGCCTTCGAACACGAGAGCCTGAAGGCGGCTGAACCGGTCCTGAGGACGGATGTGCCCGATGCCCTGTCCCGGCAGCTCCGCTGGGTCCATTCGAGCGAAGTGCTGGACATCGCTCCCCTGCTGCGGGGCGGGGAGCTGCTCCTGAGCGGCGGGCAGGCCCTCGCCACTGCCTCGGACGAGCGTCGCGTGGACTATGTCCGCCAACTCGCCGCCCGCGGCATCGCCGCTCTGGCCATCGAGACGGGTCCCGAGCTGCCCGCTATTCCGGACTCAATGCTCGACGCCGGCCAGGCGACCGGGCTGCCCATCATCGAGTTGTGCAAGGTGGCCCCGTTCGTCGGGATCATGCAAGCCATCAACTCGCTGCTGGTCAGCGAATCGGTCGCGCAATTGCAGTTCGGCGATGAAACGAGCCATGCCATGGCGGCGGAACTGGCACACGGAGGCGGACTGGATCAGCTCCTCGCCGTGCTGGCCGGCCGGACAGGTGCCGGCGCGAGGCTCGTCTCGCCGTCGGGCATCACTTTGGGAAGCGCGACGGCGGCCGCGCAGCCCGAATCCGGGATCGTCACCACTGTCGATGTGCCCGTCCGCGGCGTGCTGGCCGCCCGCCTGGAGTTGGAAGTGCCCGACGACGGCGACGCCAACCTCGCGCGGGTAGCGGGCGAACGCTGCGTCGACATCCTCGGCTTGGCCCTGCTGCAACGGATGCCGCCCGGACTCAGGGAACTTGCCGGCATCGAGCTCATGCGGGCCATCAGTTCGGGAACCCAGTCATGGCGACTGCAGCAGCTGGGGCCGGCCTCGGGGTTTCCGGCCAGCGGCTCGGCAGCCGCCGTCGTGGTGCGTTCCTCAGCGGCGGGTCAGCTTCGGACCCAGCTCGACGCCATCCTGCAGCACGCGGTTCCGCAAAGCGCGAGCTATGCGGACAATGCCGAATTGATCGCCCTGGCCGCACTCCCCCACGCCACGGCCGTGGCCGCGCGCATCGCGCTGCTCCACGCGCTTGAGGCCTTGGAGGTCCCCGACGGCTCGATCATCGCGGTGGGTCCGCTGGCGCAGGGAATCGGCGAGGCATCCTGGTCGCTGGCAGAGGCGCGCCGGACGCTTGAGCTCATCCCGGTCGCGGGAACCGGCCCGGGATCCGGAGCCGCGAACGGCGTTGTCGACGCCGAGGACTTCGCGGTCGAGCGTTTGGCGGAAGGAAGCCTCGACGCGGCAACCCGCGAGGGATTCGTGCGGCGGCAGCTCGGCGCCGTCGTCGAGCACGACGAGCAGCGGCGTTCGGAGCTGGTTCGGACCCTGGCGGTATGGCTGGATACGGGATGCAACACGGCCCAGGCCGCACGTGAACTGCACCTGGAAAGGCAATCGATGCACCACCGGCTCCAACGGATTTTCGAGCTGTGCGGCGGCGACCCGCGGGGAACCGGCCGGCTGGCCGCCCTTCACTTGGCAACCCGCCTGGCCCGGCTCTAGTCCGCTTACTCCTACTGGGTTCCCAGGTACCACGCTGTCTGCCAGCGGTAAAGGAACGCGGCCATGGCATCACGGTTGACCGCACTCAACGGCCGGAACGTGCCGTCGCCGTAACCTGTGCTGACCTTGGCCGCGGCGAGCCAGGTGATCTCCTTGTAGAAGGACGAGAGGGGGGTGATGTCACTGAACGGCGACGTCGCCGGGGCATTCCAGCTGGGCGCTCCGCTGAACCGGTAGAGGAAGGCCGCCATGGCATCCCGGCTGATGTTGTCACCAGGGTGGAAGCTTCGTTGGCCGTTTTTGGAGTCCACCCACCCTGTGGTGATGCCGTAGTTCGCCAGCCAGGTCACTTCCTTGTAGAAGGGTGAATTGGGTGTCATGTCCACGAATGGCGAGTTTGCGGGCGGAGTCCAGAAAGGCGAGCCGGCCTGACGGTAGAGGAAGGCCGCCATGGCGTCCCGGTGAACGGCGAGGGTCGCCCCGTAGCTTCCGTCGCCGTAGCCCGTGGTGATGCCTTGGCTCGCGAGCCACTGGATCTCGCGGTAGAACCCGCTGTTGAGGGGGGCGTCGGAGAAACGCTGGGTGCATTGCGGAGACCCCAAAGCAACCCGGGCCAGGGCGTACCGCGCAGCATCGATCGCGCCATCTGCGACGCCCATGACGAAATATTCCGGGTGCGTGGAACACACCTGGGGAATGGAGCCAGTAGGCACCGTCGCGATCGCCTTGCTTCCGTCGGCGCTGTAGTTCACCTGGGCATTAATACTGGTTCCGGGAGAGCCTGACTTCCAGAAGTACCCGTAAGGGAAGGCGTTCGTCCAGGTCTTGTCCGGGCCCGAGGTGAAATACCCCGGCACGCTGCGGAAAATCAGCTTGTCCGTATAGGAAGCCAGCGAGGTGGTGGAGTCCTTCTGGATGAAGAAGGTCAGCGGCAGGGCCTGCGGGAGGCCAAGGTCCATCGAAACGGTCGATGACCCTGCCGGCCCTCCGGCCGTCAGGCCGCTCTGGACGAAAATCTCGCCGTTTCCCGGCGCGATGGGCGTCCCCAGGACCGCTACGACAAACCCGGAATAGGCCTGGGCCGGGACCGAGGTGTTGGCACAGTTCCCCGTGGCGTCATGACAATACTGCATGGACCCCGGTGTCAGGCCCGCCAAGCCCTGCGGGATCGGGATAGACACGTGGAGGGTTGAGGAATCGGCCACGGCGGTGCCGGAAAGAAGCGGCGTTGCCGTGTTGTCCTCAGTGTTGTACACCCGGTACTGGAGTGTGCTGTTCACGCTCTTGCCGAGCACAGCGGAAACGTCCGGCGGGAGTTTCATGTCAAGGCTCGTCGCCGACGACGGAATCTGCACCGGCGGGTTATTGGCATAGATCTGCGCCCACGCAGGCGTTGGATCGATGGTGATGACTGGATCAACGGCATGGGCAGGGACAGCTGCTCCTGCGACTGCTGTGACGGCAAAAAAGCAAGCGGCTATTATGCCGCCTTGTCGACGGACCACGAATGTACGCGCCTTTCAAAATGGCGAGTACCTCGCCCCCCAATGTTTTGCCGGCTGACCGGCAAGTGCAACCATATGCGAGGAAGGCCCGGCCCGCAACGGGTCGGGCCGCCACGCCTTACTTCAGCACCACCGTCCTGTTTCCCTGCAGGATCACCCGGCCTTCGCAATGCCAGCGAACGGCGTTACTGAGTGCTTTGCACTCGGTATCGCGACCTGCCGCCACCAGGTCATCCGGACCAAAAGTGTGGTCCACTTCCACCACTTGCTGGGCGATGATCGGCCCCTCGTCCAACTCGCCGTTGACGTAGTGCGCGGTGGCACCCACGGTCTTGACGCCTCGCGCGTAGGCCTGGTGGTACGGCTTGGCACCTTTGAAGCTGGGCAGGAACGAATGGTGGATGTTGATGGCACGTCCGTCCAGCTTCCGCGCGAGATCGTCGCTGAGGACCTGCATGTAGCGGGCCAGGACCACCAGTTCGACGTCCAGACGGTCGATGAGGTCCAGGAGTTGTCCCTCGGCCGCCGCCTTGGTGTCCGCCGTAACGGGCACATGGAAGAAGGGGATGCCGTGCCACTCGACCGTACGCCTGTGGTCCGGATGGTTGGAGACTACCCCGACAATCTCGACGGGCAGTTCCCCGGTCCGGGCCCGGAACAGAAGGTCATTAAGGCAATGCTCGAACTTCGAAACCATGATCAGCACCCGCCGCTTGGCCCCTTGGCGTTGCAGTTCCCAGCGCATGCCGAACTTCTCGGCAACGGGCGCGAAGGCTTCCCGCAGCGAGTCGATCGTCGACTCGTCGCCTTCCGATGCGAAGTGGACCCGCATGAAGAAGTGGCGATCCAGCTGGGAGTCGAATTGCTTGTTCTCGATGATGTCGCAGCCGTGTTCCAGGAGGAAGCCGGAGACGGCATGCACGATTCCCCGGGTCTCCGGGCAGTCGAGCGTCAGGACATGCTCAACGGTGGTAGCCGGCAGCGCCGAAGTAACGGGTTCATTCTGTGTGACAGTCATGGCTAGCACTCCACTACGTTGACGGCGAGGCCTCCGCGGGAGGTCTCCTTGTACTTGCTTTTCATGTCCGCTCCTGTCTCTCGCATGGTTTTGATGGCTTTATCAAGGGACACTTTGTGGCTGCCGTCGCCGTGCAGGGCTAGGCGGGCGGCGTTGATGGCCTTCACGCTGGCGATGGCGTTGCGTTCGATGCACGGGATCTGCACCAGCCCGCCGACGGGATCGCAGGTGAGGCCGAGGTTGTGTTCGATGCCCACTTCAGCGGCGTTCTCCACTTGCTCGGGAGTGCCTCCGAGGACCTCGCACAAACCGGCGGCGGCCATCGAACAGGCGGAGCCCACTTCACCCTGGCAACCGACTTCGGCACCGGAAATGGACGCGTTGATCTTGAACAGGATCCCGACGGCAGCCGCCGCGAGCAGGAAGCGGACCACGCCGTCGTCGTCGGCTCCCTGCACGAATTTCGTGTAGTAGTGCAGCACCGCCGGCACAATGCCGGCTGCCCCGTTCGTGGGTGCCGTGACGATGCGGCCGCCTGCGGCGTTTTCTTCGTTCACGGCCAGCGCGAACAGGTTGACCCATTCCATGGCCCGGAGCGGGTCGCTCACGGCGGTGTCCGCAGTGAGGGTCTTGAACAACGACGGCGCCCGCCGCTTCACGTTCAAGCCTCCCGGCAGGATCCCTTCCGCGGCGCAGCCGTTGTCCACGCATTCGCGCATGACGGCCCAGATCTGCAGCAGCCGCTCGCGTAGTTCGGCTTCGCTGCGCCACACGAGCTCGTTGGCGAGCATGACATCGGAAATGGACATGTCCTCCCGTGCACAGATAGCCAGGAGCTCGTCCGCGGTAGTGAAGGGGTGGGGCAACTCAGTGCTGTCGGCGACCACTTTGTCGCTTCCCGAGGCGTCGCCGTCCACGACGAAGCCGCCCCCAATTGAATAGAAGCTTCGTTCGCGAAGCACTTCCCCGGCGTGGTCGAGTGCCCGGAACGTCATGCCGTTGGGGTGGGCAGGGAGGGACTTGCGTCGGTGCAGGACCACGTCTTCGTCCCAATTGAAGTCCACGCGGTGATGTCCGGCTATCCGCAATTCGGCGTCGAGGGCGGCCGCGGCAACCTGGTCGTCGGCAGTAGACGTGTCTACGGTTTCCGGCGATTGGCCCTGCAGTCCCAGCACTACGGCCTTATCGGAGCCGTGGCCGCGGCCGGTGGCGCCCAGCGAGCCGAAAAGCTCTGCCTGGACGCGCACCGTTGCCGCGAGTTGCCCGGAGGATTCCAGGCCATCGGTGAACCGCTTTGCCGCCCGCATCGGGCCGACCGTGTGCGAAGACGACGGCCCGATGCCAATGGAAAACAGGTCAAGCACACTCAGTGCCATCAGGGGACCTCGGGAGAGGCGAATTCCCTCATGCCATCGAGCAGCCAGCGGCCCAGGAAGTCGGCGAAGGAAGCCCGTGGGAAGATCCGGAAACTGGTCTCGCCGGTCTTCAACAGCATCGCGGGGATGTTGCCGATTTCCGTGGCCAGGGCCGTCCCGGTGCGGAAAGCCCGGGGATGCAAGTCCAGCGAGCACCCCTTTTCAAGGACGTCCCGGGCACGGACTCCGGAGAGTTCGAAGGTGGTGCGGTTGGCGGACAAGTCCACCACTTGGCCCGGGTCCTCGCCGAGTGCCTCCACTAGTGCCCTGACAAGGTCTCCGCCCAGGGAATCGTGGGCCGATTCCGGTGCGACCACCAGGAATTCGTCCGGCCCAAGCCACAAAGTAGTGGCCCTTTCGTTCCCGCTGATCTCCCCGCAGGCGGCCGGCAAGCCGCCGGTCACGGACGCGAGCCGGGCTCCGGCGTCGGACTCCCTGGCAACCCGGACCCCCACCATGGTCTGGAACGGGATCTCCTTCAAAGCGACGGTTCCGGAAACGGAGCCGGTTTCGAAGCTCGGAGCGAGGTGCGACGCCGGGCTACGGCGGGCCGCACGGAGCGCCTCGGGGTTTACGGGGGTTGCTGTTTCAGCCATCTTTACGGGTCCCTTCAGCGTCGAAAAGTACGGTTTCTCCCACAACGACATCCAGCAACTGGTCGCCGACAGAGGCCGCGAGGGTCTCGCCGATCCGGTTGCGGCCGTTGGTGATCAATGCCAGGCCGAAGGACCGGCCCAAAGCGGCACTGTGGTAGCTCGAGGTCACGAAGCCCTGCATCGGCACCGGGCCGTATGCCGGGTTGACCGGAATTCCCTTTTCCACGAGCTGGGTGCCTTCCGGGAGACGGAACGAACCGTCCGCCGGGAGGACGCTGACCAAGTGCTTGCGGTCGGTGCGGACCGCGTCCTCGCGGCTGTACGAACGTTTGCCGATGAAGTCCTTGGCCTTGGAGACGATCCATTCCATCCCGGCATCCTGCGGGGTGACAGTGCCATCGGTGTCCTGCCCGACGATCGGGTAGCCCTTCTCGGCACGCAGCACGTGCATGGTCTCGGTGCCGTAGGGGGTGATGTTGAACTCGGCACCTGCGGCGGCGACGGATTCCCAGGTGTCGAGCCCGTACCAGGACGGAACGTTGATTTCGTAAGCCAACTCGCCGGAGAAGGAAATCCGGCAAATCCGTGCCTGGACTCCCGAGGCCAGCGTGGTCTCGCGGAACGTCATGAACGGGAACGCTTCGGCGTCCAACCCGCCGTCGGCCGCCAGTTGCGGGGCGACCTTGGCGATCACCGCACGGGATTTGGGCCCGACGACGGCAATCGTCGTCCACTGTTCAGTCACCGATGTGCACACCACGTCGAGCTCCGGCCACTCGGTCTGGTGCCACTCCTCGAGCCAGTCGAGGACCTTGGCGGCACCGCCGGTGGTGGTGGTCATGAAGTAGCGGCCCTCGTCGAGGCGCAGGGTCACGCCGTCGTCGAAGATCATGCCGTCCGGGGTGCACATGACCCCGTAGCGGGCGGAACCGGGGGCAAGCTTCTTGAACGCGTTGGTGTAGATGCGGTTCAGGAATTCACCGGCCTCCTTGCCGCGGATCTCGATCTTGCCGAGGGTGGTGGCGTCCATGAAGCCCACGGATTCGCGGACTGCGGCGCATTCGCGGAGCACGGCGGCGTCCATGTCTTCGCCCGCTTGCGGGTAGTACCACGGGCGCTTCCACTGGCCGACGTCCTCGAAGAGCGCTCCCTGGGCAACATGCCAGGGGTGGATGGAGGTGACGCGGGCGGGATCGAACAGCTCGCCGCGCTGGCGTCCCGCCAAGGCCGCGAAGGCGACCGGCGTGAACGGTGCCCGGTAGGTCGTGGTTCCGATGTCACCGATGCCGCGGGATGCTTCGCCGGCCTGCTTGAGTGCCGCGGCGATCACGCCGATGGCGTTGACGCCGGACGTCTTGCCTTGGTCGTTGGCGGTGCTGATGGAGGTGTACCGCTTGATGTGTTCCACCGAGCGCATGCCGGCCCCGGTGGAACGGAGCACGTCGGCCACAGACTGGTCGCGCTGGAAGTCGACGAAGTGGTGGTGCCACTCCCCCGCGTTTCCGCTCTGCCCCGGCACCAGCCACAACTGGCGGGTGGGGGCGGAGGCAACCGGCGCCTTGATCTCGGCGGGCATCGTCTCGGAGCTGAACCCCGCGGCGATGGCGGCCGCGGCGCCCGCGGATACGCCTTCGCCCAGGCAGTCCGCGAGCCCGTAGCTTCCGCGTCCGGCGCCGATCACGTGTTGGTCCTTGACGACGGAGCTCGGCACGAAGCCGGCCAGGTCATCGTCCCAACGCACCTTGCCCTGGCGCTGGCTGTGGAGGTGGACTACGGGACTCCAGCCACCGGAAACCGCCAGCAGATCGCAAGCGAGCCGTTCGACGCCCGAGGTGACTTCGCCGTCGTCGTTGAGGCTGCGGATGGTGACGCCGTCGATCCGGCCGTCCTCCGCCGCGGCGGAGGTATCTGCGACGGCGCTGCCGACGAGGACGCGGATGCCGCTCTCGACGGCGGCCGCGGCCTTGTCGCTGAGCTTCGGCCGGGCGTCGACGACGGCGGCAACCTTGACGCCAGCGGCGAGCAGATCCGCAGCAAGCAAGTAGGCCGAATCGTTGGTGGTGCCTATGACGACCCGCCGCCCGGCGGCGACTGCGTAGCGGTTGAGGTAGCTGCGGACCGCCGAGGCCAGCATGATGCCGGGCCGGTCGTTGTTCTCGAAGACGAGCGGACGCTCGTGCGCGCCGGGGGCCAGGACCACCTGCTTGGCACGGATGTGCCAAATACGCTGCCGGGAGACGCCGTCCGCGGCCGGGCTGCCGAGGTGGTCCGTACGGTTCTGTGCCGCGATCACATAGTTCGCGTCATAGGAGCCGAACGCCGTGGTGCGGTTGAGGACGGTGCATTCGGCGGCGGAAACGAGTTCGGCCTCGACGTCGGCGATCCATTCCAGGGCCTGCTTGCCTTCGATCACCTCGGCGAGTTCCGGGGCGGTGGAGCCGGAAAGCTGCGAGCCGCCGAGTTCGGGCTGGTCATCGATCAGGATGACCCGGGCGCCGGTCCGGACCGCTTCGCGGGCCGCCGCGAGGCCGGAAACGCCGCCGCCGACCACCAGGACGTCGGTGTGGACGTATTTCTTGTCGTACTCGGCGCGGTCCTCGTTGGGATCGAGCTTGCCGAGGCCGTTAAGGAACTCAACGTTGAGCCCGTCCACGAGGGAGACGGTGGTCGCGGGAAGCATCGACTCGGCGACATGGCCCGGGAAGCGGGCAGCCACCTTGACCAAGGCGTTGGATTCTTCCACGCCGGCGGACATGATGCCCCGGGCCCGGTCCTCGTAGAGCGAGTTGCCTGCGTTGATGCGGCCGTTGGCCAGCAGTGCGGAGGCAACGGTGTCTCCCGGGTGGCCGGTGAATTCCTGGCCATCCACGGTAAAACGCCAGGAGATGCTGCGGTCGATGCGGCCGCCGGTGGCGAGGCGGGCGTTCTGCGGGGTCACTTCGTTGCTCCTTCCGGAGTGGTGGCGGCTGGGTTGTTCACGACGGGGCGTTCCAGGTCAGGGCGCGGTTCGCCCATTCTGTAGATCGCCTGGATGTCGTAACTGACGGTGTCGCGGAGCATGTTGAACCATTGGCGGCAACCGGTGCTGTGCACCCAGCGTTCTGCGAAAGCGCCTTTCGTGTTGTCGCGGTAGAACAAATACTCGGCCCACTGGCGGTCGGTCAGAGCGTCCGGGTTTTCCGGATAGGCGACGTGGGCCTGGCCGCCGTAGTGGAATTCTGTTTCGTCTCGTGGCCCGCAATTGGGGCAGCTGATAAGCAGCATGGTTGGTCTCCTAAAGGGCTGCGGCTAGTGGGCGACGGCGGCGGCGCCGTGTTCGTCGATCAGGGCACCGGTCTCGAAGCGCTCCAGCGAAAAAGGCTTGTTGAGCTCGTGCGGGGTACCCGTGGCGATGGTGTGGGCGAAGGTCAGGCCGGCAGCCGGAGTGCCCTTGAAGCCACCGGTTCCCCAGCCGCAATTGACGAACATGTTCTCCACCGGCGAGAGTCCGACGATCGGCGAGGCGTCCATGGTGGTATCCACGATTCCACCCCAGGTCCGGAGCACGTGGGCCCGGGCGAAGATGGGGAAGAGTTCGACGGCGGCAGCCATCTGGTGCTCGATCACATGGAAGGAGCCGCGCTGGCCGTAGCCGTTGTAGGAGTCGACGCCGGCGCCCATGACCAGTTCGCCCTTGTGTGCCTGGGAAACATAGACATGCACGTGGTTGGACATGACCACTGTGGGGTGGACGGGTTCGTGCAGCTCCGACACCAACGCCTGGAGGGGGTGGGATTGGATCGGGAGGCGGAACCCGGCCATTTCGGCGAGGACGGAACTGTGGCCGGCCGCGGCGAGTCCAACCTTTTCGGTGTGGATGGTTCCCTGGTTGGTCTTGACCCCCACCACGCGGTTGCCATCCTTCAGGAAGCCCGTTACTTCGCAGTTCTGGATGATGTCCACGCCGAGCTCGTCGCACTTGCGGGCGAAGGCCCAGGCGACGTGGTCGTGCTTCGCGATGCCCGCCCGGGGCTGGTACGTGGCGCCCATCACCGGATAGCGGATGTTGTCGCTGATGTTCAGGATGGGGCAGAGTTCCTTGACTTGCTGCGGGTCCAGCCATTCGGCGTCGACCCCGTTGAGCTTGTTCGCACCGACACGGCGGACGCTTTCGCGGACGTCGCCCAAGGTGTGGGCGAGGTTCATGACGCCGCGCTGGCTGAAGAGGAAATCGTACTCAAGTTCCTCGGGCAGGATCTCCCAGAGCTTGAGGGCGTGCTCGTAGATGGCGGCGCTCTCGTCCCACAGGTAATTGGAACGGATGATGGTGGTGTTGCGGGCCATGTTGCCGCCGGCCAGCCAGCCCTTCTCCAGGACGGCGATGTTGGTCATGCCGTGGTTCTTGGCCAGGAAGTACGCGGTGGCGAGGCCGTGGCCGCCACCGCCCACGATCACTGCGTCGTAGGAAGCCTTGGGCTCCGGGTTGCGCCACAGGAAATCCGGGTGTTCGGGAAGTTGGTCTGCGCTCACTGGGCTGCTCCAATCATTTCTGCCTCACGTTCGGTGGCAGCGGCGTCGTTGCTGCCGGTCCGGGAAAAGTGGGGGTATAGCGGGAATTGTTCGGCGAGCGCGGTCACCCTCGCGCGGAGTTCGACGGCGGTGTGGTCACCCAGGGTGCCGCTTGTTGCGGCGGTGATCAGCGCCGTCGCGATGATGTCCGCGACCTCGGCGAATTCCTTGGCGCCGAAGCCGCGGGCGGCGAGTGCCGGGGTGCCGATCCGGAGGCCCGAGGAAACCATCGGCGGCCGGGGGTCGAACGGGACGGCGTTGCGGTTCACGGTGATGCCGATGCGGTGCAAGGTGTCCTCGGCCTGCTGGCCGTCCAGTTCCGAGTGGCGCAGGTCAACCAGGACGAGGTGGACGTCGGTGCCTCCGTTGACCACCGAGATCCCTGCCGCGGCGACGTCGTCCTTCAGGAGCCGTTCGGCAAGGAGCTTGGCGCCTTCCAATACCCGCACCTGGCGTTCCTGGAACTCGGGCTCGGCCGCCATCTTGAACGCGACAGCCTTGGCCGCGATCACGTGTTCCAGCGGACCGCCCTGCTGGCCGGGGAAAACTGCGCTGTTGATCTTGCGTGCGTATTGTTCCTTCGACAGGATCACTCCGCCGCGGGGACCGCCGAGGGTCTTGTGGGTGGTGGTGGTCACGACGTCGGCATACGGCACGGGATTGGGGTGCAGTCCGGCCGCGACGAGTCCGGCAAAGTGGGCCATGTCCACCATGAGGTAGGCGCCCACGAGGTCGGCGATTCGGCGGAATTCCGCGAAATCCAAGTGGCGCGAGTACGCCGACCAGCCGGCAACGATCAGCTTGGGGCGGTGTTCCAGGGCCAGGGCTTCCACTTCCGCCATATCCACCCGGAGATCGGATTCGCTGACGTGGTACGGGATGACGTTGTACAGCTTGCCCGAGAAGTTGATACGCATGCCGTGGGTCAGGTGGCCGCCGTGTGCGAGATCCAGGCCCATGATGGTGTCCCCCGGCTCGAGGAGCGCGAACATGGCTGCGGCATTGGCCTGGGCGCCGGAGTGCGGCTGGACATTTGCGGCTTCGGCGCCGAAGAGGGCCTTGACGCGGTCGATAGCCAGTTGCTCGATGACGTCCACGTGCTCGCAGCCACCGTAATAGCGCTTGCCCGGGTAGCCTTCCGCGTACTTGTTGGTCAGGACCGAGCCCTGTGCCTGCATGACGGCTGCAGGGGCGAAGTTTTCGGAGGCGATCATTTCCAGCGTGGATTGCTGGCGGATGAGTTCCTGGGCGATCGCCTGTTCAACCTCCGGGTCCGCCAGGGCGAGCGGGCGGATCAGCGGTTCAACCATCATGTTCTCCTTTTGAGATACTTATATTTACTGACTAATCAGCAACTGATATATTAGAACTGTTGCCATAGTATGTTGGAGATCACACAACCGTCAACAGCCCGGCAGCAACTGATCCGCCAGACTTGGAATTGTGACAACGGGAGAGGACACATGAGCACTGCACTGGAGGCACTGGACACAGGCACGCAAGGAACGTCCTTGGCGGAAAACGCCTACCTGCTCCTGCGCGACCGGCTCATCATGCTGGACATCAAACCCGGAGACCCCATCAACGACGGTCAGATTGCAGCCGAACTCGGCATCGGACGGACCCCGGTGCGCGAGGCCATCAAGCGGCTCGAAAGCGACCACCTCGTGGTGTCGTATCCCCGCCGCGGAACCTTCGCCACGGGCGTCGACATCACCCAACTCGCCGACGTCTCCGAAATCCGGGAGCTGCTTGAGCCCCTGGCCTCACGGCGGGCCGCCCGCATGGCCAGCCCTAAGCTGCGGGAAGAACTGCGCGAGGTCGCCGCAGCCATCAGCGGCTTGGAAGCACACGACGCCGGCCAGCAGGAACTCATGCGCTACGACATCCAGGTGCACCGGCTCATCTACAAGGCCGCGGCCAATCCGCACCTCGAGGACGTGCTGATCCGGTACGACAACCTCGCAACCCGCATTTGGTGCCACATGCTGGACAAGATGCCATCCGTGACTGGCCACGTCGCGGAACACGCCGAGTTGCTCACCGCCATCGCCGACGGCGACGAGGAGCGGGCGGCGGCGCTCGCCTTGCATCACGTGGTGAGTTTCGAACAGACGATCCGCAAGGTGCTCTAGGCCCGCGGGAAACCGCTGCCGCTAGCCGTTCCTCTTCCAGTGTTTGGGCCACTTCACGTTCAGCAGCAGCAAGCCCAGCAGAAGTCCATCAACCGTCATTACTCCGGCCATGAAGTAAGCCCAACCGATGATCATGGCTGGCTCGCCATCACTCGGTGGCCCGAGGTGCGGGGGTGCATCAGAACTCGCATACCAATCTCCTGACCCGGATCCCCCCAGTCACTCGATAGTCCATCAAGTGTGGCACGGCGGGGCCCAAGAAGGAACGGCTTAGGCGATCGCGGCGTCAGCCGGGGGTGAGGACGCAGAACTCGTTGCCCTCCGTGTCGGCGAGGCACACCCATGGCACATCGCCTTGGCCGACGTCGGCGTCCGTGGCGCCCAGTTCCCGCAGCCGGGCCACCTCTGCCGCTTGATCATCGCCCCGGTACGGCCTCAGGTCGAGATGGACACGGCCGGACACGGCATCCGCGGCGGCTGTCCGGACGAACTCCAGGTACGGCCCGACACCCTTCGCCGAGCGCAGCCTCGCAAAATCGTCGGTCACTTCGTGCAGAGTCCAGTCCATCGCGCCGTTCCAGAACCGGGCCATGGCCCGCGGATCCGCGCAATTGACCACCACTGCGGCGATCGGCCCGGTGTCCCCGTAGATCGGCCGAGGCTCCAGCACACAGAACAGGTTGCCCTCCGGGTCGGCCAGGACCGTCCAAGGCACATCGCCCTGACCGATGTCTGCGGGGGTCGCACCTAGCTTCACCAGCCGCGCCACCAGCTCCGACTGATGGGTCGCAGAGGTGGTGGCGAGATCGAGGTGCGCGCGGTACCTTACATTTTCGGGGTCCGGGACGGTGACGACATCGACGCACACGGCTGTGGGGTCCGGCCCGGCGAAGCCCACTGGTTCAACATTGCTCACGCCGGGTCCTTCGCTGGAAACTTCCCAGCCGAGGGCCTCCGCCCAAAACCGCCCGAGGACCGCGTCATCGCGTGCCTTGAAATTCACCTGAACAAGTCGCAGTGCCATATCGACCGATCCTATAACCGCTATCCAAGATGACCGGCACGGCTGGCAACATCCCAGGACACGCAGCCAGGAGAGGCTGCCCATTTGACCGCGTTTGAGACGATGAACCACATGGACGCTGATGCAAGCATTGCCAACGACCCCGATACCGATCCCGCCGCCGGGCAGCACGCAGGTGTGCAGTCCGTGGACCGGGCCATCACTGTGCTTGAGATCATCGCCCGCAACGGAGATGCCGGCGTGAGTGAGATCGCGGAGGAAATGGGCGTCCACAAGTCGACGGCGTCGCGACTGCTGAGCGCCCTGGACGCCCGTGGCATGGTCCAGCAGAATCACGAGCGCGGAAAATACCAACTCGGTTTCAACATCCTGCGTTTGGCCAGCGCCATTCCGGCCCGCCTCAGCTTGGTCAGGGAGGCCCGGGAAGATCTCGAAGCCCTGGCGGAGAAGTTCGCTGAGACTGCCAACCTGGCCGTGCTGCGGTCGAATTTCGCGGTCAATGTGGACCAGGCCATTGGCCCCAACACGCTTGGCACCCAGGACTGGATCGGCGGGCTCACCCCGCTCCACGCCACGTCCAGCGGCAAGGTCATGCTTGCCGCCCTGCCCCCTGCCACCCGTGACCGAGTTCTCAGGGAAGCCGGCCAGGCGCGATACACGCCACAGACCATCACAGACCGCGACGCGCTGGAGCAGCAAATGCCGGTCATTGCGGAGGCCGGATACGCCGCCACGTATGAAGAACTCGAGCGCGGACTCAACGCCGTCGCCGTTCCGATCCGCAACCACAGCGGCACCGTGATCGGAGCCATCAGCCTTTCCGGCCCGGCTTTCCGTTTCGAGCCGGAAAAAATACCCGGCCTGCTCGATGCGCTCAAGCAGGCCGGGTATTCAATCAGCGTCAAGATGGGTTACACCGCAGCCAGCGGCGCGTAGAAACCGCCGAACCCGGCGATCCCGCGCCGCCTAAGCGAGGTTTTCCTTCTCCGCTTTGACGGTGGTGTCCCCGCCATGGCCGGTCCGGACCACGGTTTCCGCCGGAAGCGTCAGGAGGCGCTCCCTGATCGAGGCCAGGATGGTCGGGTGGTCGCTGTGGGACCTGCCGGTGGCTCCCGGGCCGCCGTTGAAGAGGGTGTCGCCCGTGAAGACGGTGCCTTCGCTTTCCAGGTAGAAGCACGTGGAACCCGGCGAATGGCCCGGTGTGTGGATGGCTTGCAGGGCCGTGCCCGCCACCTCGAAGACGTCACCGTCCGCAATGTGACGGTCCGGGCCGGCGTCCGGATACACCTGCTCCCACAGAACCATGTCCGCGGGGTGCAGATGGATCGGGGCGTTCACGGCGTTCGCCACGTCGAGCGCCGCTCCGATGTGGTCGTTGTGCGCATGGGTGAGCAGGATGGCCCGCACCTTCCGGCCACGGACCTGGTCGATGATTGCCGACGCATCGTGCGGACAGTCGATGATGACGCATTCATCGTCGTTGCCGACGATCCAAACGTTGTTGTCCACGTCCCATGTGCCGCCGTCGAGCGAAAACGTGCCCGAGGTGACGAGGTTTTCGATGGTGACGCTCATGCGATTTCCACGACCGAGCGGAGCACTTTGCCTTCGTGCATCTTGGCGAACGCTTCTTCCACCTGGTCGATGGTGATCCGTTCGGACACGAACGCGTCCAGGTCGAGGTTGCCTTGCTTGTAGTGCGCCACGAGCATCGGGAAATCGCGGGACGGCAGGCAGTCCCCGTACCAGGAGGACTTCAGCGAACCGCCGCGGCCAAAGACATCAAGCAGGGGCAGTTCGAGCAACATGCCCGGCGTCGGGACGCCGACCAGTACCACGCGGCCGGCAAGGTCGCGCGCGTAGAAGGCCTGCTTGTAGGTCTCCGGGCGTCCGACGGCGTCGATCACCACGTCGGCACCGTTCCCGCCGGTCAGCGCCCGGATAGCCTCGATGGGGTCTTCCTGGCTGGAGTTGACACCGTGCGTGGCTCCCAGGGACTTAGCCATCTCGATTTTGTTGGCGTCGATGTCCACGGCGATGATCGTCGTGGCGCCGGCGAGCCTTGCCCCGGCGATGGCAGCGATGCCGACGCCGCCGCAGCCGATGACGGCCACGGACTCGCCCCGCTTGACCTCCCCGGTGTTGATGGCGGCGCCGATTCCTGCCATCACACCGCAGCCGAGCAGCCCGACGGCGGCGGGATCGACGTCGTCGTCCACTTTGGTGCACTGCCCGGCGGCCACGAGGGTCTTCTCTGCGAAGGCGCCGATCCCCAAGGCCGGTGTAAGTTCAGTGCCGTCCTCCAGGGTCATCTTCTGGGTGGCATTGTGCGTGTTGAAGCAGTACTGCGGCTGGCCCTTGGCGCAGGCCCGGCATTCCCCGCACACGGCACGCCAGTTCAGAATCACGCGGTCCCCCGGCGCTACTTCGGTGACGTCCGGCCCTACGGCGCTGACTACACCCGTGGCCTCGTGGCCGAGCAGGATGGGGAAATCATCGGTAATGCCGCCCTGCTTGTAGTGCAGGTCGGTGTGGCACACGCCGCAGGTGAGGATGTCCACCAGCGCTTCGCCCGGACCGGGCTCCGGCACCAGGATGGTCTCCAGGGAGACCGGAGCGTTCTTTTCCTTGGCGATGACCGCCCTTACTTTGTAAACCATTGGCTGTGTTCCTTTTCCTAGGTTCCGGTAGCTCGTTACATCGACGGACATTCCTCAGGCTAGCTGTCGGCAGGGACGTCAGCGATCTTGCTGGTGACCCAGCTGTGGAACGCCTCAATGTGGTGCTCGCTCGGTACCAGGACGCCACCCTTGGCGTAGATCTTGGAACCCATGGCTGGCTGGCAGCGTTCGCAGGCGTCGAAGTCCTGCTCGTTGACCCGGTGGAAGAGCTCCACCGAAGCGCTCACGTCCTTGCCGAATTCCACCACGCTGGGCAGGTACAGCCAATCGCATTCGACGATCGTGTGATCGGCGGCCAGCGGGAACATGCGGTGGATGATGACATGGTCCGGAACCAGGTTGACGAAGACATTCGGCTTGATGGTCACTGCGTAGTACCGGCGGTCCTGGTCATCGCCCACTCCCGGGATTCGGTCCAGGCCCTCGGAACCGTCAATCGTGAAGCCCTTGATGTCGTCGCCGAACTCGGCGCCGTGGCCCACAAAATACTGCGCCGCCAGGCCATCGGCGAACTCGGGCAGGACTTCGGTGAGTTCGGGGTGGATCGTGGCGCAGTGGTAGCACTCCATGAAGTTTTCGATGATGAGCTTCCAGTTGGCCTTGACGTCATACTTGATGCGCCGGCCAAGGCTCAGGTTCGCGATGTCGTAGTCGTCAACAGCACGCAGGTCACCGAGGCGCTCCTCGATCGCACCCATGACGTCTTCCTCGAACGACGGTGGTTCATCCGCAAGGCAGACCCAGACGTAGCCCATGTACTCGCGGACGTGGACCTTGACCAGTCCGTATTCGTTGCGGTCGATATCCGGCATCTTGGTGAGGTTGGGGGCCGCGATGAGCTTTCCCTCGAGATCGTAGGTCCAGGCGTGGTACGGGCACTGGAACGAGCGGTTGGCTTCACCGGACTCCTCCATGCACAGCTTCACGCCACGGTGCCGGCAGATGTTGTAGAACGCGCGGATTTCGCCTTTGCGGGTTCGGTTGATGAGCACGCTCTCGCGGCCGATCTGCACCGTTTTGAACGAACCGGCCTTTTCCAGGTCCGCGGTCCGCACTGCACAGAACCACATTTGTTCAAAGATGTGCTCTTGCTCGGCGCGGAAGATGTCTTCACTGACATACGTGTGGCCGGGGAGAGTGGGGATCAGGCTGGGGGAAACAACTTCAGTGGTCATTCCGACTCCTATTCAGTGATGAAGCAGTGGGGCTTGGGATGTTCATGGGGTTGTCAGGACGGGCGGGGCGTTGCGGGCGTTGAGTTGCCGGCGCCAACGGGTGAACAGGCGCGGCTGGTTCACACCCAGAACGCCCACCGCTTCCCCGCCCCGGTAGTACACGGCAAGGAAGCTGTGGTCCTCGAGCTGCCCCGCCTCGATCTCGACACGCTCTGCGTCCTGCGCATGGCCGGCGAACTGGAGCGTCACTCCGTATTGGTCAGACCAGAAGTACGGCAAGTTGAGCGGAAGAGGCGCGGCTGAGTGATCCAAGAGTCCGGCCACGGCCAGGGCGGCACGTTCCTGGGCGCCGCTCCAATGCTCCACCCGTTGGTGCCGCCCGCTGCGTGGGTCGAACCAGGCCGCGCAGTCTCCCACGGCAACCACGCCGGGAACGTTGGTCCGTCCCATCGGATCGCATGTGACCCCGTCGTCGAGCTCCACGCCCGAACCGGACAGCCACCCGACGTTGGGCACCGCACCGATACCAAGGAGTACGACATCGGCGGAACGGTACTGTCCATCGCTCAGCCGGACGCCGGTCACATTTCCTTCGTAGCTGTAATACGAGTCGATTCCCGTGTCACAAACCAGCTCCACACCATTCATCCCATGGAGTGTGGCCATGACGGCAGCCATCTCCGGACCGAGCGGAGCGCTCAGAGGCACTTTGCTCTTGCAGATGACAGTTACGTCCATTCCCAGGCCCTTGGCTGTTGACGCGACTTCCGCGCCGATAAAGCCGGCGCCTACAACCAGCAGGCGGCCGCCCGCAACGAGCTCCGGGGCCAGATCCTGTGCGTCTTGGAGAGTCCGCAAGGTAAAGACATTGGCTAGGCCCGCGAGTTCGGGCAGCGTGCGGGCTGAGGCTCCCGTGGCAATCACGACGCCGTCAGCCACCACGGCGCGTCCGTCGCCTAGCGTGATGGTCCTGGTGGCGGCGTCAAAGCTTCGCGCCGGCGAGCCCAGCAGCCATTCGGCCTGGAGCGGGTCATCTGAATCCGCCTCCCCGGCTTCCAACATGACGTGCTTGATACCGATTTTTCCTGCCAGGAACTCCTTGGACAGGGGCGGGCGGTCATAGGGCCGCTGCTGCTCATCGCCAATGATGAGCAGCCGGCCGGAAAAGCCCTGCGCCCGGGCAGCGCGGGCGGCGGAAAGACCCGCCAATGATGCGCCCACGATCGCCAATGTCTCCATGGCTTCCTCCTCGCCGAGCCGTTCGAAAATTTTATTGCGCCATACGCAACACACTTCATTATGCGAAACAGCGTGACCGACTTCACATCGCATGTCAAGGAATCTGCGCAGGAAATTCAACCCCTTGACAAGCCTATGTGAGGTCGATCACTCTGTTGCGTATTGTGATCAGCGTTGATCATGAGACAACCGCCCCACAGGTTTCGACCAGCCCGGTGAAAGAAGGTTCGTGAGATGCACAGTGCTTGCCCGCTTAGCTCGTTGGCTCCGGGGGACGCGATTCGACTCGAAACGTCTCCGCCCATTGCCGTGTTTCACACCGAAGAGGGCGAACTCTTTGCCCTCGACGACACCTGCACCCACCAAGACGCCTCGCTCGCCGACGGCTGGGTGGAGGACTGCTGGGTAGAGTGCCCTCTCCATGCTTCAAAGTTCAACCTGCGCACGGGAGCCGCCGACGCGCCTCCCGCAAAATTGCCCATCAGGGTCCACGAAGTCCTGGTGGTGGATGGCCAGATCATGGTCAAAGAATCCGAGGACGCCCCGAACCTTCCACCTGGGTTGACCATCGACGGCCACGTCTAGGGTCCGGCGAGCCCCAAACTTCCACACCTCTTAATTCAGGAGCTTCCCGCATGTCCACATCACCCCGTGTCGTCATCATCGGAGCCGGCATCGTCGGCGCCAATCTTGCGGATGAACTGTCCACCCGCGGCTGGACCAACATCACAGTTGTCGAGCAGGGCCCGTTGGCGTTGGCGGGCGGCTCAACCTCGCACGCCCCCGGCCTCGTGTTCCAGACCAATGCTTCCAAGGCCATGACCCAATTCGCGTCCTACACCGTGGACAAGCTGCTCTCGCTCAGCGAATCCGGCGTCTCCTGCTTCAACCAGGTGGGCGGCCTTGAGGTGGCCACCACTCCGGAGCGTCTGGAGGACCTCAAACGCAAGCTGGGCTACGCGGCGTCGTGGGGTGTGGAAGGCCGGCTCATCGATCCGGACGAGTGCGCCAAGCACTACCCGCTGCTCGACCAGGAAAAGGTGCTCGGCGGACTCTATGTCCCCTCCGACGGTTTGGCTTCCGCGGCCCGCGCCGTTGGCCTGCTCATCGCCAAGGCGAGCGCCGCAGGGGTCACGTTCCGCGGTTCCACTCCCGTGACCGGCATTGAACAGGCCGGAGGCAAGGTCACCGGCGTCGAAACGCCCGACGGCGTGATCCCGGCAGACATCGTGGTTTCCTGCGCCGGGTTCTGGGGTCCCAGGATCGGCGCCATGGTGGGCATGTCCGTGCCGCTCCTCCCGCTCGCCCACCAGTACGTCAAGACCACCTCCGTGCCCGAGCTCGTGGGCCGGAACGATGCCTCACGGCTGATTGACCCCGCCAACGGCGCATGGATGCCCATCCTTCGCCACCAGGACAAGGACCTCTACTACCGCGAGCACGGGGATCGGATGGGCATCGGCTCCTACGCCCACAGGCCCATGCCCGTGGACCTCCGGGAACTGCCCGAGGTTACTGCGGCTGACATGTCCGAGCACCGGATGCCGTCCCGCCTGCCGTTCACCGAAGAAGACTTCCTGCCGTGCTGGGAAGACTCCAAGGAACTCCTTCCTGCCCTCGCGGGTGCCCGGATTGCCGATGGCTTCAACGGGATCTTCTCGTTCACCCCCGACGGTGGTCCACTCGTCGGCGAGTCTAAGGACGTTGACGGATTCTTCGTGGCCGAGGCCGTCTGGGTGACGCACTCCGCCGGCGTGGCCCGAGCCCTGGCCGAGCGCCTCATCGAGGGCCAGTCCCGCATCCCGCTCCACGAATGCGAGGTCTCCCGCTTCGAAGAAATCCAGACCGCGGAGAGCTACGTCAGCGAAACCTCCCAGCAGAACTTCGTGGAGATCTACGACGTCCTGCACCCGCTGCAACCGAGGGTCTCTCCGCGCGAGCTGCGCTTGAGCCCGTTCAATGCCCGGCAGAAGGAGCTCGGGGCGTTTTTCCTCGAAGCCCACGGCTGGGAGCGCCCGCACTGGTTCGAGGCCAACCGCGGTTTGCTCGAAGTGCTCCCGGAAGAATGGCGTGCGCCTGACCGCGACTCATGGGCCGCCATGTTCCACTCCCCTATTTCCGCCGCCGAAGCGTGGAAGACGCGGACCGCCGTCGCGCTCTATGACATGACGCCGCTCAAGCGGCTGGAGGTTTCCGGGCCGGGCGCCGTCACCCTCTTGCAGCGCCTCAGCGCCGGGAAGGTCGACAAGAAGCCGGGTGCGGTGACGTACTGCCTGCTCCTCAACGACGACGGCGGCATCCGCAGCGACATTACGGTTGCCCGGCTGGATGAGACCACGTTCCAGGTGGGCGCGAACGGCAACATCGACTTCGACTACTTCACCACCGAAGCCCGTAAGCAGACCGCCGAGGACGTCAGCCAGTGGGTCCAGATCCGCGATATCACCGGTTCCACGTGTTGCGTAGGGCTCTGGGGGCCGCTCGCCCGCGACGTCATCGCCAAGGTGAGCGACGACGATTTCAGCAACGACGGACTGAAGTACTTCCGCACCAAGAAGGTCCGGATCGGCGGGATTCCTGTCACAGCGATGCGGCTGTCCTACGTAGGCGAATTGGGCTGGGAGCTGTACACGACGGCGGAAAACGGCCAAAGGCTCTGGGACCTGCTGTTCGCGGCGGGCCAGGAGCAGGGCATCATCGCGGCTGGCCGCGGCGCGTTCAACAGCCTGCGCCTGGAGAAGGGCTACCGGCTGTGGGGTACCGACATGACCCCGGAGCACGAACCCTACCAATCGGGACTTGGCTTCTCCGTGAGCAAGGACAAGGAAGGATACATCGGCGCCGAGGCCCTCAAAGCCCGCCGCGAACTGCCCGTCAACCGCCGCCTGCGCTGCTTGACGGTCGACGACGGCACGTCCGTGGTGTTGGGCAAGGAACCCGTTTACTACCGCGGCGAACCGTCCGGATACGTCACGAGCGCCGCCTACGGCTACACGGTCCGGAAGCCCATCGCCTACGCTTGGCTGCCCGCAGAAGCGGGCGAGGGTGACGCCGTCGAGATCGAATACTTCGGCAAGCGGATCCCGGCCACCATCTCCGCCGATCCCCTCGTGGATCCGACCATGGAAAAACTGCGGGGCTAACGCCCTCCTGGCTACCGGACACAAGCAATGGGGATCACTTCAAAGGAGTTCAACTAATGGCCAACGAAAAGTTCGACTACGTCATTGTGGGTGGGGGCAGCGCCGGATCGGTGCTGGCGGACAGGCTCAGCGCAGACCGCACCAAGACCGTCCTGGTCCTGGAGGCCGGCCGGAGCGACTACCCCTGGGACCTGTTCATCCAGATGCCGGCAGCGCTCACGTTCCCCAGCGGGAACAGGTTCTACGACTGGCGCTACCAATCCGACCCCGAGCCGCACATGCACGGACGCCGGATCGCCCACACCCGCGGCAAGGTGCTGGGGGGATCCAGCTCCATCAACGGCATGATCTTCCAGCGCGGCAACCCGTTGGACTACGAACGCTGGGGAGCCGACGCCGGGATGGAGACCTGGGATTTCGCTCACTGCCTCCCCTACTTCAACCGCATGGAGACCGCCCTCGCCGCGGATCCCGACGATGAACTGCGGGGACACAACGGACCGCTCGTCCTTGAACGCGGCCCTGCGCGCAATCCCCTCTTCCAGGCTTTCTTCCGCGCCGCCCAAGAAGCCGGATTCGCACGGACCAGCGATGTCAACGGGTACCGGCAGGAGGGCTTCGGTCCCTTCGACCGCAATGTGCACAAGGGCCAGCGGCTCTCCGCGTCGCGCGCCTACTTGCGGCCGCACCTGGACCGGCCCAACCTCACGGTAAGGACACGGGCCCTCGTCTCGAAAATCAACTTCGACGGCATTGGAACGTCCGAGGTCAGGGCCACGGGCGTCAGCTACCGACGCAACGGCAAGCAGCACAGCGTGGACGCCCAGGAAGTCGTCCTGTGCGGAGGAGCCATCAACACCCCGCAGCTGCTGCAGTTGTCCGGCGTCGGGGACGCCACGCACCTCAAATCGCTCGGGATCAGGCCCGTGGTTGACCTCCCCGGTGTGGGCGAAAACCTGCAGGACCATCTGGAGGTCTACATCCAGCATGCCTGCACCCAGCCGGTGTCCATGCAGCCAAGCCTGAGCCTGTGGCGTTATCCGTGGATCGGCCTGCAGTGGCTGTTCGGGCGCAAGGGGCCCGCGGCCACCAACCACTTCGAAGGGGGCGGCTTTGTGCGCTCCAACGAGGACGTCGCCTACCCGAACCTGATGTTCCACTTCCTGCCGGTGGCCGTCCGCTACGACGGCCAGAAGGCCGACGCCAAGCATGGCTACCAAGTGCACATCGGGCCCATGTATTCCGACGCCCGTGGCAGCCTGAAGATCACCTCCACGGATCCAACCGTCCACCCGTCCATGAAGTTCAACTACCTTTCCACGGACCAGGACCGGCGCGAGTGGGTCGAAGCCATCCGGATTTCCCGGAACATCCTGGAGCAGTCCGCCATGGCGCCATTCAATGGCGGTGAGCTCTCCCCCGGTCCAGCAGTCCAGACCGACGAGGAAATCCTCGACTGGGTAGCCCGCGACGCAGAAACCGCCTTGCACCCTTCCTGCACAGCCAAGATGGGCCCGGCCACCGATCCCATGGCGGTGGTAGACCCGCTCAGCATGAGGGTGCATGGCATCTCGGGGCTGCGGGTGGCTGACGCTTCGGCAATGCCGTACGTGACCAACGGCAACATCTATGCGCCGGTCATGATGCTGGCCGAGAAAGCCGCGGACTTGATTCAGGGCCGCGAACCCCTCGCGCCGATCGCCGCCGAGTTCTACCGGCACGGCGCGGTTCCGGGGGCGGACGGGCCGGTTCCCGACAGTCTGGAAAGCCTGGAAAGCCAGCCCGAGGCCACTTCGGCAAGGAACTAAGGAGCGGCATGAACAGCCCACAACTTTCACAGATCCAAACAACAGTGCGCGGCAGCTATGTCGACGGCGCTTGGCAGCAGTCCAGCGGAAGCACCCGGAGCATCAGCTGCCCGGCGGACGGCACGCACGTTGCCGACGTCGCGGAGTGCACCGCGGCCGATGCCGAGGCCGCCGTGGCGAGCGCCCGGAAAGCGTTCGACGACGGCCTCTGGCCGGGCATGCCCGAGCTGGAACGCGGCGCGATCCTGCTCCGCGTAGCCGGCCTGCTGCAGCGGGACAAAGCCGGCTACGCCGCGGCCGAAGCCCTCGACACCGGCAAACGGCTGGTCGAAGCCGAATACGACATCGACGACGTCATAGCCTGCTTCCGCTACTACGGCAGCGTGGCAGGCACGGACGCGGGCCGTGTGGTCGATACCGGCCGGCCCGGCGCCATCAGCCGGGTCGTCCATGCACCCGTAGGAGTCTGCGGGCTCATCACGCCGTGGAACTACCCGCTCCTGCAGGCTTCGTGGAAGGTTGCACCTGCGCTCTTGGCCGGCAACACATTTGTCCTCAAGCCCAGTGAGCTGACACCCTCCACGTCCATCCTGCTCATGGACACCCTGCGGGAAGCAGGGGTGCCAGACGGTGTCGCGAACCTCGTGACCGGAACGGGAACTGAAGTGGGGGCGGTACTTAGCTCGGATCCCCGGGTCGATCTGGTCTCGTTCACGGGCGGGCTTGAAACCGGCAAGCGGATCATGGTGGCGGCAGCGCAGACGGTCAAGCGAGTGGCCCTCGAGCTCGGCGGCAAGAACCCGAACATCGTGTTCGCCGACGCCGACCGGGAAGCCGCCATCGACAACGCCTTGACGGCCGTCTTCCTGAATTCCGGCCAGGTCTGCTCGGCAGGGGCCAGGCTCATCGTCGAAGAGTCCATCCACGAGGAATTCGTAGCCGAAGTGGTGCGCCGTGCCCGCCGGATCCGGCTGGGCGGGCCCTTCGACCAGGAAGCCCAGACAGGCCCGCTGATCTCCACCGCCCACCGGGACAAGGTCCACGCCTATGTGCAGGCCGGGCTTGCGGAAGGCGCCCGGCTGCTGTGCGGCGGCTTCATTCCGGACAGCCCGGAGTTGGCCGGTGGCAGCTTCTACCCGCCCACCGTGCTGGACGGGTGCAGCACCTCGATGCGCGTGGTCCAAGAGGAATCCTTTGGCCCCGTCATGACGGTGGAAGCATTCACCACCGAGGAAGAGGCCGTCCGGCTGGCCAACGACACCGTCTACGGACTGGCCGGCGCCGTGTGGACGGCAGACGCATCGAAAGCCCAGCGGGTCTCCGAAGCGTTGCGCCACGGGACGGTCTGGATCAACGACTACCACCCGTACGTTCCGCAGGCCGAATGGGGCGGCTTCGGACAGTCCGGCAATGGCCGTGAATTGGGGCTCGCGGGCTTGGCCGAATACCGAGAAACGAAGCACATCTGGCAAAACATCAGCCCCGGGCCCAGCCATTGGTTCGAGCCGTCACAGGCAGGAGTACAGCAATGAGCAGTCCTGACATATCAGTGCGCAACCTCTGGAAGGTCTTCGGCCCCGGAGGTGAAAAGATCCCCAAGGATCCCGGGCTCTCGGCTTTGAGCTCGGCCGAATTGCTTGAACGCACAGGGTGCAATGCCGCAGTGCGCGACATGAACTTCGACGTCGCGAAGGGCGAAGTGTTCGTCGTCATGGGCCTGTCCGGATCAGGAAAGTCCACCCTGATCCGGTGCCTCACCCGGCTCATCGAACCGACGTCGGGGAGCGTCCTGGTGGACGGCAAGGACGTGATGCAAGCGGGAACCGGCGAGCTTCGGGAGCTGCGTCGGCGAAAAATGTCCATGGTCTTCCAGCATTTCGGCCTCCTGCCGCACCGCACCGTGCTGGACAACGTGTCCTACGGGCTGCAGATCCGTGGCGCCGCCAAGAACGAGCGCTATGCCAGGTCCCGCGAAATCATCGAGCTCGTAGGCCTCAAAGGTTACGAGCAGCATTTCCCCGATCAACTCTCCGGCGGAATGCAACAGCGCGTCGGACTTGGCCGCGCCTTGGCAGGCGATCCGGACACTATCCTCTTCGACGAACCGTTCTCCGCCTTGGACCCGCTCATCCGGCGCGATATGCAGGCGGAGGTCATCCGGCTGCACAAAGAAATGGGAAAGACGATGGTTTTCGTCACCCACGACCTTTCCGAAGCGCTCAAACTCGGGGACCGCATCCTGATCATGCGGAACGGGGAGACGGTCCAATGCGGCACAGGCGACGATCTCGTCGGATCGCCTGCGGACAAATACATCGCCGACTTCGTCTCCGAGGTGCCTCGCGCGGATGTCCTGACACTCAAGTGGATCACCGATCCCGTAGCACTAGGCACTCCCGGGGATGCTCCGGTCCTGAGCGCAGGCACGATCATCCGCGACGCCATTCCCACCGTCATGAACTCATCGTGCCCTGTCCTGGTGGAAGACTCCGGCAAGATCACCGGCCAGATCGACCGCGACAGCATCTTGTCGGTCATCCGCAGCACGGAAGTTGCGGCGTGATGTCCACACTCGTCCGCGATCGCGCCCCGGTTCAGACCGGCCTCGTTTCCGTCCGCGCACCGCGCAAGCGGTTAAGCCGCCGCACCCTCCTTCTGGGCGGGGCCGGCGTCGTCTGGCTCGTCGGATTCCTGTTCCTCCACGGCACGGCGACCCTCACGCTGCCGGCGTCGGAGCTCACCGACCTCCACCGCTCCCTCAACCAATTCAATGCCTGGGTGGCCTCAAACCGGGCCGACAATCCCGTCTTCCAGTACGTTTTCACACCCCTCCGGGCCGCCGTCGACGCCGTCGCAAACCTGTTCATCGGCGTTTTCGCCGCCAGCACCACCGGGCTTCGGCTGCCGGAAATCGGCTGGCTGGGAACCGTCGCGCTGCTCAGCTGGATCGCCTTGGCGGTGGGCAACGCCCGCGTGGCCCTGCTGACAGCAGCCGCCTTCGTCTTCTTCGGCCTTCAGGGGCTGTTTACGGAAGCGGCTTACACCTTCGCCCTCGTCCTCACAGCCGTGCTCTTCACCTTGGCTCTCGGCATCCCCCTCGGAGTCCTCGCAGGAGTCTACGGCCGGGTTGCCAAAGTAATCACCCCCGTCCTCGACTTCATGCAGACCCTTCCCACCTTCGTTTACCTGGCACCGCTGGCCCTCATCTTCCTGATCGGACCCGCCTCCGCCGTGATCGCCACCGTGATCTACGCAGCACCGCCCGTCATCCGACTGACGGCGCATGGCATCCGATGCATCCCGGAAAACACCCGCGAAGCCTCCGACTCCTTGGGAACCACCGGTTGGCAGCGGCTCGTCACCCTGCAGCTCCCGCTCGCCCGGCGCACCATCGTCATGGGGATCAACCAAAGCACCATGGCCGCGCTGTCCATGGTGACCATCGCGGCGCTGATCGCTGCCCCCGGGCTGGGACAGGTGGTTATCCGCGCCCTGCAGTCGCTCGACGTCGGCACGGCGGTCAATGCCGGACTGTCGATCGTCCTGCTGGCCATAGTGTTGGACCGCGTGACTACGGCCGCAAGCCGCCGGGCCGAACCCGGAGCAAACCGCAGGCGCCGGATATCGCGGCGAATCAGATACATTCTGCTGGCCGTCAGCTTGCTTGTGGTGCTCGTCACCGTCCAGTTGTCCCGGACGATGCTCTGGGCCGCCGCCTTCCCGAAGGACCTCAACATTGGACCGGCCATTGTCAGCGGAGTGAGCTCCGCGAGCGAATGGCTCCAGACCAACCTCTTCCTCTTTACGGTGTCCTTCCGTGAGGCAGTCACGAACGGAATCCTCAACCCGTTCCAGTCACTCCTGACAGAGACGCCTTTCTACCTCCTGGTTGCCGTGATCGTCGTGGCGGCGTTTGCCCTCGGCGGCTGGAAGTTGGCAGCGGTCACGGCAACGTGCTTGGCCGTGATCATTTACCTGGGCCTGTGGAGCGATGCCATGGTCACCCTGGCAGGAACCCTCGTTGCCACCGCAGTGGTCATGGTCCTGGGCGTCATCTTCGGCGTGGCCATGGGCAGGTCCGACAAAGTGGACCAGCTCATGCGGCCCATGCTCGACGCCGGACAGACCATGCCGGCTTTCGTCTACCTCGTTCCGTTCCTGGGCCTCTTCGGCGCCACACGGTTCACCGCCATCATTGCCGGCATCATCTACGCGGCGCCCGTGGCCATCAAGATCACGGCCGACGGCATCGCCGCAATTTCGCCCACCGTCATGGAAGCTGCCGTGTCCAGCGGCTCAACTCCCTGGCAAGTCATCACGAAGGTCCAGCTGCCCATGGCTCGGCAATCCCTGGCCCTCGCGGCCAACCAGGGCCTGATCTACGTCCTCGCCATGGTGGTAGTCGGAGCGCTGGTCGGAGCGGGTGGCCTTGGGTACGACGTCGTTGCCGGCTTTGTCCAAAGTTCGCTGTTCGGCAAGGGCCTCGCCGCAGGCCTGGCCATCGTTTTCCTCGGCATCCTGTTGGATCGCATGACCCAGGCTGCCGCAGCCAACCCCGTCCGAAAAGTCCCTTCGGCAAAATCACCCGCCCACTAACGGGCACAGTCTCACGCACTCCCCCAACACACTGCCCCACCCAAGGAGATCCAACCATGAGTAAAGCTGGACTGCTGTTGAAACGAACAATTCCCACGCTCGCCGGAACCGTCGCTGCCGCCCTGTTGCTAGCCGGCTGCGGCGGCGCAACAGTCAATCAGGCGGCCGCAGCCGGCGCTTCGGGCACCCCCTGCGGAACCGTCAACGTGGCCCTCAACGCATGGGTGGGCTACACGGCAAATGCGGCTGTTTACAGCTACATAGCCCAAAACAAACTTGGTTGCACTGTAGTCCAGAAGGACCTGTCGGAACAGATTTCCTGGCAGGGCTTCGGCTCGGGAGAAGTCGACGTCATCCTTGAGAACTGGGGTCACGAGGACCTCGCAAAGCAGTACATCACCGACCAGAAGGTCGCGGTGGACGCTGGTCCCACGGGCAACGAAGGGCATATCGGCTGGTACGTACCACCATGGATGGTCCAGAAATACCCGGACATCCTGGACAGCAAGAACCTGAACAAATACGCGTCCCTGTTTGCCACGTCCGAGTCGGGCGGCAAAGGCCAGGTACTGGATGGCGACCCGGCGTTCGTCACCAACGATGAAGCCCTCGTCAAGAATCTAGGCCTCGACTACAAAGTGGTCTTCTCCGGTTCGGAAGCAGCATTGATCCAGTCGTTCCGTACGGCGGAGAAGAACAAGACGCCGCTGCTGGGGTACTTCTACGAGCCTCAATGGTTCCTTTCCGAGGTCCCCCTCAAGAAGGTCAGCCTGCCCGCCTACACTCCGGGCTGCGATGCCGACGCCGAGAAGGTGGCCTGCGACTACCCCGACTACAAGTTGAACAAAGTGATGGCCAAGAAGTTTGCGGACAGCGGTTCTCCCGCCGCGAAACTGCTCAAGGCCTTCTCATGGACCAACGCGGACCAGAACTCCGTCGCAACGGACATCCAGGGCGGCATGAAGCCCGATGCCGCTGCCAAGAAATGGGTGGATGCCCACCCGGATGCGGTGGCTGCCTGGCTCAAATAGTCCTTTCACGCTTGCTTTGAAGCTCCCCGGATCCCTGGATCCGGGGAGCTTCTTTTTTGCATTCCGGACCGAGATTCCACCCAAAGAAAGCAACCATGTTGCAGTGAGTGCGCCACCCTCCCCAACTAGCTCGCACTTGTTGTCGTTTTGAGCGTCCATGACGACATCTATTGCGAGACAGTTGGATAGTTACCGGAAGCCCTTGACGGTGATGCGCGACACATCTATTCTGGTGCAACAGCGTTGCGTTGAATGCAACCCCAAAGTTCTTGGTGGATTCATGAAAAACGAAACATCCTCCGTCGCAGCAATCCCGGGAAGCGCTCATGCCGGATCCAAAGGCGGATCCGGCCTTCCCGATGCGACAGCCGCCCCGGGCGGCACACCAAAGCCAGCCGACAGCCACACAGTCAGTAAAGACACCCGACGCCGAGTCATCACTGCCAGCTTCATCGGCAACTTCGTCGAGTGGTTCGACTACGCCGTCTACGGCTACCTTGCCGGGATTATCTCGACCGTCTTCTTCCCCGCATCGGACCGGCAGACAGCCCTGCTCGCCACGTTCGGCGTCTTCGCCGTCTCGTTCTTCGTCCGTCCACTGGGCGGATTCATCTGGGGCCACATCGGTGACCGCCTCGGACGCAAACAGGCACTCTCCCTGTCGATCGTGCTCATGTCCGTGGCAACGTTCTGCATCGCACTGATCCCCGGCTACAACACCATCGGTGTCATGGCGCCGGTCCTCCTGCTGCTCGTCCGCGTTGTTCAAGGCTTCTCGGCAGCAGGCGAATACGCGGGTGCCTCAGCCTTCCTGGTGGAATACGCACCGGCCAATCGACGCGGACTCTATGCCGCCGTCGTACCCGCCAGTACAGCGGCAGGCCTGCTGCTCGGATCCCTGCTGGCGGCGCTGCTCAGTTCGGTGCTGAGCGCCGACCAGCTCGGCGAGTGGGGCTGGCGCCTGCCCTTCCTCCTGGCAGCCCCGATGGGCCTGATTGGCCGCTACATCCGCACCAAACTCGAGGACACCCCGGCATTCCGCGAAATGGCCGCGAAGGACACCGCGGTCAAGGCTCCGGCCTTCGCCATGTTCAAGACGTACCGCAAGCAGCTGATCATTGCGACGGGCGCCGTGCTGCTCAACGCCGTCGGGTTCTACGTGATCCTCAGCTATATGCCCACGTACCTTTCCGAGGAGCTTCACTTCGGCGCAGCCGAATCGTTCCTGGCCACGACGATTGCCCTCCTCAGCTATATCGGATTCATTTTCCTGACCGGGATCGCATCGGACAGGTTCGGCCGCAAGCGCATGCTCATCACCGCTTCCGTGCTGTTCGTGGTGCTAACCGTTCCGGCGTTCATGCTCCTCGATACCGGCAATTTCCTGGTCATCGTCCTGGTGCAGATCCTGCTGGGCGCGATGCTTACACTCAACGACGGCACGCTGCCCAGCTTCCTCGCCGAGCTCTTCCCCACGAGGGTCCGCTACAGCGGCTTCGCCGTCAGCTTCAATCTCTCCAACGCCCTGTTCGGCGGCACCGCCCCGTTCATGGCAACACTCCTCATCGGCCTGACCCACAACCAACTGGCCCCCGGCTGGTACCTCGTGGCAGCCTCCGTCATTTCCCTCATCGCGGTCCTCTTCGCTGTGGAGACCTCCAAGAAGCCCCTGCAGCAGGACTGAAAACAACCCACCCATTGAAAGGAACACCACCCATGACCATCACCGAGAATGAAGCCGTCAGCGACGTCACCAAGCTTGAGCGCCTCAAGGTCCTCAACAACGGAGAGAAGGTCTCCCTGACTTTCTCTGACGCAGAGTTTGAGCGACGCCTTGCGGGCCTTCGCCGGATCATGGCAGAGAAGGAACTGGACGCCGTTGTCCTGACCAGCTACCACTCCATCAAGTACTACTCCGATTTCCTGTTCACCTACTTCGGCCGCTCCTACGCCATGGTGGTCACGGCCGACGACACCGTCACGGTCACCGCCAACATCGACGCCGGCATGCCGTGGCGCCGCAGCTACGGGGACAACCTGGTCTACACGGACTGGCGCCGGGACAACTACATCTTCGGCATCCAGGAAGTGCTGCGCACCCGCGGGATCAACGTCCGGCGCCTGGGTGTCGAGGACGACTCCCTTCCCCTGGACAACCGCAACAAGATCCAGGCCGCCTTCCCCGGAGCGACCCTTGTGGACGTCGCCCAGGCCGCGATGCGCCAGCGCATGATCAAGTCCGCCGAGGAAATCGAGGTCATCAAGCACGGCGCCCGGATCGGCGACCTCGGCGGCGAAGCGATCCGCAATGCCATCACTGCCGGCATCACCGAGTACGAGGTGGCGTTGATCGGCACCGAGGCCATGGTGCACGAGATCGCCCGCACGTTCCCGGACTCAGAAATCCGCGATACCTGGGTGTGGTTCCAGTCCGGCATCAACACGGACGGCGCCCACAACTGGGCAACCACCCGCAAGATCCAGGAACACGACATCCTGTCGCTGAACTGCTTCCCCATGACCTCGGGCTACTACACGGCCCTGGAAAGGACTCTGTTTTACGGCGAACCCGATGCACGCTCCCTGGAGCTGTGGAACATCAACGTGGACGTGCACAAGCGCGGACTGGAACTCATCAAGCCCGGGGCGGTCTGCAAGGACATCGCCGCGGAGCTCAACGAGATCTATGTTTCGCATGGACTGCTCGCCAACCGCACCTTTGGCTACGGACACTCCTTCGGCGTCCTCTCGCACTACTACGGCCGCGAAGCCGGACTGGAACTGCGCGAAGACATCGACACCGTTCTGGAACCGGGAATGGTGGTCTCCATGGAACCGATGATCACCGTCCTCGATGGCCAGCCGGGTGCCGGCGGGTACCGGGAGCACGACATCCTGGTGGTCGGTGAAGACGGTGCCGAGAACATCACCAAGTTCCCCTTCGGCCCGGAATACAACATCATCGGCGCCTGACCCCCACGTTACCCATGGACATGCCCAGCCTTGCGCCCGAGCAGTGGACATATGACTCATATGCTCATTGCTCTAGGCCAAGGCTGGGCATGTCCCCATTAAAAGAGCCATATAGTGACCATCATGACCCCAGCAGAACGTGAAACCCCGGCCACCGGCGATTCCAGAGGCGCTTCGGTACTTGAGAACGCCATTGCCGTGCTGCGCAGCTTCACCGCCGAGGAACCCCTCCTGGGTGTCACCGAGATCGCCGGCAGGATCGGCTTGCACAAGAGCACGGTGTCCCGAATCCTCGCGACCTTCGAACAGGAACACTTGGTGGAGCGCGACCCCGAGTCCCGCCGCTTCCGGCTGGGCCTGGGGATGATCGCCCTTGCCGGGCCGCTCCTCGCCGAGCTGGAAGAGCGCCGGGTGGCCTATCCCGTGTTGCGCGAGCTGAGCGAACGGACAGGCGAGACGAGCGCCCTTATGGTATGGAACGGGAGCGAATCCATGTGCGTGGAGCAAATCGCCAGCCGCCACCAGGTCAAGCACCTCGCACCGTTGGGTGCCCGCTACAACGAGGCGCTCAGCTCTTCGGTGCAGGTCTTTCTTGCCGCCGAAGACGCCGACCGCGTCCGCAAGCTCCTCCGCAGCGGCTCCATCAGATTGCCCGGTCTCGACGAGGAGTCCCTCGAGGCCTACCTGATCCGGCTCAAGGAGTCTGTGACCCGGGGATGGGCCTTCAATTTCGGCGAAACGTCAATCGAAGAAGTCGGTGTTGCTTCGCCTGTCTTTGACCACCGCGGAGACATCGTGGCCTCCGTCCTCATACCTGCGCCGAAGTTCCGGGTCTCGCAGGACACCCTCGCCAGCCTCGGCGAGGCATGCCAAGACGCAGCCCGCAAAGTCACCGTTCGACTGGGCGGGCGGCCCCCACACTAACCTGGCATCCCCGCACTAACCTGGCATCCCCGCATCGCACCGGACATGCCCCGCTCTGAAGTCACGCAATGGACATGTCCACCAACCGGCCAAGGGACATGCCCAGCCCTAGGGCTCAGCAGCGGGCATAATGCTTTCGCCGATAGGGACATGTCCAGCCCTGAAGTCCAAAGATGGGCATATTCGCAATATGCCCAATGTTCCAGGCCAAGGCTGGACATGTCCCTAAGTGCCGGGTCGGGACGCCAAGCCAGGGCTGGCTGGGCATGTCCCGTGTGAGGCGCCTAGCCCGCGACGACGGCGAGTGCTTCCTCGACGCTGTCCACCAGGAAGATCCGGCCCTCCATCACTTTCCCGGCGGCAAGGCTCTGCAACATGGGCCACGCTGGATACTTGCGCTCCCAATGGTCGCGACCTACGAGCACCATGGGCGTGACGGTTTCCGGGGCGCCGTAGAAGTTCTCGCACGCATCCTGGAAGATTTCCTGCACGGTGCCGGCGGAGCCCGGAAGGAATACGATCCCGCCGTTGCATAGCTCCAGCAGGATCGCCTCCCGCACGGAGTTGGCGAAGTACTTGGCGATGTGTGTGGCGAAGAGGTTGGGCGGCTCGTGCCCGTAAAACCAGGTGGGGATGCCCAGCGACGTCGTTCCGCTCGGATGTTGCCCGACGACGGCGGCCGCCGCCCGCGCCCACGCCGTCACCGAGGGGCGGAAACCCGGCACCGCCGCGAGCGATTGCAGCGCGACGGTGAAGTCGGCGTCGGGCAGGCCGCTCAAGTAGGCGCCCAAATTGGCGGCTTCCATGGCACCCGGTCCTCCCCCGGTGGCTACCGTGAAGCCCGACAGAGCCAGGAGCCGCCCCAGCCGCGCGGCGTCGTGGAAGTCCGTGGTTCCGCGTTGTGCGGCGTGCCCGCCCATGACTCCCACGACCTTGGTCCCCGCGAAATCCCCGTTGCCCAGGAGCTCGTCCAGCGCATCCCCGATCGCGTGGTCGTGCAGCGCGGCAGCGAGGGTGGCATCCAGGCTGGTCCGCTGCCCCGGCATGATGCTCCAGTGATAGACCTGCGCGTCCAGGGTTGCTTCGTACTCGGTGGAGTCAATGTCCTCGTACAGTTCGGCGGCGCTGTAGAGGCTGCCCCGGTACGGGTTGAAGGGCACTCCGCGGAGTTTCGGAAAGATGAGGGCGCCGCGGCTGCGCAGGGAGTCCTCGACGCCGTCGTCGAAGGTACAGCCCAGGAAGATGGCGCCTTGCGGATCCAGCCTCTCGAGGTCCGCTCGTCGGCCCCGCAGGTCTAGCGACTGGGCGTGCCATCCGTGCATCGTTGCGGCACCGGAGCTCAGCAGCTTGTCGAAATGGGCCACGCTCTCAATCTCGAGCGTGCGGGGACTGGGAGTCAGGGCGCGGGACGGATTCATGGCATCAGCGTAAGCCCGCGGTTCCCGTTGCGCAGGAGTCGACCGGCCAGTGCATCATGGAGGATGCAGACTTCCGAACAGCAAAGAAGCTTAAGGCCCCGGATCGGCATTCCTGTCCGCCTCAGCAGTTCCGAAAGCGCGGATGCCCGCGTGGTCGAGGCGAATGAACTCTTCGACTTCATCGTCGAACTAATGCGCGACGCCGGTGCGGAGCCTGTGCTGCTGGACGCTTCCTTCACCGACGAAGCAGGTCCGCTGGCCGCCGAACTCCGATCCCTCAACGGGGTCCTGCTGCCCGGCGGTGGGGACCTGGATCCGCGACTCTACGGGGAAGAAGCGACCGACGCCTGCTATGACGTGAACCCCGACCAGGATCGCCTGGACTTGGCGGTCGCCCGTGGATCGCTCGACGCCGGTTTGCCCACCCTTGGCATCTGCCGTGGCCATCAGCTCCTCAACGTTGTCTATGGCGGGACGCTGATCCAGGACATGTACCCGTCTGCGGTGGAACACAACGGCGTGACCACGGCGGACGGTGGGCTCAGCGCCTGGGCGTGGCACGACGTCGAACTTTCACCGGATTCCAAGGTGGCCGGGCTCTATGGCTCGCGCGACTCGGTGCGTATCGCTTCGGGACATCACCAGGCCGTGGCACGGGTAGGCGATGGCCTGGTGGTGACGGCGGTCGCAGAGGACGGGACAGTGGAGGCCCTCGAGGATCCGCAGCGCTGGGTGGCATCCGTGCAATGGCATCCCGAGGCCTCGCAGCTGCCTGAGGAGGAACGGCTCGCCCCGTTCAAGGCTTTCGTGGAGGTCTGCAGGACGCTGCGTCCGGTGGGGTGACCGAGCGGGCCGCCTCCGCCGGCGGCAAGCAAAGTACTAGTTCCCGTGAACCTGACCGCTCCGGAATTCGTCTCATCAATGTGGCAAGCACATTCGCGCCACCGGACACGAGGAGCGGGGAACCAATCATGAGGAACAACCCCAAGGCCATGATGGTCATCGTTGGAGCGGCCGCCCTGATCGCCGTGGGCGGTTGCGGGGCATCCGGAACTGGTTACCAGGGCGCATCGTCAAGCCCGCCTTCTGCCGCCTCCTCGACTGCTCCGCCTTCCGGGACCTCCCCATCGCTCACCATTACCATCAAGGACTTCGGCTACCAAGGACCCGTGTCGGTCAGCCCGGGGGCCAAAATCACCGTGAAGGACGAGGACGCCCAGGCTCACACGGTCACCTCGGACGATGGAAAGTCGTTCGACGCTGCCATCGATGGCGGGGGCGGGACAGCGCAGTTCACGGCGCCCACCACACCGGGCAGCTACCCTTACCACTGCGCCTATCACTCGAACATGCACGGAACGCTGGTCGTAAAGTGAGCACCCGTGAAGCGGCCCGCCGCAAGCCGATGAACCGCAGGCCGAGGGACATCCTGCTGCGACTGCTTATAGCGGCAGCCCTGGGCATCGACGCTGTAGTGCACCTCGATCTGGCCTCCGGCTACCAATTGGGTGCGCCTGGTGGAATCGGGGAAGGCAACCTGTTTCGGATCGAGGCCGCTGTTGCAATCCTCGTCGGCCTGTATGTCCTGATCCGCGGCAACCGGCCGGCCTACGCGGCCGCGGTGGTAGTTGCTGGAAGCGCCTTCATAGCCGTCCTCCTCTACCGATATGTCGACATACCGGCCATCGGTCCGCTCCCGTCCATGTACGAGCCCGTATGGTTTTTCGAGAAGACCCTCAGCGCGGCCGCCGAGGGACTGGGCGCGGTGCTTGCCGCCGTCGGCTACGTCCGTCAACGCAGCAGCGCCCGACTCCGCCGCTGAAAGCGCCCGACGCCGGATGGCACCGGACGCAGAAAGGCCCACCCGCGGCTAAGGCAATTGATGCCTCGTCCTGATGTCTGGACATGTCCCTACAAAACCTGTGACAAGGCACGATAAACGCACCTCAGGCACCCTTGACCCGCGCAATGCTCCTGCTATCATCAGTAAAGCAGTATGTCCTATCAAGCGAACATGAGCGGACATGCTTGCAACTTCCGGGACAGTCCCGGAATGCGAGGGAGCATGCAATGGCGAATCAACTTGGCCTCACTATCGACCGTTCTTCCCCTGTGCCTTTGTACCATCAGGTGGTCCAGGGCATCGAGGCCGCCATCCACAGCGGAGTGTTGGAGCCCGGAAGCCGTTTGGACAACGAGATTGACCTCGCCGCCCAGCTGAACCTGTCCCGGCCCACGATGCGCAAGGCGATGGACGAGCTTGTCCGTTCGGGCCTGTTGGTCCGCAAGCGCGGCGTCGGCACGCAGGTGGTGTCGAGCCAGGTCCGCCGGCCCCTGGAACTCTCCAGCCTGTACGACGACCTGACCAACAACGGCAAGAAGCCCACAACGCAGGTCCTCAGCTTCTCGCACATGGAAGCCGACGCAGCCACGCTGACCGCACTCCAGCTTCCGGCCGGTTCCAAGGTCTACCACTTCACCCGCCTGCGCAAAGTGGGCGGTAAGCCGCTGGCGCTCATGGAGAACTGGGTCCGCGACGACATAACCTCCATGGACGAATCCATGCTCCAGGCAGAAGGCCTCTACGCCATCCTCCGCCGCGGCGGGGTCAACTTCCGCCTCGCCTCGCAGCGGATCGGCGCCATGATCGCCAACGACTACCAGGCGCCGCTCTTGGAGGCGGAGGTCGGCTCGGCTTTGGTCACCATGGAGCGCACCGCCGTCGACGACACCGGACGCATGGTCGAGACCGGCCACCACGTCTATCGGGCCGATTCCTACAGCTTTGAAATGACACTCGTACAGCGCTAACGCAAGGACATAACTCCATGGCCAACTGGGTCTATCCACTGGGCACCGCCAACGACGGCGATTGGGACATCTCTCTCGGAACCTCCGATTCCGCGTTGGCCGTGGACGGTTGGGCCCACACCGGGCTTAAGGTCGCCACGCTCGCCGCGGGCGCCGCCGTCGAGCTTCCCGCCGCAGCAGAAGAGCGGATCGTGGTTCCGCTCAACGGCGCCTTCACAGTGACGGTCGACGACGTCGACTATCCCCTTGCGGGGCGGGCGTCGGTTTTCCACGGCCCCAGCGATGTCCTGTATTCCGGCACGAACGCCGCTGTCACCATCAGCTCGCCCGACGGCGGCCGCGTCGCCGTCGCGACCGCCCCGGCCAACGCGTCATACCCCACTAGGCTGGTGACCGCCGCGGAGACCCCCGTTGAGCTGCGCGGAGCAGGCAACTGTTCGCGCCAGGTCCATAACTTCGGTACTCCCGCCGCCCTCGAGGCCGACCGTTTCATCGTCTGCGAAGTGCTCACGCCCGCGGGCAACTGGTCTTCCTATCCCCCGCATAAGCATGACGAGGAAAAGGACGGCGAAACGCAGCTCGAGGAGATCTACTACTTCGAGACCCGCGTGGCCGACCCCTCCGGTGCGCCTGCTGACGCCGACGCGATCGGCTACCAGCGCGTCTACGCCTCCGATGAGCGCCCGATCGACGTTGCCGCGGAGGTTCGGACCGGCGACGTCGTTCTTGTTCCCTATGGCTGGCACGGCCCCGCCATGGCCGCTCCCGGCTACGACTTGTACTACCTGAACGTCATGGCCGGCCCGGGGCCCGTGCGCGAATGGCTCATCAGCGACGACCCCCACCACGGGTGGGTACGGCAGAGCTGGGACGGACAGGACATCGACCCCCGCTTGCCGTTCGGCGCCTAAGGAGTTCCCACACCCAACTGACTAGCAGTTGTTGTCGTTCTGGGCCTCCAAAACGACAACAACTGCGAGTCAGTTGGGGCCTGGAACCGCCTAACTGGCCTAGGCCGTCACGAGTGCCACTCTGACCGGGACCCCGCTCGCGAGCGACTCCTGCGCCGCATCCGCCACCCGGGAAGCCGCGACGGCGTCCTCCGGAGTGCACGGGTTCTCCCGTTGGCCCAGGACCAGTTCAACGAAGGCTGCCATTTCAGAACGATAGGCCTGGTCGAAGCGTTCGGCGAAGGTCTTGTGAGGTTCTCCGGACGGGAACGCTACGCCGGTCTCGGCTGATTCCATGGCTGTCTGCTCGTCCAGGCCAACCATGAGGGAATGCTTCGAGCCTTGGATTTCGAGTCGGACGTCGTGTCCAGCCCCGTTGTAACGCGTTGCCGACACGGTGCCAACGGTCCCGTCGTCGAACGTGATCAGAGCCAAGGCGGTGTCCACATCGCCCACTTCGCCGATGGCGGGATCGCCATTGTTGGAACCCTTGGCATAGACCTCCACGATTTCGCGGCCGGTCAACCAGCGCAGGATGTCGAAGTCGTGGACCGAGCAATCACGGAACAGCCCGCCGGACGTCGCCAGGAACTCCACGGGCGGCGGAGCCATATCGCAGGTCACGGCGCGCAGCGAGTGGATCCACCCGAGTTCTCCGGCTTGGTAGGCGCGCTTGGCCTCGAGGTATCCGGCATCGAAGCGACGTTGGTGGCCGATCTGCACCACACCATCGTTGGCACGGATATGCTCCAGGACAGGCAGCGACTCGGCCACATTCATGGCCACGGGCTTCTCGCAGAACACCGGAATACCGGCGTCCACTCCCGCGCGGATCAGTTCCGGGTGGGTGCCCGTTCCGGTCGCGATGACCAGCCCATCCGCTCCGGACGCGATCAAGGCCTCTACGGAGGGCAGGAATTGCGCGCCGAGCCCCGCCGCGATCCGACGGGCATGTTCTTCGGCCACATCCGTGAGCCGCAACTGCACCTTGATGCCCTGCGCATTCAGTTCCCCGTTGAGGGCTGCAATGTTGTTGGCGTGCATCACGCCGATCCGCCCTACTCCAACCAGCCCGAGAACGACGTCCTTCATAGTGCTACCTCCGTTGAAAAAGCTGAGCTGTCCAGGGACTCTTCGGCCTCAACCGTGAACGCCCGGCGGAACGCCTCAAGCGCCGCCATGTCGTCGCCTCTGGCCCATGCCTCCATGCCGACGGTGCCTTCGTAGCCCGCAGCCGCGAGCGCACGGGCAACAGCCGGATAGTTGATCTCGCCGGTCCCGGGCTCGCAACGGCCCGGGACGTCCGCCACCTGGATCTCGCCGATATGCGGCAGGGCGGTGCGGACCAGCTCAATGAGGTTCCCCTCCCCCAATTGTGCGTGGTACAGGTCCAGCATCATCTTCACATGGGGGTGTCCGGCCGCCTCCACGAGCGTGAGGGTGTCCTTGGCCCGCGCCAGCGGAATTCCGGGGTGGTCCAGCACGGTGTTGAGGTTTTCGAGGCAGAACGTCAGTCCGTGCTTTTCCCCGAGCGCGCCAAGGCGCTCCAAGGTCCGGACACCCGTGATCCACATGCTGCCGTTGGACCGGTAGACGGGACGGGCTGCTTTGCCGTCGATGAGCTGGGCCGAGTGCACCACCATGCGGCTGACGCCGAGTTCCAAGGCGGTCGGAATCAGCGTTTTGGCGGTCCTCACCACATCGTCGGCGGTTTCGGCGTCAACCAGGCTCCCCGAGGTGTATCCGGTCATGGAGGAAAAGACCGCGCCGCTCGACCTGAGTGCTGCAATGTCCTTGTTCCTCGAGTCCCAGAGTTCGACGTCGAATCCCGCCTCGTGGATCCGGCGTACCCGTTCGGTGAACGGCAGCTCCGTAAAGACCATTTCGGCGCACACGGCGAGCCGCATCAGACACCGGCCTTGTTGCTCGAGACGGTAGGTACCTCCACGGGTCCGCCGCGCTGGACCGATTCGATGCACGCCAGCGCCATCGCCAAGGCGCGCCGCGCGTCAGCAGCTCCTGGGGTGAGGGTGAAGGCGCCCGACGGCGGCTGCGTGCCATCGCGGCGCGCGCGGACTGCCGCCGTGAAGTCCACGAGTTCGTCAGTGTAGGCATCGCGGAACAGTTCCACGTTGAGCCTCGGGGTTTCGGCCGAAAGGCCCTCTGCCGTGTATCTCAGGGCAGCCGTTTCAGTGGGCCGTCCTGCCTGGACCATGCCCTTGGAGCCGAAGACTTCGCCCCGGACGTCGTAGCCGTAAAGAGCGCTGAAGTTGGCTTCCGCCACTGCCAAGGCTCCATTGCTGTAGCGGACAGTGACCACGGCGGTGTCCAGGAATCCCTGGTCACGCAAGCCCGGTTCCACCAAAGCATCCGCGACGGCGTAGACCTCCACCGGCTCGGCGCCTTCGTTGAACCAGTTCAGCGTGTCGAAATCGTGGATGAGGGTTTCCAGGAAGATCGTCCAGGCCGGAATCCTGGCTGCGTGTCCGATGCTCCCGGTGCCTGGATCCCTCGTCAACGAGCGCAAGAGCTGCGGCTCCCCCACAATCCCTTCGGCCAGGTCCTTCTTGGCGGCCTGGAAGTCAGTGGCGTAGCGGCGGTTGAAGCCGATCTGGAAATGTACCCGTGCCGTTTCGACGGCGAGGAGCGCGGCGTCGAGCTCTTCGAGGCTCTGCCCCGCGGGCTTTTCGCAGAACACGTGTTTGCCCGCGGCCGCGGCCTGGGCGATCAGGGAAGCATGGAAGCGCGCCGGGCTGGCAATGATCACAGCATCGATCTCCGGATCGGCCATGATGTCGGCTGCGTCTGCGGTGACTTTCGCCGTACCAAGCTGGGCAGCCACGGACGCGGCGGAGTCCACGTTGGGATCGGCGACGGCGGCAAGGACCGCGCCGGGAACCCTGCGGGCTATGCTTTCGCCGTGGAACGCTCCCATCCAGCCGGAGCCTATGAGGCCAAGCCGCACAGGCGTGGGAAGTTCGGCTGAATGCTGTTCGATGTAGGCCATGGGCCGGTCCTTTCGATAGTCAGTACAACAATTGCTCAGGCGGGCGCGTTGCCTTCGCCCGGGAATTCAATGCCTATTTGGCGGCGGATTTCATCGGCGACGTCCATCGTCCGGATGGAGGAGGCCAGGGGCCGTTGTCGGGTTTCCGTGTCACCGGCGGCGATGGCGCGGGCCACCGCGGCGGCTTCGTAGTGCAAGCCTTCCAAATGGCCGCCCGCCGCTTCGTTGTAGCGAAGCCGTGTGCCGTCCGGAAACCGGACCTCGAAACCGCCGGGCATGTTGAAAGGGCCATCGATCGTCAACGTGGCCTCGGAGCCAACGATCGTGGCCATTGTGGGGGTGAAATTATGCAGGTGCGTATTCATCACGGCCTGGCTTCCGCCCGGGAATTGCAGGATGGCGGAGAGCTGGGCGTTGACACCGGATTCGTGGGGCTGTCCGAAAGCGCTCAATCGTTCGGGCGCCCCCAGGACCTCGATGATGAGGGCCAGCGGGTAGGTGCCCAGGTCCAGCAGGGGCCCACCAGCCAGTGCGGGATCGAAGATGCGGTGGCTGCGTTCGAAGTGCTCGCCGTATTCTGCAAGGACCGTTGTCACGGTGCCCAGCGTCCCGCCGTCGAGCACTTGCCGGATCACGTCGAACTTCGGAAGGAAGAAGCTCCACATGGCCTCGGCGGCGAAGACGCCGGCTGCCCTTGCCCGCGCGGCGATATCGCGCGCCTGCACAGCGTTCAGGCCGATCGGCTTCTCGATGAGGACGTGTTTGCCCGCGTCGATGGCGAGTGCTGCAGCCGCGTGGTGGAAGTTGTGTGGAGTGCACACGTAAACGATGTCTATGTCCGGAGCCGTAGCCAGCTCTTCGTAGCTTCCATAAGCGGCGGGTAGGCCGAAAGCGTCCGCGAACGTCTTGGACCGCTCCAAGGAACGGGAGCCGACGGCGGCAATCACTTGCGTTGAATAGGCCTGCACCGACTCGGTGAAGCGTTCGGCAATCCACCCCGGGCCCATGATCCCCCAACGCAGCGCTGGCGCGTCACGGGAATCCGGCACACGGGCCACCGGAAGACCGGACTCCGGAAGGCCGGATGAAACCATCAGTAGGCCACCTTCGTGTAGGCCCCGTCGCTGTGGAGCGAACGGATCATGGCTTGTGCGAGCTGCGACGCGCGCAGCCCGTCCTCACCCGTGGCGAGGGGCGCAGGCTCCCCCTTTTCTAGGGCTGAAATCCAGGCCTGGAGTTGCAGGCGGTAAGCGTCGGCGAAGCGTGGACGCCAATCGGCGGGGATTTCGGTACTGCGCCTCCCCTCGTGCCGGACATCGAGGGCGGCTGGTTCGGGCAGTGCCGTGGTGCCGAACTCAGACACGACCTCGCACCGGGTGGTGTAGCCATACTGCGCGTTGAGGAAAAGTTCGAGCGTGGCCAGGGTGCCGTCGGCCGCGCGCAGGAGCATGAAGGCGGGATCCCGCAGGTCACCGGTGCTGCGCCGGGAACTCCGCCCCGACTGCCAGGACACCTCGGTGATGGGCGAATCCAGCAGCCAAGGGATGATGTCGAGCTCGTGGATGGCCGAGTTGGTGATGGCGGACTCCGAGCTCGCGCCGGGTCCCGCGGAGGCGGTCCGGCTGGTGCAGTGGACCTGCAAAGGCTCGCCGTGCGTGCGTGCCCGGGTCGCTTCGCGCAGCGCCACATAACCGGGATCGAAGCGCCTCATGAAGCCCATCGACAGCAGCCGGGCACCCGTTGCGGCCAGGAGGTCGGCTTCTGCCTCCACGACTTCATGGCTTTCCAGGAGCGTGGGGGCCAACGGCTTTTCGCACAGTACTGGGGTCATTGCCTCAAAGCACTCCAGCACGAGTCCCGCATGGGTTGAGTCATGGGAAGCGACGACGACGGCGTCAACGTCGCTGGAGTAGATCAGTTCGGAAGGATCCGTGGTGATGCGCGCGGATGGCGGCGCTGCGGCTGCCGCACGTCCGGCGTCGAGGTCTGCCACGAAGGTGACTTCGGCACCGCTGATGGTGGTGGAGAGGTTCCTGATGTGGTCTGCGCCCATAACGCCGGCGCCGATAACGCCTACCCGGATTGGCATGTTGTCTTCCCGTCTACTTACGTTGTTCCCGTTCCCGCTGTGGCATGGCGAGCGGGGGCCCATCCGCTCCATCTGGCGGACCCCCGTCTCCATCCGTGCTGCCTCCGCGCTAGGCGTGCCGCGGGCTGCCTTCCCTTGAGGAGTCGGCAACGTCGGTGACTTCTGTTACCCCGGCGACTTCGGCTTGGACTTCCTTGAGGGCTTGGGTGTGTCCGCCGAGTTGTTC